>JAZSLS010000131.1:0-12665 GCA_045535465.1 Eubacteriales bacterium
ATCATCGTTTCTGACGGCGGCTACGTTATCCAGCTTGAAGAAATCGAAGTTTGGAACAAGTAATTTAATAGGGTTTAATTATCACCCCGTGGTTTTTCAGGGGGTGATTTTTTTTGCGCTTTTTGTAAACATTTGACAAGCAAATATTGACAATTGGCAATGTTTATTTTATACTAGTAGTAGCGTCAGTATTTATCGGTGTTTTTTAAGTATCGGTAAAAGAAAGGACTATGTTATGGAAACCTCGGAAAAAGTAAATGTGCAGGACGTTCCCTCTGCAGAACCTAAAAATAAAAAAGGCTTTCCCGTAAAGCTTGTTGTTATAATTGCCGTTTGCGTTTTGGTTTTGGGCGGTGTTGCCACAGGTATATATTTCTTCACCCGTGAAAAGCCCCCTGTTCCCTCTGTTTTGGAATGGAGCTTTAACGAAAAGGACGGCACTCTTACCTTTACGGGTGTAGGTCATATGGATGATTTTTCCATCCCCCAAAAGGCGGAGTGGTTTGTACATAAGGACAAGGTAACCAAGGTTGTTTTTGGTGACGAGGTAACCACCATAGGAAAAAACGCATTTTATAATTATGATAATCTTACCGAGGTTGTTGTGGGCAAAGGTCTTACTCTTGTAGGCTACAGGGCTTTTTACTCCTGTGATAGTCTTAAGACTGTTAATTTACCCGCAAGCTTGACCGAAATTGGCGACCTTGCATTTTATAACTGCGTTGCTTTGGATGATTTTAGCTTTAACGGCGCTAAAACCCCTTGGGCTTCTGTCGTTAAAGGCAGAAAATGGGACGAGAACTGTGCGTTTACCGAGCTTAAGTGCGCCGATGGCAGCATTGAGGTTGACAGAGCTACTGCAGGCGAAAACGATGATGCTTCCAAGCCCGTTTTCACTCCCGTAAAGCCTTCCGACAAGAACGAAAGCGAGGACAGCAAGGACAGTTCCAAGCCTGTTTTCACTCCCGTAAAGCCTTCTGATAAAAGCGAAAGCAGCGAAGCTTAAATTAAAAGTTTTTTGCCCTCGGTTTTTGTAAGACCGGGGGCTTATTTTTGCGCCTTAAGGCGTACATTTTGCCGTGGCCATCGTTAACACGGAACGCAAAACGGGAGCGCACTGCGCTCCCCTACAATAAAACCGCCACGTTTTGTTATTTATTAAGACGTGGTAACAAATACACCGTAGGGGCGGTCATCGGCCGCCCGTTTGGTAACGGGCTATGCCGACCTTGTACGGAACGCAAAACGGGAGCGCACTGCGCTCCCCTACATTTGTTTAAAATACGGCGGGCGATTAATGTCGCCCGCCGTATTTATTTAACGTTTTCTTTTGTTCTTTGACGTAGCTTTTGCCGCAAGGACTACGCTGCCCACGCATATAACTGCCGCAATTACAATAACTATTATCTTAGTAAAGCTTCCGTTTTCATCGTCGTTGGACGTGGAAGCTTCGCTTTCTTCCCGTGAGACAGTTTCGTTTCCGCTTAGCTCTTCCGTAGAAGCCGCACTTTCATCGGGAGCCCAGTCCTCACTTACAGCGGGAGCTTCCTCGGGTAGCTTTTCAAAGCTTGCGCTTATGCTCATATCAGCATTTACGGTAAGGGTGTAGGTGCCCCCTGTGCCAAGCTCCGCCCCATCGCTTATAACGGAGCTAAGCTTATAGCCCTTATCCGCTTGAACCGTAAAGGTAAACTTTTTGCCTTTTTCTATGGTGCTTTTACCTGCCGATACAGAGCTACCGCCTTCGCCCACGCTGAGTGTAACGGTACAGTAGTTAGGGGCGGGTTTTTCGTTCTCTCGCCAGAGGGCGGTAAGGGTAAGGTCACCGTTCACAGCGCAGGTATCGCCCTCCAGATAAACTCTGTCTTTACCGTCAGACCAGCCCGAAAAGGTGTAGCCCTCCTTTGCACCGTAGCAGCCGTCTACTATAAAACTGCTGCCGTTTTTTATTTTAAAGGTGCTTTGTATGCCGCTTGTAACACCGTCACCGTTATACTTAACCGTAGCAGTGGTGTAGCCCAAGGTAGGCTCGGCAAAATCAACGCCGGTAAAGGACATAAGAAAATTTGCACCACCTGCAAATATCCTGCCGCTTGCGTCCTGCCATTCGCCCTCCTTAAGCTTAACGCTTTGGCCTATGGGTGCGGAAACAGTTTCAATCACCTTGCCGTTTTTGCTGTAGCTAAGGATGCCGTGTACGGTCATAGAAGGCCTTGTAGGACGTGCCCATTCCGCAATAAAGGTAATATCACTGCTTACGTTATAGATTACGTCCCCCGGTTGATAAAGCTTGCCCCCTGCACGCCAGCCTACAAAAACGTAGTCCCTCCAGCCATAGTAGTTATCAGAAACCACGTGGCTGTCGCCGGCGTTAACGTAGGAAGGCTTAGGCGTAGAGCCCTTTATATAATCTGCAGGCGTTGCACCGTCGTAAGACTGCAACGACTTATAGCCGTATTTAATAACGTAGTCGTAGCTTGGTGCAGGAGTTTCTGCATCGGTTGACGCTTCCGCGTCGCCGCTTTCCTCCGCATAAACGCAAAGGACAAAGGACATACACACAAGCAAGGCTAATATAAAAGCTGTAAGCTTTGTTGTTTTCATAATAATGCCCCCTTAGGGATTAGTTTACCCGATTAGTATAGCACATACCGCCCGATATGTAAATAGCTTTTTATAAAAAGGAAAAAGACCTGCACCATTGCTGATACAGGTCTGATTACACCTTAATAAAAGCCTTATGCCATTGCGTTAAGCAAACGAGTGAAACGGCTCTTACGTCTGGCAGCGGTATTCTTGTGCATAATGCCCTTTGCTACCGCCTTGTCGATCTTTGCGACAGCTTCCCTATAGGTAGCAGCGGCAAGCTCCTTATTGCCGTCTGCGAGAGCGGCCTCATACTTCCTGATGGAAGTCTTAAGCGCAGATTTAATAACCTTATTACGTAAAGTTTTAACTGCGATAACCTTAACTCTCTTTTTAGCTGACTTAATGTTCGGCAAGCAACTCACCTCCCTAAAGAATTTGTATTTACTAACTCAATAATAATATCACACCTTTTTCCATTTTGCAATAGTAAATCATAAAAAAATGTATTTTTTTCTAATATTTTTTTATTACCACCGAGGGCAGTATATTGACAAACTGTACGAAGCTTGGTAAAATAGCCATCGGCAACGAAAATACCCTTTCAATTTAATAAGGATGATGTATATATGATGTTTATGTTTTTGGCGCAAAGTGCCGCTTTGGGACTTGGCTTAGCTATGGATGCCTTTTCGGTTTCTTTGGTACGAGGGCTTAACGACCCGAAAATGAAAAAAAGCGGAATGTTGGCAACTGCGGGATGTTTTGCTTTCTTTCAAGCTCTTATGCCTCTTATAGGCTGGGTGTGCGTACACACCGTAGTTGAGCACTTTAAAAGCTTTGACAGGTACATACCTTGGATAGCTCTGCTGGTGCTTTTTGCTATCGGTGCAAAAATGATGGCAGATGGCCTTAAGCATCGTTGCGGCGAAGAAAACGAGGAAAAACCGAAAAACGGCGCCGGCGCTTTGATTGTTCAAGGCATTGCAACGTCTATCGACGCTTTGTCTGCAGGGCTTACCATTGAAGAACACAACCTGCCGGAGGCTTTAACGTGTGTTCTTATTATTGCTGTAATTACCTTTGTATTGTGCTTGGCAGGCGTTGCCTTGGGTAAAAGGTTTGGTTGCGGTATGGCAGGCAAGGCAGAGGTGTTTGGCGGTGTTATTCTTATGCTTATAGGCGTTAAGGTTTTTGTTGAAGGCTTGCTTGGAAAATAGAAAAAAACTAAATTTTTTCTTGCACCGCAAAAAACGCTGTGTTATAATGTAGTTGTGGTAAATTGGCTTACCTTAAACAGGATGTGAAAGGATAAACTGTATATGGACGTTTTTAATGTGCTGACTTTAATTGGCGGCCTTTGTCTGTTCCTTTTCGGTATGGACCTTATGGGACAGGCGCTTGAAAGAAAAGCCGGTAACAAGCTTCAAGCCCTTTTGGGAAAGTTAACCACAGGTAAAATTGCAGGGCTTCTTACAGGTATGGGCGTTACCGCTGTTATTCAAAGCTCCTCGGCTACCACCGTTATGGTAGTGGGCTTTGTTAACTCCGGTCTTATGACCCTTAAGCAGGCCATTAACGTTATAATGGGCGCTAACATCGGTACTACAATTACCGCTTGGATACTAAGCCTTGGCGGCATTGAGAGTGACAACTTTTTTGTTAAGCTTCTCAAACCCAGCTCCTTTACACCTTTGCTTGCACTTATCGGCATTGCATTATATATGTTTTGCAAATCCACAAAGCATAAGGACACGGGCACTATCCTTTTAGGCTTTGCCACCCTTATGTTTGGTATGGAGACTATGAGCGGTGCTGTTGCAGGGCTTAAGGACGTGCCGGAGTTTCAAAACCTTTTCATTATGTTTGAAAACCCCATTCTTGGCGTTCTGGCAGGCGCTATCCTTACCGCTGTTATTCAGTCCAGCTCTGCTTCGGTGGGTATACTGCAAGCTCTTGCCTCTACGGGCAGGGTAAGCTACGGGGCTGCTGTTCCTATTATAATGGGGCAAAACATCGGCACCTGTATAACCGCTATTATTTCATCCTTTGGCGCCAACAAAAACGCAAAGCGTACCGCTGTTCTTCACCTACTGTTTAACATAATTGGCTCGGTTGTGTTGCTTGCCGTTTTTTGGATAGTAAAGGCAACTGTTGCTCCTGCCATACTTGGCGAAAACGTAAACGCCGCAGGCATTGCGGTTGTACACTCTATATTCAACATCGCTTGTACCGCTATGCTTTTACCTGCCGCCGGTCTGATGGAAAAGCTGGTTATAAAGCTTGTGCCCGATGCCTGCGAGGAAGAAAAGAGAGTGGTGTTGGACGAGCGTTTGCTTGCTACCCCCGCTATTGCTATTGAAAGCTGTCGTACCGTTGCCGCTGATATGGCAAAATGCTCTATTGAATGTCTTAAAGGCGGCATACGCTCTCTAACCGGTTACAGTAAGGAGCTTGCCCAAGCTGTTAGAGATATGGAAGAGGAAAACGACTATTACGAGGACGTTATAGGCACTTACCTTGTTAAGCTAAGCACCCATCAGGTAAGCGATCGTGATAGTGCCGAGTCGGCAATGCTTCTTAAAATAATAGGTGACTTTGAGCGTATTTCCGACCACGGTGTTAGTATGCTTAAATCCGCAGAGGAGCTTTTGGAAAAGAAAAAGTCCTTCTCTCCCGACGCTAAAGCGGAGCTTTTACAGCTTTGCAGTGCGGTTGAGGAGATACTTGACCTTACCCTTAACGCTTTTCTTAACAACGACATTGAAAACGCAAACTGCGTTGAACCCTTGGAGCAGGTTATCGATAAAATTAAAGAGCTTCTTCGCACCCGCCACATTATGCGTCTGCAGCAGGGCGGCTGCAGTATAGAGGTTGGCTTTGTATGGAACGATTTGCTCACAAGCCTTGAACGCACCTCTGACCATTGCTCTAACATTGCAGGCTGTGTCATAGATGCAGCTCAAAACAATATGAACCTGCACGAATCCTTGCGCACCGCAAAATCCTCCAGCAATTTCTTTAAAGAAAAGTACGAGGAATATGCAAATAAATATCTTGTAAAGTAAATACAAACTAAAAAGTGGCTTCGCTGAGCCACTTTTTATTGTTGCTGTGCAAATGCATAGTTGACAGATAACACGGCTTAAGCCGAAGCGTGGCGGGACATTCGAGAATGTCCCCTACATAAAAATCGCTACGTCTGTTTTGCAGACAGTTCGTGTGTACAATTCCGATTGTTCCGGCGGTAGACAAGTCCTCTCTCTACTACAATCCAAACGTTTGACCCTCGACGGCGGAGCCGTGTAAGAAGCTGAAGTTTGTTCATAGCAAAAACATATGATACAAACTAAAAAGTGGCTTCGTTGAGCCACTTTTTTCATTAATAATTAAATTGTTGTTTTTGCGTTCTACGCTTTTTTACGCCTTAATAGTTTTCTTTTCTGAGCTCGAAAAAGCTTTGAGGATGCTTACAAACAGGGCAAAGCTCGGGAGCCTTTTTACCTATAACAAGGTGACCGCAGTTGCGGCATTCCCACATAGTTTCCTCGCTCTTTGCAAAAACAGCCTGCATCTCAACGTTGTTCAGGAGCGCACGATAACGTTCCTCGTGAGACTTTTCGATAGCGGCAACCATTCTGAACTGATAAGCAAGCTCGGTAAAGCCTTCTTCTTCGGCATCCTTTGCAAAACGGTCGTACATATCGGTCCACTCATTGTTTTCGCCTTCGGCTGCGGCTGCAAGGTTAGCAGCAGTATTGCCAAGCTCGCCAAGAGCCTTAAACCAAAGCTTTGCGTGTTCCTTTTCGTTATCGGCGGTCTTGAGGAAAATCTCAGCTATCTGCTCGTAGCCTTCCTTTTTTGCAACGGATGCAAAATAGGTATACTTATTTCTTGCCTGACTTTCACCCGCAAAAGCTTCCATCAAATTTTTTTCTGTCTTAGTACCCTTAAGTTCCATAATATCCTCCTATTATAAAATTTTTCTTACAAGCGCATTATAACAAAACAGAATAAGTTTTTCAAGTGTTTTCCCACGCTTTTTGTTGACAAAAATAGCAAATAGTGATAACATTAATTATATGCAAAATCAAATAGGGGGAGTTTGCCCTGTGAGTAAAATTATTGTGTTTGACGGCAACAGTATACTCAACCGTGCTTATTACGGAATCCGTCCTCTTAGCACTGCCGACGGTATACCCACCAACGCTGTTTACGGATTTATAAATATAATACTAAAAAACTTAAGCCTTGCGGAGGCGGAATACGGTGCGGTCGCTTTCGACCTCCGTGCGCCTACCTTCCGCCACAAGATGTTTGAAGGCTACAAGGCTAACCGTCACGGTATGCCCGATGACCTTGCGGAGCAGTTACCCTATGCAAAGCAGATGGCTTCTCTTTTGGGGCTTAAGGTTTTGGAAAAAGAAGGCTTTGAGGCCGACGATATCTTGGGTACCCTCTCCGCTATGGCGGGTGATGAGGATATGGAATGTATCCTTGTTACAGGCGATAAGGACAGCCTTCAGCTTATAAACGGGCACACCACGGTTTTTCTTGCGGCCACTAACGAGACCAAGGTTTTTGATACCGCCGCTTTTGAGGAAAAGTACGGGGTTAAGCCCGACGTATTTGTGGACGTTAAGGCTCTTATGGGTGACAGCAGTGACAACATCCCCGGCGTTAAAGGCATTGGTGAGAAGGGCGCACTTAAGCTTATAAGCGAGTACGGCAGTCTTGACGGCGTTTATGCTGCCGCAGACGGTATTAAGGGCAGTATCGGCGAAAAGCTACGCAACGACAAGGAAAACGCCTACCTTAGCTACACCTTGGCAAGGATAGTTAAGGATGCGCCTATCGACTGCACGCCCAAAGAGTGCTTTATAGAAAGAAAGGACAAGGAGCTTTACGAGCTTTGCGTAAGGCTGGAGCTTAAGGCTATTGCCGATAGGCTTAAGCTGGAAGCGACACCCGTGGCTAAGCCTAAGGAAAAGGCGGAGTTTAAGGATATAACGCCTGACGAGGCTTGCAATATTTACAAAAACGACAGTAAAATATATATATATTACAGTGATGGCGTGGTTTACCTGTCCGACGGCAGTGATAAAAACGTGCGTTTTGATATGGACAGCAAAGCGGAAGCGTTTTTCAACGCCCTTGGTAACCGAGGCGTTTATTGGAGCTATAAGGAAACGGCAGAAGCGGCAAAATTTGAGACCACACCGCCCTTGGATGATATTTCTCTGCTTGCCTACGTAGTAAAGCCTGTTGACGGCGGTCTAAGCTCACCTATTAAAGCGGCAAAGGCTATAGGTCTTTACGAAGGCGAGGAGGACGCCGAGGCGGAAACGCTTATGCTTCCTGAGCTTGAAGAAGCTTTGAAGTCAAAAGCGGCAGAGGCAGGGCAACTACAGCTTTACAAGAACGTGGAGCTTAAGCTGGCACGGCTTCTTCTTGAGATGGAAAAGGTTGGATTTAAGGTTAACCGTGAGGGGCTTTTGGAATATTCCGCCTTTCTTTCTGACAGAATGGCAGAGGCCGAGGAAGCTATTTATATGCTGGCAGGAGAGGAGTTTAACATTAACTCCCCAAAGCAGCTTGGCACAGTACTTTTTGAAAAGCTGGGACTTCCCCACTTTAAAAAGACAAAAAGCGGCTACTCCACCGATGCGGAGGTTATGCAAAAGCTACGCAAGCTTCACCCAATAGTTGACCTTATACTAAGCTACAGACAATTCTCCAAGCTTAAAAGCACCTATGCCGAGGGACTTGTTAAGGTTATTGACGAAAAGGACGGGCGCATACACAGCACCTTTAAGCAAACCCTTACTATGACAGGCAGACTTTCCTCAACGGAGCCTAATTTGCAAAACATTCCCGTAAGGACTGACCTTGGCAGAATGTTCCGCAAGTTTTTTGTTGCCGAGGAGGGATGTGTTCTTATAGATGCAGACTACTCTCAGATAGAGCTTAGAGTCTTGGCGCACGTTTCGGGTGACCCTACTTTGATAGGCGCTTTCCGTGACGGCGAGGACATCCACGCAATAACGGCATCCCAAGTGTTTGGCGTACCCCTTAACAGCGTAAGCGACGAGATGCGCAAACGTGCAAAGGCAGTAAACTTTGGCATTGTTTACGGCATAAGCGCCTTTTCGCTGTCCGAGGATATCGGCGTAAGCCGTAAGGAAGCGGGCGAGTATATTGACGCTTATTTTCGCAAATACCCCGGTGTTAGAGATTATCTGGAGCAAACCGTAAAAAAGGCAAAGGAAGACGGCTACGTTAACACCCTTTTCGGACGCAGACGTTATATACCGGAGCTGGCAGCAAAAAACAAAAACCTTGTGGCATTTGGCGAGCGTGTTGCAATGAACACCCCCATACAAGGCACAGCGGCAGATATAATTAAAAAGGCTATGGTGGATACGGATACCGCCCTTAAGGAAGCGGGTATGAAGTCCCGCCTTATACTGCAGATACACGATGAGCTTATTGTGGAAGCCCCCGTGGAGGAAGCGGAGGCTGCGCTGGCTTTGCTTAAGGAGAAAATGGAAAACACAGTTAAACTGCTTGTTCCCTTGGTGGCAGATGCCCACGCAGGCAAAAGCTGGTTTGACGCTAAATAGAAAGGCGGAGGCATTATGATAGATTTAAAAGGCAGAAAGGCGAGATATTTGCTCGTTTATCCCGATTATACAGACAGAGACGTTAAGAACAAACAGACAGGCGGTAACTACAGCGAAGGTCTTGCTTCTATATCCGCTGTTTTAAAGCAGGCTGGCCACAGCGTGGGTCTTTTGCATTTGCTTTACCTCCACGAGGAGGAGGATTTTAAAAACAAGCTTCGTGCATCCGGCGAGTGGGATATTATCGGTTTTTCCATTCGTACCACTGCTTTTCCAGATTGTCAGAAATATATTAAGTGGACAAAGGAAGTATACCCCAACGTATTTATAACCTGCGGCAGCTACCACTGCACCTTGGTGCCTCAGGACGTTATCGCAGTAGATGGCGTTGACTGCGTTACCATTGGTGACGGCGAATATGCAGAGCTGGAGCTTTGCGACAAGATGAGCGCAGGCGAGGACTATACAAGCATTGAGAGCAAATGGTTTAAAATGCCCGACGGCACCATAAAGCAAAACCCTGTTCGTCCTCTGTTTGCTGACCTTGACAGACTTCCTATACCCGACTTTGACCTATTTGACTACGCAAACCTTGAAAGCGTAAAGGTGGATACCGCTATAGTTATCGTCAGCCGAGGCTGTTTTTATAACTGCACCTACTGCGGCAACGGTAACTTCCGTAAAGTATACCCAAACAAGAAGATATACGCTCGTTTCCGCAGCCCCGAAAACGCTATACTTTATCTTAAAACTCTTCTTTCCAAATACCCCAACATAAAATACATCAATTTCCGTGACGCAATATTTAATATGTTCCCCGACTGGTTTGATAAGTTTATTGAGCTTTACAAAAAGGAGATACATCTGCCCTGTACGGGTAACATCCGTTTTGATATTCTGACCGAGGACACCGTACGCAAGATGAAGGAAGCGGGCTTTTACACTATCGATATGGGCCTTGAAAGCGGCGACCAGGAGATGCGTTTTAAGTATCTTAGGCGTTTCCAGACTGACGAGATGATGATAAACTGCAGCCAATGGTTCCACAAATACGGCATAGCACAGCTTACCTATAACATAATAGGGCTTCCTCACGAGACTATCCACGGTGCGCTTAAGACCATAAAGCTTAACGCAAGAATGAAAAGTGACAGGGTTATTCCCAACATTTTCTACCCCTACCCCGGCACAAGGCTTCACGATATAGCTAAAGAGGCGGGCTTTTTGCCTGAAGTTATCTCTCCCGACTGCCGTGTTCCCTTGGTTCAGAAGGATTTTCCCGAGCACGAGGTTTTGTTTATAGAAGCCTACTTTATGCACTACGTAAAGAAGTACAAAAAGGCCTTTGCCAAGGGCGGCAAGCGCGGCGAACGTATGGAAAAAAGGCTGGATAAGGCTATAACCCAGCGCAGTGTGGGCAGCTATAAGCGCAGAGTGTGGATACACGACAGATACACGTCTGTTCGCAACGGTCTTAAGGATTTTCTTGTTAACCGTATGCCTAAGTTTTACCTGTTCTTACGCCGTCAAAAGCATAAGAAGAAGGCGAGCAACGTATGACGGGTACACTTTATATAGTTCCTACGCCTATCGGCAACCTTGGCGACGTAAGCGAGCGTGTTAAAGCAGTGCTTGCCGACGTGGATTTTGTTGCCTGCGAGGATACTCGTGTAGGTGGCAAGCTGCTTTTTCTGCTTCAAATAAAAAAAGAGCTTGTTAAGCACCACGACCATAACAAAAAACAAAGCGCCGCTTATATAACAGACCGCCTTTTAAGGGGCGAGAGCTGTGCGCTTATCAGTGATGCGGGTACTCCCGCTATCTCCGCCCCCGGCGAGGTGCTGGTTAACCAATGCCACAAGGCGGGCGTTACCGTTGTACCCCTGCCCGGTCCTTGCGCCGCCGTTTGCGCTTTGTCTGCATCGGGGCTACCCAGCCGAAGGTTTGTTTTTGAAGGCTTTTTACCCGACAAGGGCAAAGAGCGCAAGGAAAGGCTTGCCGCTCTTGCCACCGAGGAGCGCACAACTATTATTTACTGCACTCCCCACGACCTTACAAAGGATATAGCCGACCTTTACGGTGCCTTGGGCAACAGAAAGCTTACCGTAACAAGGGAGCTGACCAAGGTTAACGAGCAGATATGCTTTACCACGCTTAAGGAGGCGGCAGCCCTAATAGAGCAAGGAGTTATCCCCTGCAAGGGCGAGCTTGCCTTGGTCCTTGAAGGCTCTGACGGCAGCACCGCAGACGAAAACGCTTTTTGGGCAGATATGGATATACCTACCCACGTTGCCCATTATCAGGCGTTGGGCTTTTCCAAAATGGACGCAATAAAAAAAGCCGCCAAGGACAGAGGCGTTGCAAAATCCGTTATTTATAACGAAGTGTAAGTTTTTTATCACTCACCAAATTACAAAAAGTGGCTCATAAAGCCACTTTTTTGTGTTTAAACCGTGTTGACGTCTGCCGTAAAGGGTGGTGGTTTGTATTGTAGGGGGGCGCAGTGCGCTCCCGTTTTACGCAACGGGTAAGGTCGGCGTAGCCCGTTACGTTTCTGGCGGCCGATGACCGCCCCTACAATGTATTTGTTGCCACGTTTTAATTAACAACAAAACGTAACGGTTTGTATTGTAGGGGAGCGCAGTGCGCTCCCGTTTTGCGTAACGGGTAAGGTCGGCGTAGCCCGTTACGTTTCGGGCGAGGGGTGACCGCCCCTACATTGTATACGTTGCCACGTTTTAATTAACAACAAAACGTGGCGGTTTTATTGTAGGGGAGCGCAGTGCGCTCCCGTTTTGCGTAACGGGTAAGGTCGGCGTTGCCCGTTACGTTTCGGGCGAGGGGTGACCGCCCCTACGGTGTATTTGGTTACATATTTTCATCGCCAAATTTTACACAAACAAAAATCGTCCCCCTTTTGGATACACCAAAAAGGGGACGTGTTTTTATATACTGCCAATTATTTTGCAACGTTGCCGTCACTGCATTCAACTACCGTAAAGGGACAGTCGTAACACCAATCACTGCCCTTGGTTATATTATTCCATTGGGCTACGGTTCCCTCATATCTAACGCTTGTAAGGGCGTCGCACCACATAAACGCATCGTCACCGATGGTGGTAACGCTGTCGGGGATGGTAATATTTGTAAGGGCGTCGCAACAGCAAAACGCATAGTCACCGATAGTGGTAACACTGTCGGGTATAGTAATACTTGTAAGGGCGCCGCAATCCTTAAACGTACGGTCACCGATAGTGGTAACACTGTCGGGTATGGCAATACTTGTAAGGGCGTCGCATCCGGAAAACGCACTGACACCGATAGTGGTAACACTGTTGGGGATGGTAATACTTGTAAGGGAGTAGCAACTGTAAAACGCATAGCTACCGATAGTGGTAACACTGTCGGGTATGGTAATACTTGTAAGGGCGTTGCAATACCAAAACGCACTGCCAC
>JAZSLS010000104.1:0-4992 GCA_045535465.1 Eubacteriales bacterium
GGTATTATACCACAAAAAAATGCAAAAGCAATAGTGTTTATAAAAAAATATGTATATTTTTATCGGTAAAACTATTAAAATCGGGCTATAGAAGCTCTTTTTCCTTTGCCAGCTCCCAATCTACAAATAACGCATCTTTAATACCGCCCAAATTGCGTTTGGATAACACACCGTCAGTAATAAGCTTGTCCAAAGCTGTTTTTGTTTTTTTACGTTCCAAACGTTTGTTTTTTGCCAATGCTTCAGCACATTTTGAGTAAGTAGGCAAACTCTTTGATTTTTTGTTTTCTTCATTTCTTAGATATTCAAATATTTTCTGGTAATAAAGCCCGTAAACGTCGCCTTCGTCGGGGAGGGAAACGTGCCAGGTAGAGGTCTCCTGAAGCTGGCGGGAGAAGCAACCCTTAATTGCATAAACTCCAACCTCTTTGCCGTAAATGTTTTTTAAAAAGGATGTAACGGAGCTAAAATGCCCGTCGCCCGAAAACAAAATGAATGCTTCTGTATCGTCTGCCAAAAGTGCTTTTTGATAAATGTTGTCAAGAATAATAAAATCGGTAAAATCTTTTTGTGTGCCCGTAGGACTGCGTGTATCAATAATCTTGTTTGTAAAGGGTCTTATGCGCCCTATTTCTTCTGCCAAATTTTTATGGGAAAAATCAGCAAAGAACAAAACCTCTTTAACGTTTACACGCTTTTGCAAATCCTCAAACCAAGCCTTTATGTTGGGTCTTATGCCGTAGTTGTTATTGAGTGAAATATACCAATGCTCGTAATCAACAAAAACAACGGCAGAAGGCAAGCCTTCCTTGCCTGTACGAATAGGGGCAGGTGTGGTTTTTATTTCCGCACCGCCTTTGCCGAATAAGCGTAAAATCTTCTTGCACCTCCTTTCTTAAGTTTGCGAAGCATTCCGCCAAAAATTATATCACCGCCTTTTCCTCTTGTCAAGTGTTAATGAATTCCCATTTTGCAAAGAGATTCCTTAAGCTCGTCAAAAATGCGTTTTTCAAGCCGTGATATATAGGACTGAGATATCCCCAGCATATCTGCAACCTCCTTCTGTGTCATTTCCTTGCCGTCTTCCGTGCCAAAGCCAAAGCGCTTTTCTATAATAAACCTGTCTCTTTCCGAAAGCCCGTCAAGGGCCTTTCTTATAATTTTTTTGTCCTCCACGCTTTCAATGGCGCTGTATACAAAATCGTTTTCCGTACCCAAAACGTCAGAAAGTAAAAGCTCGTTTCCGTCCCAGTCGGTGTTCAACGGCTCATCCAGCGAAACCTCTGCCTTTCCGGAGGTCTTACGCATATACATAAGTATTTCGTTTTCAATGCAACGTGAGGCATAGGTTGCAAGCTTTATCTGCTTTTCGGGGCAGAATGTGTTTACAGCCTTCATAAGACCTATGGTGCCTATGGATATAAGGTCTTCAATGCCTGCTGCAGGGCTTTCAAATTTTTTTGCAATATATACAACAAGCCGTAAATTATGCTCAATAAGCTTGTTTTTTGCATTGCTGTCTACGGCGGCTGTCTCAATAAGCCTTGCTTCCTCTTCTTTGGATAAAGGAGGTGGCAAGGTTTGCGGGCCGTTTATGTAATAAATCTCGTTTTGTTTTCTTAATATAATTTCCATTAGCATTCTCATAATCTTGCTTTTCATAGTATATCTACCTTTCAAAATCTATAATACTGCTGCGGGCACAATACCGTCTTGATTGTCAAACTCTTCGTCGCTTAATTGCAAAGCAATACAAAGCCTTTTTTCTTCAAAGCTTTTTTCGCCAAAAATACGTATCTCGGTTTTATCCGGTACAAAGGAGGGAAGAAGCACCGACCCTGCAACGCCTTTTACGGGCAGAGGACGTATTCCCTCCATAACCGGCGTTAGCAAGAGAGCCTCAAGCTCTTCTTTGTCAAAAAGCTGTTCCGCTCCGTGTTTACTAATTACGGCAACGGGTAAAGCCGTAAAGGGGCAGATAAGCAGATTTCCGCTATCGGTTATGCAGCTAAGGGTGCAGTCTTTTCCCCTGTATTTTATTTTCAAATAGCAGTATGCGGTTTTGCTTTTTGCCCTAAGCCTTCCCAAGCAATAAATAAGTATGCTTCCCGCAATAACACCGCAAATAATCACAGCCGTTGCAGTAGGCTCGCCGTAAAAAGCACCGCTGTACGAGACAAAAGAACCGCAAAGAGCAAACACTGCACACATAATACCGCCCATTACCGCACAGGCAAAGAAAAAACACAAAGCCTGTCTTAATAAGCTCCCTGTGCCCTCCCACTTTACGGCAATAAGGCATATAATAACGGCTGCGGCAAAATGGAATAAAATTGCGGCAAGCGGGTGCAAAAAGGGCAAGGCGATAAGAGCTACGGAATACAATCCGCCGAAGACCGAAGCGGCTGTAAGTCTTAGCCAACGCACCTTTTTTGAAAGCCATACAGCGCTTAAAAGCAAACAAAGTCCGTCCATTATAAAATTTATGGCAAACAGCGTATCAACGTAAACTACTGTTTTCACGTTAGCACCTCCGTCAAAAGTATATACGCCGGTATCGGTTAAAAAATGTCATAATAAGCTCCTGCGTCAAATATTTTTAAATGGAGGTGTTTTAATGAAAAACATAAGAATAAGCGGCAAACTAAGCCTTATATGGGTGTTAGCGCTGGCGGCAATCCTGTGTATCGGCTACAACCTTATAAAAGATGCCGACCAAGATAAAAAAGCTGCCGCCGAGGTATTTAACCAGGGCGGCACGTATCAGGGATTTAATAATTCATTATTGGATTTGCTGAGGTGATAGGGTGTACATAGAAAACAAACGTATGGGTATTCGCCTTAATTTGCTTGTGCCCACAGGGCTTGCAATACTCTTTAAACTAAACGGTTTTATGCCAAGCTTTATAATGCTACTTGCAGCTTTGGTTCACGAAATGGGGCATTTTCTATGCGTGGTTGCGTTAAAGACCCCTGTACTGCGCTTTGATATTGAGCTTTGGGGCGGTAGAATGTATTACGGCGGAATGCTTGGCTACAAGCAGGAGATGCTAGTAGCTTTGGGTGGCATAATAGCCAATATAATCGTAGCGCCTGTGGGCTTAATACCCGCATTCGGTATCTACGGAAAGCTTTTTTATTACAGCTGTTTTTGCTACGCATTGGTTAACATAATCCCCGCAAAAACTTTAGACGGCGGCGAGCTTTTTCGTTGTCTTATAAGGCTTTACGGAGATGCCTTTTCTGCTGAACGGGCAGAAAAAATCATCCATTTGCTGTCTGTGATGTTTATAGTCGTTGCAGGCGTACTTTTCAGCTTGCTTACGGGTTTTAACAGCAGTGTGCTTTTCATCGTCGTGTTCAGCGTTATACTTTTGATAACGGAAACAAAAAAGACTTGGTGTTAGCCTTCACCAAGTCTTTAAGTTTACATAATTTTAGTTTTTTTGCTAACTGTAACAAGCAAGGGTATAAGCACAATCTGCAAGGCTATACCGGGTAGGGCAGTAACAAATCCGTTAGTCCAGAATACCGAGAGAGTAAAGCCTTTTCCTTGCATTCCCAAAACTATGTATTGTGCGGCACCCCAAACAAGTCTGCCGCAAATCATAGCGCACAATAAAGAGAGATACAGATATGGGAGCTTTTTTGGGAAAAGCTTGTAAAACAGTCCGGCAAAAAAACCGTATGCCAAAAGCTCTGCCGCCATACAAACGCCCGTGGGCATAAAGGGAGGTTTACCAAAAATCAGACCGCGAAGCAATGGAGCAGTTGCTCCAACCGCCGCCCCCCAATAGGGACCGCATACGTATCCGCAAAGAAGCACGGGTATGTGCATAAGACACAAGGCGTTTCCAAGTCTCATATCGCCTCCCGTAAGCAAGGGAAGAAGCAAGGCTACAGTGAGCAAAACTGCTGAATAGGTAAGTTGTTTTAAACGGTTATCCATAATATACAACTCCAATACCTAAGCTAAAATAATACTTAGGTATTCTATCACCAACAAGCCTCTTTGTCAAGCCTTGATAAGTATAAAAACAAAAGGAGCTGCGGTTTTCGCAACTCCTTATTTTATTAATTGTCTTAGTCGTCAAGAGCGTCCTTGCGGGAAAGATTAATTCTGCCTTGGTCATCAATTTCAATAACCTTAACCTTAATCTCGTCACCAACGGAAACAACGTCTTCACATTTAGCTATACGCTTCTTATCAAGCTTGGAGATGTGAACAAGACCTTCCTTGCCGGGAGCAAATTCAACAAATGCACCAAAAGTAAGAATTCTGGTAACCTTGCCCACAAAAATAGTACCAACCTCAGGGTCAAAAGCGATAGCCTTAACAATTTCAAGCGCCTTGTAGCCTGCTTCTTTGTCTACAGCGGCAATGAATACAGAGCCATCGTCTTCGATATCGATTTTAGCGCCGGTATCGGCACAAATCTTTTGGATAACCTTACCACCGGTACCGATAACCTCACGGATTTTGTCCACAGGTATCTTGGTGGAAATCATCTTGGGAGCGTATTCAGAAACGTCCTCTCTGGGCTCAGCAATGCAGGGAGTAATTATATCGTCAATGATATAGAATCTACCGGCACGGGTAGTGTCAAGAGCGGAACGGATGATTTCGGGAGTCAGACCGTCAATCTTAAGGTCCATCTGGATAGAAGTAATACCCTTCTTGGTACCTGCAACCTTAAAGTCCATATCGCCAAAGAAGTCCTCAAGGCCCTGAATGTCAATCATAGTCATCCATCTCTCGCCCTCGGTGATAAGACCGCAGGAGATACCTGCAACAGGTGCAGTAATCGGAACGCCTGCATCCATAAGTGCAAGGGTAGAGCCGCAAACGGATGCCTGAGAGGTAGAGCCGTTAGAGGAAATAACCTCAGATACAACACGGATAGCATAGGGGAAGTCCTCCTTGGAAGGAAGAACGGGCTCAAGAGATCTTTCAGCAAGAGCGCCGTGACCGACCTCACGGCTGCCGGGACT
>JAZSLS010000059.1:0-6153 GCA_045535465.1 Eubacteriales bacterium
CTCATCTTAACAAGATGAGGACGATTTTGAAAGATTTAAATACTAGCTTTTAAGAGTAGCAGCAAGTGCTATGTAGTCAGAGGTGGAAACGGAGCCGTCACCATCAAAGTCTGCAGCGATAGCAAATGCACCTTCGAGAGAAACCTGGCTCTTCATAGCCTTAGACTGAGTGATATAGTCGGTAGCGGTAATGCTGGAGTCGCCATCGATGTCACCTGCAACAACGAGGTCGTAAGAAACCTTTACAGTGCCGTTAACTACAAGATTAACTGTGTAACCTGTAGCTATGAGGTCACTTGTGGACTTTTCGTTACCCTTAGCGTCGTAAATAACAAGGAAAGAGTTATCCTGTTCAAAGGAAGCAAGCGTCTGTTCAACGGTTGTAAGAGCCGCAAAGCCTCTGAATGCTTCTTTATCGCCAATCTTAACTACATCGTCATTTGCAGCGGTAATATCGGTGGGAGCGGTAACTTTAAGAGTAATAGTCTTAGTGGTCGTCTTGCTATCAACAGGACCAACTGCAGTAACGGTTACAGTGAGAGAAGTACCTTCGGAAACTGCGGGGATAGTGAAAGACTTTTCGGTAACACCGCTCTTTTCAACAAGAGTGGAGGTAGCACCGTTGTTGTTGAGAACAACCTTGTAGTTGTAGCTGGTTGCGTTGGTAACTGCAGCCCAGGAAACGGTACCGGTATTGCCAACTTCAATTTCAGAGGGGCAAGAAACGGTAGGAGCGGTCACGGAGAGGGATTTACCGCCGTTTACAAGAACGTGTGCATTAGTATAGATTGTCTTATTGTCGATGAATAAACCCACAAAGGTAAGCTTATCACCTACAACGATGTTTGCAGCATAATTATAATTGGTAGAGCTGGTATGAATTGCAAAGAGTACGTTCTTACCGGTTATAGAAACGCTCTTAGTTACACCTGCTTCTGCTATGGAGTTAACAGTGTATGTACCATCGTTGTTAGGAGAACAAAGCATAGCTCTCCACCAAGTCATCGCAAAAGTGCCCTTATCGGCAGTCATAACAGTACTGTTAACAACGTTTGTAGCACCATTGAGCTCTAAGATGGGAATGTATTCTTTGGTTGTGGGATAAGTAGGATTGTTACCCAAGGCCACAAGCTTTGTTGCAGTTGCTGTATTGTTTGGACCTACAGCCGTAATAGTGGCTTTTAAGTATTTGCCTGTACACTGTGCTGCTGCAATAGCAACGGAGGTATCGGTAGTGGTTTTATCAACAAGGGTAGAAACAGCACTGGTTGCGCTGGGTTCACCGTTAAAGAGTTCTACCTTGCACTTGTAAGAAGTTGCATTTGCAACTGCATTCCATCTGAAAGTAACACCGGTGTTGTAGTTTACGGAGCTACCACTGGTGAAAGTAGGAGCAGTAACTGTTTTCTGGTCAACAACGGATTTGTCAATCATCTTAAGCATACCGTTTGCGATTGCCTTGGCATCTGCATCAAAATACTTGTCAAAATTTGCATTGTCGCTAGCATTGTCGATAAAGCTACATTCAACAAGAATTGCGGGCATATTGGATTCTCTGGTAACGTGGAAGTTGTTATACTTAACACCTCTGTTTACCCAACAACCAACTGCGATAAGCTCATTCTGTACGCTTCTTGCAAAGTTAGCACTTACAGAGGTAGAGCTTTGGCTTTGATGGTAGTAAGTTTCTATACCTGTACCAAGATTTGCAGTGCCGCAAGCATTTCTATGTATGGAGATGAAGTAGGAGTAGCTACCTGCATTAGCCATATCGGTTCTGTTTTGGAGAGAAAGGGTAATGTCTGTAACTCTTGTAAGAGCTGCAGAAGCACCGGACTGGTTTACAAGCTTAGCAACTGCAAGAGAAAGTCTGAGAGTGTCGTCTGCTTCTTCTCTGCTGCCACCGAGAACGGTACTCATAGCACCGGGGTCGTTGCCGCCGTGACCGGGGTCAATGATGAAATTAGCGCTTGCCAAAGAGGAGCCGTTAACGGAAACGCCAACTGCCGCACCGGCTTTTAAAGAGGCGTTCTCAACTGCCGAGAATGCAAAGACAGAGAACACCATACAGAAAACTAAAGCACAGGAAATAAGTCTTTTAAGTGTCATAAATGAACTCCTTTCAATTGTTAGTAACTTTTACACCAAAACTTAGCAATTTATTATATTACATCTTGTATTCTTAGTCAATTGCGTATATGTAGAACTTTTACTTAATATTTTGTTTATTTTGCTATATATGGTTTTAATAATCGAGCAAGATGCTTTTTGTAGTGTAAAAAACAAAGGAAGTGCATTTACACTTCCCTGTTTTATTATTTGATGTTATAGTAACTGTCGTCAATCCTTCTTTTTCTCTTGGTGATTATTTTTACAACCATCATTACAATTAGTATCAGAACGATAATGCCGCAAACGATATACAAGCCTGTTGTATTGCCCCCGTGTGCTTTTATAGATGACCACTCAAAGTTCATCTTGTTGGTAATATCTTCGCTTTGACTGCGGAACATAAGTCTTGAATCAAAATCTTTCGTTCCGTCAAGCTCTGCGGGATATAAAATATTGTGGCAGTAAGGGTCGTTATCTTCGGTAAAGCTGTAATCGGGATTTTCAAGAACTGTTTTGTTAGGACTGGCGTAGCAAATATATTCCGCATTGGCAAGAGCGATATCATCTCTCAGCATAAAATCTATAAATTTATGCGCTTGCTCAACGTTTGTACTGTCCTTTGTTATGCACATAACGTCGATAAATTGATTGGTGATAAGCCTGCCTTGCTCATCTCTGGGATAATAAAATTCTAAAGCGTCATTTTCATCCTTCATAGTCAGAAAGTCACCGGCATAGTAAGTTGCAATGGCTGCTTTACCTTCTTGCATAATATCAAAAATCTCGTCGTTAACGTAACGCTTTAAAACTTTTTTTTGGTTAATTAGTTCGGCAGAAGCTTTTTCCCAATCAGCAGCATTTGAAGAATTAATATCTAAGCCAAGCTTGAACTGAGAAATAGCAAATGCATCACGAGGGTTATCGAACATCAATATTTCATTCTTGTACTCCTCGCTCCAAAGTAAATCCCAATTTTCGGCGGGCTTTTCTTTTACAACATCGGTGTTGTATATAACCCCGACCATACCAACGGTATAAGGTATTGAATAATCATCGTTTGGGTCAAATTCAAATATTCCTTTATACGTGTCGTATATGTTGTCGTAATAGCTTATTTTGCTCTTGTCGATTTTTTGTAAATATCCTTCCTTTAAAAGTCTTTCAAACATATAGTCGGAAGGAACTATTATATCGTAAGTGATGCCACCGTTTGAAATCATAGCATAAAGCTCTTCGTTATTGGCGTAGGTGATATACTCAACGTCTATACCTGTTTCTTCTTCAAACTGAGCAATAACGTCAAGGGTATCATCTTCGCCATCGGAGATGTATTCACCCCAATTGAAAACTCGAAGTGTTTCCTTTGGTTCGGGAGTTGAAAAAATCACTACACAAGAGCCTGCAATTATAACCATCGTCAAAATTGCGGCTATGATTTTGAAGCCTTTAGAGGCTACCGTGTGACGTTTACGCTCACCACTTCCCCTTTCACCTATTATGTTTTTCAAAATAAGTACAACAAATACAACTACAAATATGATAGTTGACAGGGCGTAAATATAATCCGGTATCCCTTTACGTGCGGCACTGTAGATGAAAAGCGGCAAGGTGTTATATGAACCTGCGGTAAAACGGCTGATAACAAAGTCATCAATTGACAAAGTAAAAGCCATAAAGAAACCGGTAAATACTCCGGTTCTGATAACAGGGAGCTCGACTTTAAAAAAAGCCTTTAGAGGAGTACAGCCTAAATCCATAGCAGCTTGGGGTAAATTCTTATCCATTTGCTTTATTTTAGGCAGCACAGAGAGTATAACGTAAGGAATTTCAAAGGTAATATGTGCAATTAACAGCGTATAGAAACCAAGAAAATCCTTAACACCGATTAAAGTGAGAGTCATACCGAATAACAATACTAAAGATACTGCAGTAACAATATCAGGGCTTGTCATAGGTATGTTTGTAACCATCATTACGGTGGATTTTAACGTTTTGTTTTTATACTTAGATATACCAACAGCAGCGGCAGTACCGATAACTGTTGAAATGCAAGCTGAAATAATAGCTATCAAAATGGAATTTTTAAGCGCTTCTTTTGCTGCGCTCATAGTGAAAAATTCCTTATAAAACTTAAAAATATCTCCTTCAAAATTAAAGGATTTGAATATAAGCAATGCTATGGGAGAGTATAAGAACAGTACAATGATGAAAATGTAAAGAGTTTTTGCAATTCGTCCATTGGTTTTTCTCATAGCAACATACCTCCTTCTTCGTCGTCAGAGGTGAACTTATTCATAATGGCCATAGAAAGTATGATAAGAATAAGAAGAATTAACGAAAAAGCGGAACCAAGGTTGTAATTGTTGGTAAGCATAAACAGACCTTCAATTTTATCACCAACCGTTGCAAACATACCACCGCCTAATTTTTGAGAGATGTAGAACGTGCTGACGGAGGGGACGAATACCATAGTTATACCGGACACTATACCGGGCATACTTAAAGGCAAAAGTACCTTTCTGAGTACAGATACTTTGGTACAGCCTAAGTCGTGTGCAGCCTCAAACAAATTATTATCAAGCTTTGATATTACAGAATAAATAGGCAGAACCATATAAGGCAGGAAATTATACACCATACCTAAAATAGCTGCAATATAAGTTTCGCTAAATCCCAAGGTTTCGGTTAAAATATAAATAGCGTTAGTTCTGATAACGAAGTTCATCCACATAGGAAGCATCATAAACAGCATCATAGCCGTTTGACCGCCGGATGACATACGAGAAATCATATACGCCAACGGATAACCCATAAGTAGGCATAAAACCGTTGCGATTAATGCTATGGCTAAAGATATTAACATAACCGAAACGTTTTCTTGAGTGAAAAGCATTGAAACGTTTTCAGTAGTAAAGCCGCCGTTTTTGTCGGTGAAGGTATAATATACCACCATAAACAAAGGAACGACAACGAAAATAACAGCCCATAAAATGTAGGGTGCAGAAATTAGTTTTTGCAGAAGGTGTCTGCTCCCGCGCTTACTCATCTTCTTCGCCCTCTTCAGCGTTAGAAAGATTTTCAAAATCTTCACTATAAGAGCTGTAGTCGCCGTAAATGCCGGAATATTCGGATTTTTTCATAATATGGATTGCATCGGGTTCGATATATAGGCCAATATTAGCGCCAACAGGTTGATAGTCGGTAGTCTGAATCATCCACTTGAAGCCGCCGATATCAACTATAATTTCAAAATGAACACCCTTAAAGGTAACAGAAGTCACAACGCCTTTGAGCATTCCCTTTTCAGGAGGAACAACGTCCACATCTTCGGGACGCACCACAACGTCAACAGCTTCACCCTTAGGAAAACCTCTATCGAGGCACTGAAATACGGCGCCTGAAAAAGCAGCCTTAAAGTCGTCGAGCATAACACCGTCAACGATATTGCTTTCTCCGATAAAATCAGCCACAAAAGCGTTTTCGGGCTCATTGTATATATCTTCGGGAGTGCCAATCTGCTGAATAACACCATTATTCATTACAACTACTCGATCGGACATAGATAAAGCTTCTTCCTGATCGTGAGTAACGTAAATGAATGTTATGCCCATTCTTTTTTGAATGCTCTTAAGCTCAACTTGCATATCCTTGCGAAGTTTAAGGTCAAGGGCTGCAAGCGGTTCGTCAAGAAGAAGTACCTTCGGTCGGTTGGCAATGGCGCGCGCAATGGCAACACGCTGTTGCTGACCGCCCGAAAGGGTTTCAATGCGGCGCTTTTCAAACCCCGAAAGGTTTACAAGTTTAAGCATTTCGGTTACCTTTTCGCGAACATCCTTTTCGGGTAACTTTTTAACGCGAAGCCCGAACGCAACATTTTCGTAAACATTAAGGTGCGGGAAAAGGGCATACCTTTGGAAAATGGTATTTACCTGACGCTTGTATGCGGGGATACCTGTCATATCGGTGTTTTCAAACAAAACTTCGCCACGGTCGGGGTCAAGGAAACCCGCGATTATACGAAGCGTGGTTGTCTTTCCGCAA
>JAZSLS010000159.1:0-2308 GCA_045535465.1 Eubacteriales bacterium
TCGGATATCGCAAAAAGGCTGGGAGTGTCTGTGGGTACGGTCAAGAGCCGTTTGCACGAGGCGAGGAAGAAGCTAAAAGGAGGACTTGCCTTTATGACAGAAAACAATAACCCAACAAATACACAATCCAAAAGGAACGAAGATTTTGATAAAATGCTGCGTGCCAAGCTTAAACAGCTTGAGTATTATTACGCCCTTAACGGAGCCTCCTTTGAAGGCTTTGATGCATTGCTTGCCGAAGCGGAAAAGCTTGCCGGTATGCTGCCCGAATCTGCGGAAAAGCAAGCGGTGCTGGCAGATGTGTACTTAATGCAGGCTTATCAGGAAAACGAAGACCCGCTTATTATAGAAAAAGCCAAGGATGCGGCTGAAAAAGGAAGCAACGCAAAGGTTATCGCTTCGCTTTTGGTGGATAAAATTCTTGCTACCGATGACGATGATAATGAGGGAAAACTACGCATAATAGACGAGGAGGCTATTCCAAAGCTAAAGGCATTTGGTGCAAGAAACGAGCAGGGCGCTATTATGTTTTGGCGTGGAGCTGCCAACGTGCGTTTGAAAAAACTAAAAGAAGCGGTGGCGGATTTTGAAGAAGCCGCAAGGCTTTGTGGTGAAGACGACGTTTACCGTGCTTGCGCATTGTGCGGTATTAAAAATCTGAAGCTAGCTATAGAAAACACCGACGACCCTACTATGGGAATCAGCGTAGTATCCGAAACCTGTATTAAGCATAACGGCAAATTGATATTCGCAAGCCAGCCGGGCTTCAGCACTCCTCCGGTTCTTTATGAAAAGCATAAGTGGGATTCTTTGCATTACTACGTTTCCTTGGCAGGCAGATTGTTTTACGACCTTTCTATGTCGGCAGGACAAAGCTATACCGATGCAAGCGGAACCACCCTGACCCTTGTCAGTATGGATGAGGTTGCGGAAACACCTGCAGGTATATTCAAAAGCTGTATGCACGTAAGATTCATGGCAGAGGACTGCGTTTCCGATGCGTGGTATGAAAAGGATGTTGGACTTGTTAAGGCAACCTTTACCGAGGAAAACGGTGACACGGAATCGTATCTGCTTGATGAATACAACATAGTCGGCGGTAACGGATATTTCCCCTTTGGGGTAGGTAACCGTTGGCACTACGTTAATCCCGATCTGCCCGATTACCTTTACCAATGCATTGAATATGAGATAGTCTGGACGGATGGCGAGAGAGCCACTTTGTCAACTCTATCCTACGTCAATTTCCGTAAAAACTACGAGCAATGCTGTGATTTGGACAGCGACTATTATATAGGCCAGGGTGAACAGCTATGCTGTGACTGGAAGCTTGACGAAGCAGTTGAGGCTTTGAGAAAGGCTGTGCGTGTAAACACCAACCAAACGGCAACCTTCGCGGCTCTCAACGGTATAGAGGCGCTCAGCCGTTTTTCGGAGTATCATAAAAAGGGGTGGCGTTTTTGTCCTTTGTCTATCAATACGGGCTATATTCGCGCTAAGGAAAACTCCTCCGTATACCATTACGGCGAAAACGCTTTGTATTCCTTCAGCCCATACCGCTTTGGTTCGAGGGGCGAAGAAAACCGTATCTTCGGCGTGAAGCCTTTCCGCTATCTGCAACGAATACTGGGCTGTATGTACGACAACAAATGGGTGATAGGGTATACCGAAACCAAAGACCTTGGCGATAATGTAACGGCAAACGTAAGCGTTACGGAAGGCGGTACTGTTACCACTGCTGCAGGGGCGTTTACGGATACGATAAAGCTTACGGTGGTTTGTGAAAAGGCAGGTATGGACGATGACTATTATATGAAGTATAACTATCAATATACCTTTTGCGGTACTAAGGAATATTGGTTTGCCAAAGGCGTAGGCTTGGTCCGTTTCCGTTGTATATGGGGCAAAAGCCTTGATTCCACCGCCGAGCTTGTAAGATACAAGGTGCCTGCCGCCGACAGCTCGTATATGCCCATACAGATAGGCAACACTTGGGAGTATGACGAGATAAATCTTACAAAGGAAGGCTACCTTGCAAAGCGCTTTATGCGCATTGACTGTGGCATAAACGACAACTTCGTTATATCGGATAATCAGGAATTCATTTTTAAAGGAACGGAAGAAGAATACGAAGTCTTTAAGGCGTCGCTAAAGTAAAATAAACAGTACGAAAACCGCCGCGAGAAAATCGCGGCAGTTTTTATACAAGGTCTTGACTTAAACACCGTTTTGTGTTACACTCTCAATACTTTTCCGAAAAAAAAGGGGGGAAAGAGATGAAAATTGCAGTAGTCGGCTACTCAGGCGG
>JAZSLS010000047.1:0-4556 GCA_045535465.1 Eubacteriales bacterium
CCCTATGCACGTTCATTTGTATTTTGATTCACCTGTAACTGTAGAAGCCGTTAAGGCGTTAAAAGACGTTACCGTGACTGACCCAAGCGGCAATATCCTTCCGGATGACGCTTCCGTTGGCACAGGCTGCCTTGCAACCAATGACACTTACAGATATACAATTGTAATTTCAGGCGATACCAATGGTGACGGCATAGTGTCTACAATAGACTATCTAAACGTTGTCGCTTCGGTAACAAGCGGTACTAGCCTTGATTCAGCCTACAGCTTAGCGGCAGACTTCAATCGTGATGCCAGCGTTACCGCTGCAGACTGCCTTGCAATGAAAACTCTGCTGAGAAAATAAAAACCAATAAAAACGAAATGCCTCTCGTAGTACAACGGGAGGCATTTTTGCGCATTATATAAAGCTTATAAGGTCGGCGGCGGTATCCAAAACCGGTACGCCTAAAGCTAAAAGCCTTTCCTTGCTTTGATGGCCGTTTGCTATAAGTACACAGTCAACGCCCATAGCGGAGGCAGTTTCAAAATCGTGTTCTGTGTCGCCTATGAATAAAGCCTTTGTCGGTTTTACTCTCTGCACCCATTCCTTGCCAAGTTCTACCTTGCTTACGGCATAAAGGTTACCAAGGGCAAGTGTTTCGGTAAAATAGTGGGCAACACCTAAAGGTATAAGTTGTTCCTTTAACATATTCAGCTCTGTTGCGGAAAGTATTATTTGCGTAAGACCTTTCTTTTTAAAATGCTCAAGGGCTTCTTTTACCCCATAAGCAAGCGTACAGCGCTCTGTTGCATTACGGTACAGCTCAGCCCATTCATCGGCAAGTACGCCGTAATCTTCTTTGGAAAAATCAAAGCCCACTTTAACGTAATAGTCTTTGATGGGGAAGCCGAAAACCTTTTTATATTCATCGCTGCATATGCATTTTAAACCTCGCCTTGTAAGCAAAGTATTCAAAACGTCAATACAAGGGGCAACGTCATCAATTATAGTGCCGTTAAAATCCCAAATTATATGGGTGTAATTCATTTGCTTTGCACCTCTCTTTGCTTTTAATTATACACCGTACACAAATTAGTTGGTGAATTTTTTGTTAAAACAACTAAAAGGCAGTAAAGTTTATATTTTTTTGCAAAAAGGGCTTTACAAAGGGAAAAAAGTGTGTTATTATGCATATATCCTGTAAGGAGGATGTAAATTATGCTTTTTGTTAACAATTTCGCTTACGCATACTATTATTACCGCGCATATTATTGCCGCGGTTAGTTTTGCGTTGGCGTTTTGCAACGGATAAAGCATATTTCAGCAAACGAAATTGTTTACCGGGTGTTGCCAATGCTGCAACACCCGTTTTAATTTGCCAAAACAAAGGAGAAAAACAAAATGCCTATTACAGCATTATTGGAAAACAACAGCCGTCTTTACGGTAAGGATTCCGCTTTGGTGGAGCTTAACCCCGAAGCACAGCCTCGCAGAGTTATATGGAAGGAATATAACCTTATCGAAGCAACAGGCGCTTCCACCTTTCGTAAAGAGATAAATTGGGAGGAGTTTAATGAAAGAGCAAACCGATTTGCAAACTTTCTTCTCTCTCGTAATATAGGTAAGGGCGACAAGGTTGCCATTTTACTTATGAACTGTCTGGAGTGGCTTCCCGTTTACTTCGGCGTTCTTAAAACAGGTGCCCTTGCAGTGCCGCTCAACTTCCGTTATGCGGCTGATGAGATTAAGTACTGTCTTGGTCTTGCTGAGGCGGATATGTTGGTTTTCGGGCCGGAGTTTATAGGCAGGGTAGAGGAAATAGCTGATAACCTTGGTAAAACCCGCACTCTTATATACGTTGGTGAAGGCGGTTGTCCCACCTTCGCAGAGGACTACTTTAAGGTCACCAAGACTTGTGATAGCAATAATCCCAATATCGAAATAAGCGATGAGGATTATGCGGCTATATACTTTTCTTCCGGCACTACGGGCTTTCCTAAGGCTATCCTTCATAAGCATAAAAGCCTTATGCATTCCTGTAAGGTGGAGCAAAACCATCACGGTCAGACCAAGAATGACGTTTTCCTTTGCATACCGCCTCTTTACCACACCGGTGCAAAAATGCATTGGTTTGGAAGTCTTATCTCGGGCGGCAAGGCGGTGCTTCTTAAGGGGACAAAGCCTGAGGATGTTCTTAACGCCGTATCCTCCGAAAAATGCACAATAGTTTGGCTTCTCGTTCCGTGGGCGCAGGATATACTTAACACCCTTGACCGCGGCGACCTTAAGCTTTCTGACTATAGCCTTTCCCAGTGGCGTCTTATGCATATAGGCGCACAGCCTGTTCCAAAGAGCCTTATCAATCGTTGGTTGGAGTATTTTCCCAATCATCAGTACGATACCAACTATGGTTTGTCTGAGTCAATAGGCCCCGGCGCAGTTCACCTTGGTGTTGAAAACGTACATAAGGTTGGCGCAATAGGTATCCCCGGCTACGGTTGGGAGATAAAGATAGTTGACCCCGAAGGCAATACCGTAGAGCAGGGAAGTGTCGGCGAGCTTTGTCTTAAGGGTGACGGCGTTATGGAGTGTTATTATAACGACGCTGCCGCTACCGCTAACACTTTAAAGGATGGGTGGCTCTTTACCGGTGATATGGCAATGCAGGATGAGGACGGCTTTATCTACCTTGTTGACCGTAAAAAGGACGTTATAATTACAGGCGGTGAAAACCTTTATCCCGTTCAGATAGAGGACTTTATAAGTGCTCACCCTGCGGTAAAGGACGTTGCGGTTATCGGGCTTCCGGATACCCGTCTTGGTGAGATTGCGGCGGCTATTATTTCCGTTAAGGAAGGTATGACCTGCAGTGAGGAGGAAATAAATGCCTTCTGTATGGGTATGCCTCGTTATAAGCGTCCTCGTAAGATAATCTTTGCAGACGTTCCCCGTAACCCTACGGGTAAAATAGAAAAGCCCTTACTCCGCAAAATGTATGGCGGTGAAGGCCTTGTGGCTTCTCAAAATATGTCTTAAATTAAAAACCAATATGCAAAAATAAATTTATAAAGGATGTGAACAAAATGGTTGTTACCACAGCACTATTGGTAGTATTCTTTGCTTTTATGATAGGTATTGGCATCTATTGCCGAAAAAAGGCAACAGACGTTAACGGTTTTGTCCTCGGTGGCCGTTCCGTAGGCCCTTGGCTTACCGCTTTTGCTTACGGCACATCCTATTTTTCTGCCGTTATCTTCGTTGGCTACGCAGGTCAGTTTGGCTGGAGATTTGGTGTTGCTTCTACTTGGATAGGTCTTGGTAACGCCTTTATAGGTTCTCTTCTTGCGTGGGTTATTCTTGGCAGACGTACAAGAGTTATGACCCAGCATTTGGGCAGCCGAACAATGCCCGACTTTTTCGGTATCCGCTACGCTTCCACCTCCTTAAAGCTTGTGGCGTCTGCCATTACGTTTTTATTCTTGATACCCTATACAGCCTCTCTTTTTAACGGTCTTTCCCGTCTGTTTGAGATGGCATATCCCGGTATAGATTACGAGCTTTGTGTTATTGTTATGGCGGTTCTCACGGGTATTTACGTTCTTTTTGGCGGTTATATGGCTACTGCAATAAACGATTTTGTTCAGGGCATTATAATGCTTGGCGGTATCGTTACGGTTGTACTTGCCGTGCTTAACAGCAACGGTGGCTTTACTGCCGCAGTCGAAAAGCTATCAACCGATGTAGGTCCCCAGTACACTTCCTTCTTCGGTGCTGATCCAACCTTCCTTATTTTCGTAGTTCTCCTTACCTCGCTGGGCACTTGGGGACTTCCTCAGATGGTTGCTAAGTTTTATGCCATCAAAAACGAGGAAGCAATCAAAAAAGGTACTATAATATCTACCATTTTTGCCGTAATAGTTGCAGGCGGTTGCTATTTCCTTGGCGGCTTTGGCAAGCTTTATGACGTTGACGTGGCAAACGAGGGCTTTGATGCTGTAATTCCCGCTATGCTTAAAAATCTTCCTCAGGTTGTTATAGCAATAGTTATAGTTCTTGTGCTTTCTGCGTCTATGTCCACTCTTTCGTCTTTGGTTATGACCAGTGGTTCTACCATAACTCTTGATTTTATTTCTCCCCTTAAGGCAAAGAAGGGCAAGGATATGACGGAGAAGGGCAAAATGCTTTCCATACGTTGCTTTATAGTGTTCTTTATCATAGTTTCGGCGGCTATTGCAATATTCCAGCATAACTCCAAAAGTCTGTTCATAGCTCAGATGATGGGTGTGTCTTGGGGGGCAATGGCAGGTGCGTTCCTTGCTCCGTTCCTATACGGTTTGTACTGGAAGGGCGTTACCAAGGCGGCTGTAGCTACAAGCTTTGTTTTCGGTGCAGGGCTTGAGATAGTACAGCTCCTCATTTCTCTCGAAGTGTTTGTTGTAACTGATATTCCCGTGCTTAGCTTTGTGTTCCAAAATTCCTTGTACTCAGGCGTTTTTGCAATGGTAGGCGGTCTTATTCTTGTTCCCGTTGTCAGCCTCCTTACCAAAAAAACAAAACCCGAAGGGGTTGACGA
>JAZSLS010000077.1:0-12451 GCA_045535465.1 Eubacteriales bacterium
TTTCCGAGGCAGGAATCAACCCCGACAAGGACGTAAATATTGAATTCAAAAGCGAGCCTACAGAAGTGGTTGCACTGCTTAAAAACTCTGACAGCGGTGTAGCAATGCTTCCCCAGCCTTACGTAAGCGTTGCTAAAACCCAGGTTGAAGGTCTAAACATCGCAATTAATCTTAACGATGAATGGAACAAGCTTAATAACGGCAGTATGATGGTTACCGGTGTTATGGTCGTTCGCAAGGAGTTTGCGGAAAACAACAAAAACGCTATTGATTTGTTTCTTAAAGAGTACAAAGCTTCTATTGAATACATTAACTCCAATGCTGAAGAGTGTGCTCCTTGGGTTGAAGAGCGCATTGGTGTTAAAGCTCCCATTGCTAAGCAAGCCATTCCGTATTGCAACCTCAGTTTCATTGAAGGTGCTGAGATGAAAACTTCTCTTGGCGGCTATTTATCCGTTTTATACACTCAAAATGCAAAGTCCATAGGCGGCAAAATGCCTGATGACGCATTCTATTATGGAGCTTAAAAAGATTTTACAAAGAACTGCGGCTGTTGCGCTTGCACTGTTGGTGTGGCAGGCAGCCGCAACTTACATAGGAGAATCCATACTTCTTGCGTCTCCTTTACAGGTTGTAAAAAGATTGGCGCTGCTTGCAAAAACTTCCGATTTTTGGCTGACTATCCTTAACACCCTAAAAAGAATAGCCTACGGCTTTCTTCTCGGGCTGTCAGTAGGTTCCGTTCTTGCATTTTTAGGTAGCAGATTCAGCTTTATCAAAACACTTCTTTGGCCTTATATGATAACCATAAAATCCGTTCCCGTTGCCTCGTTCATTGTGGTAGCGATAGTGGTTTTATCTTCTTCCTCACGGTTGTCGGTTTTTATATCGTTTTTGATGGTACTGCCTATTGTTTACACAAATTTAATATCAGGTATTGAAGATACCGATAAAAAGCTTTTGCAAATGGCAGAGGTTTATAATCTATCAAAGACAAAAAAGCTTGTATATATAACTCTTCCTCAAATTAAACCTTATTTGCTCTCGGCTTCCTCTGTTTCTATCGGATTAGCTTGGAAAAGTGGGGTTGCAGCGGAAGTAATTGCTACTCAAAACAACACAATCGGAGAAGAGCTTTATTTGGCAAAAGTTCATCTGGAAACTGCCGATTTATTTGCTTGGACTGTGGCCGTTGTGGTTTGCAGTATTCTTTGCGAAAAGCTTTTTGTTTATATTCTTAAATGGTGCTTTGGGAGGCTTGAACGATTATGATTTCAATAAAAAACGTATCGAAAAGCTTCTCTGACAATCCCATTTTAGTAAACACAAGCCTTGATATTGAATACCGCAGTTTTGTTTGTATAATGGGTAGTTCGGGCTGCGGAAAAACTACGCTTGTAAATATAATTCTTGGTTTTGAAAAAGCCGACGATGGTACAGTGAGCGGTGTACCTTCTAATACCGCTGTTGTCTTTCAGGAAGACAGACTATGTGAAGATTTTTCCGCTTTAAGCAACGTAAGAATGGTCATAAAAAACAAAAAGCTTGGAACAAAAACAGCAAGCGATATTCTAACGGCATTAGGCTTGGAAGAAGCTTTAAAAAAGCCTGTGAAAGAATTATCTGGTGGTATGAAAAGACGTGTAGCCATAGCTCGTGCCTTAGCAGTAGAAGCCGATTTTATAATTATGGATGAACCGTTTAAGGGTTTGGACGACGACACCAAGAAATCAGTTATAGATTACGCTAAACAAACACTGAAAGGCAAAACTGTTTTGATAATAACACACGATCCGGAAGAAGCCAAAGCTTTTGGAGCGGAAATTTATCAAATGAGCGATTTTGGTAAAATAAAAAAGGCATAAAAATCAGGCTGTATCAACCTCTTTCATTTTGTTGATACAGCCTTTTCTATAATAATTAAACTATTTAACAATAACCTTTATAAACTTGTTTTTGCCCTTGCTTACAACGTATTCGCCTGCAGCATCAAAGGTGACGTTGGGGTCTTTTACCTGAATGCCGTCAAGTTTTACGCCGCCGCCTTGCATAAGACGTCTTGCTTCACTGCCGGAAGGAGCAAGACCGCTTTCACGAAGAATATCGGTTACTCTGGTGCCCACAACACATTCGTATTCATCCATCTCATCGGGAACACCGCCGCCTGCAATACTTTTGTATCTTTCGGCAGCAGCAGAAATAGCTTCTTCACCGTGATACATACGAACGATGGTTTCGGCATAAAGCCTGTGAGCCGCCATAATATCCTTCTCAACAAGTTCTGCGTACTGTTCTTCGGTAAGGTCAGAGGTAAGACGGAAATAAGTAAGGAGTAACGCATCGGGAACTTTCATACACTTTTCATACATAAGCTCAGGTGCTTCGTCTATACCAATATAGTTATCAAGGGACTTACTACTTCTCAACGCCATCCAAACCGGGAAGCAAAGGAAAGGTTATAACCTCCTGAGGAGTTTGATCATAGTCTCTTTGAAGCTCTCTGCCAACGAGAAGGTTAAAGGTTTGATCGTTGCCGCCTATTTCAACGTCTGCGTTAAGAGCAACAGAGTCATAGCCCTGCATAAGAGGATAAAACATCTCGTGCATACCTATAGGCTGGTTAGTTGCATAACGTTTTGCAAAATCATCTCTTTCCAGGATACGAGCAAGGGTATATTTACCCGCAAGAGAAAGCACGTCCTCAAAAGTCATTTTGCCAAGCCAATCGGAATTATAAGTAATGGTGGTCTTTTCTCTATCAAGAATCTTGCAAACCTGCTCATAGTAAGAAATGCTGTTGGCCCTCGTCTGTTCAAACGTCAAAGGCACACGAGTCTTGCTCTTGCCGGAAGGGTCACCAATCATAGCGGTAAAGTCACCGATAACAAAAACTATTTCGTGACCAAGGTCCTGTAGCATTCTAAGCTTTCTTAAGGGTACAGAGTGACCAAGGTGCAGGTCCGGTCTGCTGGGGTCGGCACCCATTTTTATGCGGAGCTTTTTACCGCTTTCAAGCTTTTCAAGCAAACCTTCTGCAGAGTAAACAGAAATCGCATCTCTCATTATGTTTTCATAAACTTCTCTTGGGGTCATAGTAATTTACCTGTCCTTTTATATGAATTATTTTTTAAATACAAGGATATCCTCGAAAGAATATCGACTAAACTCATCTTCGTTTACTGTAAGCAGCTTTACGTGTTTTTCAATCAATTCGCCAAAGGCCTTTTCACGATATGCATCAATTATTCTGGAATTGCTTTCCTCATAAGCTTTATCCGTCTTTTCCAAAGCTCTTAGAATATAGTATCCCAAAGATGTATCCACAGCAACAATCTCACCGGGAGCAAGCTTTAGATAAGCTTCTTCAAGAGCCGGTAGGATCTCATCGGGAATATATGTGTAGCCATAAACATTTTCAGACCATTCAGGATGCTCGGTCAAATGCATATTCCTGTCGTACATACGAGAATCGTCCAAAATTGCCCGGTAGACAGCCTGTCCTCGTGAACGAGCGTCGGCTATCTCTTCATCTGTTTTGTGGTACGTGTACCCATCTTCATCGGTATGAACGTAACTAAAAACAATTTGCTCCATATATATACATTCATCACGAAAAAATTGCTTAGCTTGTTCATCGGTAGGATATAATTCTCCGTCGGTTCCTACCATATACTCGCGAAATTCACTATAAGCAGAAAACATCTTCAAATACGGAAGCAACATATCATCACCCAAGCCATAAGCTCCATAATAATCGTTTATAGCTTGCTCATTACCGTAAAGAGATAGCAAATTATCATAAGAAAGTTGATGATTATTACTCGGAGTGAATCCGTAATCCTTCATTATCGCATTGGAAACAGTCAAATATTTTGCGTACATCTCGGCTTTTTGAATAATCAATTCACGCCTTGTTTTATCAGAATCTATTCCAAGAGAATTCCAAAAAGAATCGTCATCCTTGGCATTGATGCCATATAACAAAGCATTACTTATGTCACCGCTTTTCAGCTCTACAAGCATATAATAAAGAAATCTTGTATAACACTCATAGTTTCCTGCAGATGCGTAAACGGCATTGTCAAAATCAACTACGGGAATTATATTTTGACCTCCCAGCTCAACCAAGTCATCGGGAGCGTCATATATACCGTTAAGTCTGTCTTCAAAAGCTGCAAAGCCTTCAGAAAAAACAGCGTTTTTATCAATGCCAAAGCTCTCGTTTGCTATTTCATCGCCTTCCTTAGCACAAGCGAAAAGGGATAACACCAAAACGAAGACAAGAAAAGCAGAAAAAAGTCTTTTCTTCATAAACATACTTCCCTACTGAATTATATCAGCCGTAATAATATCGTACTTGGAAAGCTCCTTACTGTCAAGCTCAACCAGGTTATATCTGGCAGAGATAGTTTCGGCAAATTTTTCTTCGGTAAGCGCTTCCCAAACAGATTCATATTTAGTATCTCTGTCTTTATCAGTCATTTCAAGACGGCATACAACGTACGCACCGTCGGCGGCTTCACAAACACCGTATTCGCCAACTTTTAAACCTACAAGGAGTTCGGCATAGGACTCCTCGGTTTCCTCAAGATTAACAAGAAAACCGTCGGGATATGCTGTTGCACTGTCATCAGCAGACAACGAAACGTAGTCATCGTACTTTTTACCGCCTTTGATATCAGAAAGAATGGAATTAGCTTTGTCTATAGCCTTACCGTCATAGCTATCGTTAAGGAGATAAATCTGCTTAGCTTTTAGATATTCCTCATCGATTTTTGCATTAACCGTAGTTTTTTCAACTGAACAAAGACCACCGTCTTCACACAGTTTTTTCTTAAGGCAATTGATAAGTTGTTTTTTATTAAGATAATCCTTGAGTTCATCAAGAGAAAGCCCGTAACGATTAATATAAACCTCAAGCTCTTTCTCGCCACCGTAAGAAGCAATATAATCGTTATACTCATCAGATGCTTCAAGAACAGCATCTTCGTCAAGGACAACATTATACTCCTTTGCCATTTTTTCGGATATTAATATCATTTTACAATGGTTGTTAATATCCAAAGTAACGGATTCTGCCAAGGTTTTTCCGTCATCGGTCTTGGTGTTCCAAAAGCTTTCGGTATCTTCAACAAACTCGGTTTCTCCATAAAGTTGGAGTAAATACAAATAGTTAGTCTTTAACGAAGAAAAGATGAAGGCATAAAGTCCGGAAGTTATATTATATTCTTCGTAGGACATAACTATTTTGTCGGAATTATCAACTATGGGTTTTGCATTAGGATCGTTGATAACCCCTTCGCCGTCAGAGCAGCCCACAAAAGAAGCCGCTAAAGCAAAAAGTAAAAATAAAGCTACTAATCGTTTCATATTTTAACTACGCCTCAGTTAAGTTCCCAGGGTTTAAGATATTTAGAAAGCATATCGTCTTCGCAAACAACAGCATCAACGTACTTTTCCAAAAGCTCCTTAAAAGCATTATTTACAGAATTTTCGCGCAAGCCCTTAAGTACATTATCATCTATAACGTAATCGGTGGTTTTAAGCTCTTGCACCTGAATGATATGAATAGCACCGTTATAAACGTACATTTTTATATCACCGGCCTTAAGCTCTTTTCCGCTTTCGCCAAACTCCTGTTCAAAAGTGGAAAAAGCGCTTATAACCCCATCGGGATTACTCTCTGCGAGATTTGGAACATCGCTTTTTTTAATTTCTTCATCAAAATTCAAAGTACCGTTTAAAAGGCCATCATATATTTCCTGACAATCGGCCTTAAGACGTTCGTTAAATTCTTTACCGGTAATCTGTTCGGTAACATCCTCAGAGCTCTCTTCCATACTCTCTTCAGAATTTCCTTCTGAACTTTCAGCAGAAATTTCCTCGGAAACATCTTCCAAGCTTTCATCAATTGATACGTCCTCAGAAGAAACTGCATCATCGCTGCTCTCTTCAGGTACGGGAATAACAGCCTCTTCGCTCTTAAGGAAGTATTTGATATACTTGTACTTTATGGAATTTTTCATAAAGTCATCTGTGGCATTTTGTTTTAAAACATCGTCAGCTTCTGCCTTTATTACGCCTTTCTCGCTGAACTGCTTGACTATATCAGAGCTGATAACCTGATACAGATAATTAATTCGTTCCCAATCATCTCTATCAATACCCTCTCCGGCAAGATTCATAGTCCATCTATTCTCTGCCCAAGCAAAAAGCTTACCGTTTTCGTCCAAAAGAGTTGAATCGTTTGCGACATAAGGATTGCCGGAAGAAGTTATCTCCTGGGCTATACATTTTTCAAAGTTTTTGTTATAATCCTTGGGAAGCTGATAACCATAATCTTCAGCCGCTGCTTCAAGGGCAAGTATAACCTTAAACGTGTTGTTAACTTCGTCCAGCACATATTGTGCAATGGTCAACCCCTCTTCAAGTTCACAAGACCAAAATTCCTCGGTATCACCAATGGGTATTTTTTTATCTCCTGTAACATTAAAGCCATAGTAACGTTCCAAATCCGCACAGTAGCTTAAAAAGTTTGCTTTGTTTTGGAGATAATAATACCTATAAAGCCCCTCGTTGATATAATTGTTGACAGCGGTAAAGCCGTTTCCGTCAAGAGAAATATCTTCGTCAACAGAAATCTCGCCGAGCTGCATAACTATTTTATCTTTTCCGGAGCAAGAAAAGAAACAAGACAACATAATACAAAACGCTAAAAGTGCGCTTAAAAATTTAATTTTGCTCATAAAATCACCATCCTAAAGGGTATTATACTATAAAAACATTAGTTTGTCTACACATTTTCCAATAATTTAGCATAAGCGTTCATTAATCTGATAGCATTTTCCAAAATTTCCGAATTCCCTTTAAGCTTTAATGATAAATGTGGTCTTGAACCGGCAGCTATCATTACCCTCCCCCTGAAATCAGGCGAAACGCTTATACCGGTACAAGCTCTTATGTCAAGCTTATCGGAATAAAAGGACAAAAGATTTTCTTTATGCTCTACCGTAGTAAAGCCCAAATCTGCCGCCTTGTGTCTGATTATAGAAATGTTTATCAAATTAGTTACCGACTTTGGAATATCGCCAAAACGGTCTGTAAGCTCATCGTAAAGCTCGTCTCTATGCTCATCGGTAGATGCCATTGCTATTTTTTTGTACAAATCTATTCTCATAGACGAAGAAGAGACGTACTCCTCGGGAATATATGCGTTAATGCGTATATCTACGTTACATTCGGTCTTTTGAGGTTTTATTATACCCTTTTCCTCATCAACCGCTTCCTGTAAAAGCTTAATATATAAGTCGTAGCCTATGTTTTCAATATGTCCGTGCTGCTCAGCACCTAAAAGGTTGCCGGCTCCTCTAATCTCAAGGTCACGCATTGCGATTTTAAAACCACTGCCAAACTCGGTATACTCTTTAATTGCTTGTAATCTCTTTCTGGCAATATCAGTAAGCAATTTTCCGGGATGATAGGTGAAATACGCATAAGCACGTCTTGAAGAACGACCTACTCTCCCTCTTATCTGATGCAGCTGTGAAAGCCCCATTCTTTCTGCACCGTCAATTATAAGAGTGTTGGCGTTGGGAACGTCAATGCCCGTTTCGATAATTGTTGTGCAAACCAATATATCGGTTTCTCCTTTAACCATCGACTCCCAAACCTCAGAAAGGTCATCTTTATCCATTTGTCCGTGACCGATAGCAACGGTTCTATCAGGAAAACGATTAGCCAATGCAGAGGCTATACTGTACAAAGCATCTACTTTATTATGAAGATAAAACACCTGACCGCCTCTTCTAAGCTCCTTGGCTATGGCTTCATAAATTATTTCGTCATCGTGTTCCAAAACATAGCTTTGTACAGGCAATCTGTTTGTTGGAGCTTCCTCCAAAACGGACATATCCTTTATGCCGCCAAGCGCCATATTCAAAGTGCGAGGAATAGGAGTAGCTGAAAGAGTGAGGGTATGAACGCTTTTAGCAATAGTTTTTATGCGCTCCTTGTGTGTAACACCAAACCTTTGCTCCTCATCTATTATCAAAAGCCCTAAATCCTTAAAACCAACGTTTTTTTGTATAAGCTTATGGGTACCGACAACAACGTCCACTCTGCCTGATTTCAGGTCAGCGATAACAGCATCGTTAATTCGCTTATCGTTAAAGCGAGACAACATAGCAACATTCACAGGGAAGCCTCTGAACCTTGATTTCATAGTTTGAAAATGCTGCCACGCAAGAATGGTGGTTGGCACAAGAATAGCTGCTTGCTTTCCCGAGTTAACCGCTTTAAAAACAGCACGTAACGCTACCTCGGTTTTACCAAATCCCACGTCACCGCAAAGGAGACGTTCCATAGGAATGGATTGCTCCATATCCTGTTTTATTTCTTTTACCGCAAGAAGCTGTCCCTCAGTTTCCGGATACTCAAACATAGCTTCAAACTCATCCTGCATCTCATCATCGGGATAACACGGAAAAGCAATGCTTTGTCTTCTTGCACCGTAAAGTGCTATAAGTTCTTTTGCTATATTTTTTGCAGAAGCTTTTGCTTTTGCCTTTGCTCTTGCCCATTCTGTACCGCCTAAGCGATTAAGCTTAACGGTTTCTATATTGCCTATGAATTTACTTACTACGTCAAGGTTGCCCGCAGGTACGTAAAGGCTGTCGCCTGCAGCGTAGGAAAGCTTTATATAATCTCTGGACACGCCGTCTGTAACAAGGTTGTGCAACCCTTCAAACCTACCAATACCGTGGTTGGCGTGTACAACGTAATCACCAACATTTAAGTCTGCGTAAGAATAAATACGTTCTCCCTTTATCGCTGAAGGCACTTTACGCAACGACGGCTTTTTCACTACAGCGGTTTCTTCCGCTACAACGGCAATACCTGCGGCAGGATATTCAAACCCTCTAAGTAAACCGTCCTTCTTAACGGTTACCGCTACGTATCCCTCCTTAAGTTCCCCATTATATCCAAAGGTTTTTATGCCTTTGTCATTCAAAACGCTAAGAGCGTTATTATAAGAAGCACTGTTCGAAGCAACGTAAAGAACCTTTTGATTTGCACCCAATAACTCCGCAAGCTCGTCGGCTAAAAGTTCAACGCTTATATCCGCCGAGTTATTTTGCTTGGTGGCAAGGCTTATATAGCTTTTATAGCTACCGGTTGCGCCGGAAGCAAGAAAAGCATCAAAAACAAGGTTTGTTTTGCTCATTATAAGCTTAAGCTCATTGTCCGACATACAACACGAAGCTGTGTCAAAATCAGATACTCCGCTATCCGTAAGCCTTTCCAGCTCCTGACATATTTCCCAATAATATGCCCTTGCTCTTTCAAAAACACGCTTGCTTTCAACGGTTATAATCATACTGTCGCCAATATAATCAAACAGTGTGGACTCCTCGTCAAAAATCAGCTGCCTGTATCTGTCGGGACATAACAAAAAGCCAAGATTTTCTATGGCATCCCTTTCCTTACAAAGGGATGCTGCCGCCTGACCGCTCAAATCTTTTGCGCTTTTAATTTTTGAATTTATAAAATCAAGAATCCTTTTGTTTGTATCCTCAGTACACAAGCTCTCCGTTGCCGGAAGTATTCGTGTTCTTTCTACATTGTCGTTTCTTCTTTGGCTGACTATATCAAAATGACCGATAAGGTCAACTTCATTACCAAAAAAGTCTATACGAACAGGCATTGTTTCGCCCGTAGGAAAAACGTCAAGTATGCCACCTCGTACAGAAAACTGACCCGCTCCTTCTACCATATCGGCACGACTGTATCCCAAAAGCGTCAATGTATCACAAAGCTTAGTGATATCCAAACTCTGACCGCGGCATATATCAAAGCTATTACTCTGAATAGTATGCTTGGGCACAGTGTACTGCATTGCACCGTCGGGTACGGTAATTACCGCATCCCAATCATCTTGCAAAAGCTTGTCGAGTATCGCAGTACGGTCACGCTCCCACTCGTGTGAAGCAGTTTCGACCATATCGTACATTACACTTCTTGCAGGATATACCAAAACACGGGGAATATAAACCTCCAGTTGCTCCTTTAAACGCCTTGCAGCCTTTTCATCGGGAACGACGAAAAGTGCCTTTTTTTCAAGGCACTGACAAAGAGCAGCGCAAAAAGAAGGTAATGCGTTATCACAAACACCGTTTACCAAAGCAGGCAAAGCACCACCTTTTATCTCTTGCGCAAAGGTTTTAAATTTGATATCATTAAACAGTTCGTTAAGGATAGTTCTCATTTTGCAGACCTATTACACTTATTCATAGCAGTATCAAAATCATCTTTTAGTATATACTCAATCGCTTCAACTATATCGTCGAATCTTGAAATTACAGCTTCTTCATCGGCAGAAGGCATAGTTGACAACACCCAATCGGCAAGGTCGTAATCAGGATGAGGTTTTTCTCCAACGCCGATTTTAATACGAGGGTAAGCCTCGGTACTCAAATGATGATTTATAGACTTTAAGCCGTTGTGTCCCCCTGCACTGCCTTTTCTTCTGATACGAACAGTCCCGCAAGATAAAGAAATATCATCAGCAATAACAATTACTTTTTCAGCAGGCACCTTGTAAAAGCGTGCAGCTGCGGCAACAGCTTCACCACTGTTGTTCATAAAAGTTTGCGGTTTCATAAGCAACACGCTTTTCCCGCCGATAATACACTTTTCATTCACAGATGAAAACTTAAGCTTTTTAAGTTGAACGGAAAATTTTGAAGCAATATGTTCAACAGCCATAAAGCCTACGTTGTGGCGAGTGCGTTCGTATTGTTTACCCGGATTCCCCAAGCCACACACTATGTAATCAATGTTGTTCTTTTTAAAAGCAGAAAATACGTTCACTTAACTATTACCTAACCTATCACATAATAATACAATTTATACTATATACTTTATTCCTTGTCTTGTCAACATTTTATTTGTCGTGTTTGTTTATAATAATCAAAAACAAAAGCACAATTTTATTAAATATCACATATGGAAAATTTTGAGAACAATATAGTAATTCGTTTTAGATTGTGATATAATATATAAACTTGAAAGAAAAAATACGCAATTCTTATTTTTCGGAGGATTAAATATGTCTAAGAAGTTTGTTTACCTTTTTAGTGAAGGCAACGGCCAAATGCGAGAGCTTTTGGGCGGTAAGGGTGCTAACCTGGCAGAAATGACAAAGATAGGTTTGCCCGTTCCCCAAGGCTTTACCGTTACCACCGAAGCTTGTACTCAGTATTACGAGGACGGCAAGATTATTAATGACGAAATCCAGGCACAAATAATGGAATATATCGATAAGCTTGAAGGTATCACAGGCAAAAAGTTTGGTGATAAGGAAAATCCCCTTCTTGTTTCCGTTCGTTCCGGTGCACGTGCATCTATGCCCGGTATGATGGATACTATACTAAACCTTGGTCTTAACGAAGAAGTTGTCGAAACTATGGCGGCTCAGTCCGGTAACGCTCGTTGGGCGTACGACTGCTACAGAAGATTTATTCAGATGTACTCCGACGTAGTTATGGAAGTTGGTAAAAAGTACTTTGAAGAGCTTATAGATGAAATGAAGAAGGCAAAGGGCGTTACTCAGGACGTTGACCTCACTGCCGATGATCTTAAGACCCTTGCTGAACAATTCAAGGCAGAGTACAAAAACAAATTGGGTGAGGACTTCCCCTCTGACCCCAAAAAACAGCTTATGGGCGCAGTTACTGCCGTTTTCCGTTCTTGGGACAACCCCAGAGCAAACGTATACCGCCGTGACAACGATATTCCTTATTCCTGGGGTACAGCTGTAAATGTACAGATGATGGCATTTGGTAACATGGGTGACAACTGCGGTACAGGTGTTGCATTTACTCGTGACCCTGCTACAGGTGAGCCCGGTCTTATGGGTGAGTTCTTAACAAATGCACAAGGTGAAGACGTTGTTGCAGGTGTTCGTACTCCTATGCCTATCGCTCAGATGGCAGAGAAGTTCCCCGAAGCATTCGAAGAATTCCAGAAGGTATGTGCAAAGCTTGAAGATCACTACAGAGATATGCAGGATATGGAGTTCACTATCGAAGACAGAAAGCTCTATATGCTCCAGACAAGAAATGGTAAGAGAACAGCTAAAGCTGCTTTAAAGATTGCTTGTGACCTCGTTGACGAAGGCATGATCGATAAGAAGCAGGCTGTTGCTATGATCGACCCAAGAAACCTTGACACACTTTTACATCCTCAGTTTGATGCAAAAGCTCTTAAAGCTGCTACACCTGCTGGTAAGGGTCTTGGCGCATCTCCCGGTGCTGCTTGCGGTAAAGTTGTGTTTACTGCTGAAGATGCAGAAATCTGGAACAACAAAGGCGAAAAGGTTATTTTAGTAAGACTTGAAACTTCTCCTGAAGATATTACAGGTATGAAGGCTGCTCAGGGTATCTTGACAGTA
>JAZSLS010000067.1:0-13680 GCA_045535465.1 Eubacteriales bacterium
CCCGCTACCTTTGGGATTTTGCCGTGTTTCCTGTCAGCTTGGTTTTAAACGTTTAGTGGCGGGCGATTCAAGAATCGCCCCTACATTGTATCCGTTGTCACACCTTAAAACAACAAACCGTTTTCATTGTAGGGGAGCGCATTGCGCTCCCGTTTTGCGTAACGGGTAAGGTCGGCGAAGCCCCTTGCGTTTCGGGCGGCCGATGACCGCCCCTACGGTATAATTGTTTACACGTTTTGCCGCACCTGTCGTCTGCTGTAAAGCATCGGGCGGCCGATGATCGCCTCAAAGAGAAACAACAAAGCCGCTCGGTTTTCGCCGAGCGGCTTCTTTTTTTACACCTCGTCAATCGTAATAGACGTTATAACAGGCTGTTTCTCATAGGGGATAGTACCGTTGCCGTCGATAGGCTCTGCCGCTTTTGCAATAGCGTCAACGACCTCCATACCCTCGGTAACCTTGCCAAAGGCTGCGTAATTGCCGTCAAGATGCGGTGCAGCCTCTTGCATAATAAAGAACTGGCTGGAGGCACTGTCGGGGTCGTTTGATCTTGCCATAGAGATAACGCCACGGGTATGCTTTAAGGGATTTTCCACGCCATTGGACGAAAACTCGCCCTTTATTGTTTGGTCACTGCCGCCGGCGCCATTGTGGTCGGGGTCGCCGCCCTGTATCATAAAGCCTTCCCAAATACGGTGGAAGGTAAGACCGTTATAAAAGCCTTCCTTTGCCAGCTTTACAAAGTTAGCCACGGTAATAGGCGCATAGGTGGGGTCAAGCTCCAGCTTTATAGCGCCGTAATCCTGTACGTTTATTGTAACGTGGGTAGCAAGAGAAACCGCCTTTGAAAGGATATGTTCCTTAACCTTGTCCCACATAACGTTAGTGCGAAGCTCTTTGTCGTTAAAGTCTTCTTTAAGCTCTTCAACGGTACAGCCCTTCATACTTGCATAGTATTCAATGCGCTCGTTAAACTCTTTATCGCTTATTTTATCTGCGCCTATTTCTTTTGCTATGGCAAACATAATAATCTCTTCTTTAAGATAGCCGTTTGCGTCCTGCTTGCCCTTTTCGATAACCTCTGCCTCTATCTCTTTCTCGGTCTTACCAAGAAGCTCCTCCAGCTCTACGCCTTGAATGGCGGCGGTTTCTCTATAATACGCCATCCAATATTCAACAAAGTCGTTTACGTGCTGGTCGTAAAGCTTTTCAGGGTATTTCACAACGTCACAGTTCTTAACAGCCGCATCCCAAGCCGCATTAAGGTTTGCCGCCTCTGCCTTTTTTACGGCTGTATCGTATATAGCCTTGTTAAGAGCGTCGGCGCTTTCGTAGCCAAACTTTTTTGCAAGCTCGTCGGTTATCTGAGGATAAACATACTCCTTAACCGCCTTGATGGTGATAGCAAAGCGTGTTTCCACACCCTGCATTTCCTCTGCGTGGTACTCCTCGGGAAACGTAACAAAAATATCAAAGCTTTCTCCTGCGGAGTGACCCACCAGGGCAGCTTCAAAGCCCGGAACAAAGCCTGCCGAGCCAAGGGGAGTAAGGGTATAGTCAGTTGCCGTACCGCCTTCAAACTTTTCGCCGCTTTCCTTAATATAGCCCTCAAAGTCAATAACAAGAAGGTCGCCAAGGGCGGCGGGGCGGTTTGCATCCACAGGCTCCTTTGCGTTTTCAAGAGCAGCGTTGCGTACCTCTGCCACGTATTCATCCGCAACAACGGTAAATTTAACGGACACGCCCTCGTAGTCGCCCAGCTCGGCATAAACGGAAGGGTCTTTTATATCTATAACGTAATAGCGCCCGTTCTCATAAACGGGAACGTCGTCCTCTTCCGCAACGCCGTCTCCGCTGTCCTCGCTGCTGTCATCCGTGCTTTGGTCAATACTCTCATCGGTAGTGGTAACTTCTGCACTGTCCTCACTTGCTTCGGCTTTACTGTTTTCGTCCTTTGCGGCTTCACCGCAAGCGGCAAAGCAGAAAAGCACCGTAAATACAGTCAAAAGCAATGCTATAATTCTTTTACCTGTCATAGTTTCAATTACTCCTTTTTGGATACTTCCTTTATTATCTCACATTTTAACCCGCTTGTCAATTCCTTTTAGCGCAAGGCCTCTGCCCAAAGCGGCAGTAGCAAAGGGCAAAAGGGCGGAAACCGCCCCTAAAAATCTAAGGGGACTTGAAGCAAAAGCGCTTCCTATAAAGCCAAAGGACGGATTAAAAATAAGATATCCGAAAAGAGACACCGTGCCCTTAGCACTAAAAAAACGCACCGTCAAAAAAACGGCGTAAGCAAGGGGGATTAAAAGCCTGTTTACGTGTAAACCCAAAGCGCCGTAACGCCACGCCGCCAAATGAATAAGAACACTTATGGGAATAAAGGCAACGCCAAGGTCGGAAAGAGATGGCGTTTTACCGTTTTTTATAAATAAAACGTAGCAAAACACAAAAACAAGCCCCGACAAAAGCTGCAGGCACAGGTAACGCAAAAGGTCACCCAAAAAAGGCGCACCCTTTAAGGGAACACGCCCTTTTAATAAAATCAAAAAAGCAAAAGCTGCCGCCACCGCAAAAAACACGGCAAAGAAAACGCGGCTTAAATTTACGTTCACAAGCTCACCCCGATATATTATATATACGGTAGGCGGGTTTTATGAAAACGGCTTTTTCAGTTTTGTTTTTCTCGTGTCAAAAGGGCAAAATACGCCTCAACCGCACCCTTTACGGCTACGTAATTTTTGGGCCATTTTTGGTATCCGCTTGCCCTTATGCGTTGTCCTGCGGCGTTGCGGTAGTATAAATTAAAGCTTCTGCCGTCGGCAACACGCTTATCCGCCCTTTTAAAGCCGTCCCATTTTGAAACTCTTTGCTCTGTAATAAGCCTCTCCAGCCCCGTAACAAAAGCCTCATCCACCGTATAAATTTGCCTTTCCTCATTAGGAACCCCAAGAGGCTTGACGTAGGCGATGTAGGCATCGTCCTTCTTTTCGAGCTTGTAGCTTACGTCGCCGTTAGCATACCAGCCTACGACGTACCCAAACTCAAAACAGATGGTGTTTTTTATATCTGCTCTTTTTTTAAACAAACACATACCATTACCTCCTTTGTTTTATTGTAGCACAAAAAAGCGCAAAAATAAAGGGGCCGAGGAACAAAAAAGAAAAAGCGGCTTCCGGTGTCGAAGTCGCTTTTTCTGCTTTATAAACCTTGGTTTTACAGCCCTTGGTTAAGCATATTTTGAATGAAGATGCCGTATCCTCTGGTAGGGTCGTTTATCAAAACGTGTGTCACTGCGCCCACTATTTTACCGTTTTGAACAATAGGACTTCCGCTCATACCCTGCACGATGCCGCCCGATATATCAAGCAGCTTGCTGTCGGTTACTTTTATAAGAAAATTTTTTGTTTTGCCGCCGTCCCTGTAAATTTTTTCTATCTCTATTTCAAATTTTTCAGGCGTGTTGCCCTCCACGGTGGTGTAAATAAAGGCTTTGCCCTCCTTAAGCTCTCTCCTGCTGCCTACGGGAAGAGGGGTCTTTAAGCCTTCGGGCAGGGTGTCAAGCGTACCGTAAACGCCTGTTTCGGTGTTTTGCTCCACTATACCCTTTTGCACCTTGTCAAAGCTGCCCTTAAGCTCACCCGGCGCACCCGATGCGCCTCGTCTTACACCGTAGATGTCTACGTCCACTACCACTGCCCTGCCAAGAGGCATAAGTGCGCCCGTGTCGCTGTCGCAAATACCGTGCCCAAGCCCTGCAAAGCTTTTGCCGTCGGTGCTTATATAGGTCACCGTACCTATGCCTGCGGTAGAATCTCTTACCCAAAGCCCTGCCTTATAAGAGCTGCTTTCACGGCAGAGAACAGGCTGTACCGTAAGGAAAAGAACGTCCTCACCGCGCTTTATCTCAAAGCGCATAGCCTTGCCCTTTGATGCCGCTACTGCATTGCTAAGCTCTGTGGCGCTTTTGGGACGCACGTTGTCTATGGACAGCACTACGTCTCCCTTTTGAATACCTGCATCCCTTGCAGGGCATTTTGTGCCCACAAAGCTATGAATGTCCGTAAGGCCCACCACTAAAACGCCTTCGGTAAAAAACTTAACGCCAAAAGCCATTCCACCGGGGTAAAGCTCTGTTTCGGTGGCAGATACCGCAAGACTTGCCTTAGTTGTCAAAACCCCTGAGCCAAGCACCGTAAACACTACGGCTAAACCAAGGGCAATTGTTAAAATGCGTATTTTTTTAGCCATTGTAAACCTGCTTTCCTTGTTTTGCATCGGTTTTAATTTGCGTAATGCTAAAGAATATATGCAAGGAAATAAAAAACTTGACGAAAATTTAAAGGCGTGTTATAGTAATAAATACGAACCTTGGTTTTGTTTTTTTAAATTTGTTTAAGGTATGGTTGTGATATGAAAAAACAACGGTTTTGGGTATCAACTACACATATTATATTGCTTAGCTTTTTAATTGCCATATTTATAGGAGCACTGTTGCTTTATCTTCCCATAAGCTCTGCCGACGGAAAATCCGTTTCCTTTTTGGATGCGCTTTTTACCGCAACCACCTCTACCTGCGTTACGGGCCTGGTGGTTACGCCTACCGTTACGCAATGGAGCCTTTTTGGGCAAATAGTTATACTTGCGCTTATTCAGATAGGCGGCCTTGGCGTTATAACGATTATGTCGGGAGTAATGATGCTTCTGCAGAGAAAAATAGGCATAGGCGACAGACTGCTTTTGCAGGACGCTTTTAATTTAAACTCACTTTCGGGGCTGGTAAGCTTTGTAAAAAAGGTAGTTTTGGGCACTTTTATTATAGAGGGTGCAGGAGCTTTACTGTATATGACGGTGTTTGTACCGGAGTTTGGCGCTAAAGGAATTTGGATTTCGGTTTTCACCTCCGTTTCCGCCTTTTGCAACGCAGGTGTTGATATCATTGCCGAAAACAGCCTTTGTAATTACGCTCTTAATCCCGTGGTTAACCTTGTTACCTGCACTCTTATTATTTTGGGCGGCATTGGCTACGTTGTTTGGTGGGACGTGCTTAGGGTGCTTAAATCGTCAAAGAAAGCCAACGTATTTAAAAGCCTTACCCTGCACAGTAAAATTGTGCTTACCGCAACCTTTATTTTAATAGTTTTAGGCGCTTTGCTTATTTTTGCTTTTGAATACAACAACCCACAGACAATGAAAGACTGCACCCTGTGGGAAAAAATACAGCTTTCCGTATTCCAATCGGTTACAACAAGAACTGCGGGCTTTGCGTCAGTTCCGCAGGAAAATCTGTCAAACGCTTCCTCGGTAATATGCCTGCTCCTTATGTTTATAGGCGGCTCTCCCGTTGGTACTGCGGGCGGTATTAAAACCGTTACCTTTGCCGTGATAGCAGCATCCGCCCTTTCTTCTATCCGCAACAAGGAGGATACGGAGATGTTTGGCAGACAGCTTTCCAAGCAGGCTGTAAGCAAGGCGGTTGCCGTTGCCTGTATGTCCTTTGCTATTATGTTTGTTTCCACCGCTTTGCTTTCTGCGGTTACGGATGCTTCTGCCTTGGACATAGTCTACGAAACCGTAAGCGCCACCGCAACGGTAGGTCTTAGCAGAAACCTTACGGCTTCCCTTAACAGCATAGGAAAGCTTATAATTATAGTAACAATGTATCTTGGCAGGGTAGGGCCTATATCTCTTGCCCTTGCCTTTAACAGAAAACAGGACAACCATAATATAGTAAGAAACCCCACCGAAGATATAAGCGTGGGTTAAGAGGGAGAATACTATGAGTATTAATAAAACCTATGCCGTTTTGGGGCTTGGCAGATACGGTCGAGCCGTAGCGGAGGAGCTTGTAAACAACGGCGCAGAGGTGCTTGCCGTTGATATTGACCAAAACAACGTTAATGACGCCGGCAAAACCATACCCGTTTGCAAATGCGCCGATATTACAAATCACGAAGTTATTGAAAGACTGGGCATTGCAAGCATCGACGTGGTAATTATAGCAATGGCAAGCAATCTTGAAGCCAGCGTTATGGCGCTTACCCTTTGCAAGGAAGCGGGCGTAAAAAACGTTATAGTTAAATGCGCAACCGAAACACATCAAAAAATTTTAAGCCGTGTGGGCGCAGACAAGGTTATCTTCCCCGAAAAGGAATCGGGCATTCGTCTTGCAAAAAATTTGCTTAGCTCGGGCTTTTCCGAGATGATAGAGCTTTCCGACGAGGTTTCTATGGTGGAGCTGGACGTGAAGGACGATTGGGTGGGTAAGACCTTAATTGAGCTTAGTCTGCGTAAAAAGTATTCCATAAACGTGGTTGCCTTGCGTGTCGGCGACACTATACAAACCGCCATTGACCCAAACCTGCCCTTGGAAAAGGGTATGGAGCTTATAGTTATTGCAAACACTGCTAAGCTTAAAAAGTTGAAATAAACAAACAGCGGAAAAACCGTGTAAACGCTTATGCCGTAGGGGCGATTCTCAAATCGTCCGCCACGTGACGTTTAAAGCCGTGCTGACGGCAAACCCGGTTAACACCGAAAGGCGGCGGGACGTTCGAGAACGTCCCCTACATAAAAGCGGTACGCCCGTTTTTCGGACGGTAAAGTTTAAGCAAAACGGCAGACAGGCTCGTTCATAGCAAAAAAACATATAATAATAAAAAGAAAAAGTGGCTTCAAAGAAGTCGCTTTTTCCTCTTTATACATAATTTTACTGTTTTTTGCGGTCTGCGCTTTTCGCCCACCTTCCTCGGAGCCGTGAAAAATGATGCAGAATGGGCGAACTGAACCGTAGCTGTACTTTGTACTGCAAGGTGAAGTTCGTTCATAGCAAAAAAACATAGATAATAAAAAGAAAAAGTGGCTTCAAAGAAGTCGCTTTTTCCTCTTTATACATAATTTTACTGTTTTTTGCGGTCTGCGCTTTTTTCACGGCTCCAGGTCTAAGAAACCAAGGAATAATCCGTACCTATAAGAGAAGTCATAATTGTGTCGTATTCTTTGTCTATTTTATCGGAAGCGGTATGAAGCTTTTCCGTAAGCTTTTGTAGCTGCTCGCAATAAGCGGTGTAATAGCTGTCGTAGTTGGTATTGCTGCCCGCTATAAGGGTACGAGTGCGGAGTATAAGCTCGGTAGAGGCACTTTTTATGCCGCTGAAAAGCGTGCCAAGCTCAGCACGTTTGGTGCGGTAGGAGCTATTTGACGGCACGTTATACTGCTTAAGCAGCTTATCGTAGTCGTTAAGGATATCGGTCATAGCGTCGTATGCGTTCTGAAGCTCATCATCTGCGTGGGAGTTAAGATACATTATAGCATCGTTAAGCTCACCGCTGTAAACCTTCATAAGAGCGGTTTGGCTTAGATTAATGCTGGCATAGGGCATAGTAAGCACCAGCTCACCTGCACGCTTGTATATAACGGAAACCGCCACAGCCAGCTTATCGTTGCCGCTTACAGCCTTAACCGTATCAAACTCCTCTGCCCTTTTATCCGCCATTGAAACGTTAACGGCATTCAGGCAAAAGGCAGTAAGAAGTACTGCAACACAACACACAAGGAAGATTCTTTTTGCCATATTTAAACCTCCTTTATATCAAGGCACACGCCCGACGGAACGTAAGGGGCGTAGTCCTTGCCGTACTTTATCATCTCTCGAACCATAGTGGAGCTGACAAAGCTGACCTCATCCCCCGAGGGTATAAACAGCGTTTCCACCCCGTTTACCGCCCTATTTACAGCCGCTATGGTCTTTTCGTAATCCAAATCCGTACCGTTTCTTATACCCTTTACTATAAGGTCTGCGCCCAAATCCGCCGCAAGGTCTGCCGCCCAGCCGTTGTCGGTAACAACGATAACGTTTTCAAGCTTTGCAAAAGCCGCTTCTGCATAGCTTACACGCTGCTTTGCGTCAAACATATAGCGCTTTTCGGTATTGTTGCTTACTGCAACTATCACCTTGTCAAACAAAGCCGCCGCACGTGATATATAGTCATAATGACCTACGGTTATGGGATCAAAGCTACCTGTGCAAAGAGCCGTCATATACCGTCCTCCTCGCTTTTAAGGATGGTAACGTAGGTTTTGCCGTAGCGATAAAGCTTTGCCGTAAAGCCGTCGGGAGGGAGAGGAATTCCGCCCTCGGCGCTTTCGCAAACGATAATAGCGCTGTCTCCCACAAGGTCTGCGGCACGAAGCCTTTTAATAACCTCATCCAAAAAGCCATCCTTGTAAGGCGGGTCAAGAAAAATAAGGTTAAACTTTTCCTTGCCTGCATTAGTCTTTAAAAAGTCACGCCAATCGGCACAAACGGTTTTGCACTGAGAAAGCATATTTGCCTTCATAACGTTGGCACGGATAACGTCTGCCGCCTTTTTGTTGCTGTCCACTATAACGGCGCTGTCTGCACCGCGGCTTACCGCCTCCAGCGCCATCTGACCGCTGCCGCCAAACAGGTCAAGAACACGTCTGGCTTCTATATTGAATTGTATGGCAGAGAAAACCGCCTCCTTAACACGCTCCGCCGTAGGACGGGTATCCTCACCGGGGAGAGTGCCAAGACGCACGCCTCTTGCCTTACCTGTAATAATTCTCATATAATCCCTCTGTTTTATACTTCTACAAGCTTTAGTATATCATTTTTCCGCAAATTTAGCAATATTATTTTTTATTACGCTTCCGATTCTTCATAAAACTCCGCCGTTTCGATAACCATAGTGTAGTCACCGTTTACTGCGGGTATGGTGTAAACACCGTTTACGCCCTCAAGCTTAACGCCGTTTACTCTTACGGAAACAATCGCATAGCCTTCCAAGGCACCAAAGTGAAGAGTAATGCTGTCACCGCCGATAACGGAAACAAGAGAGCCCTCCTCGCAGTACGCTTCTTCCTTGTCATACTCCACCTTAACGCTGTAGCTTGTGCCCTGTTCCAGCACTACCGCAAAAAGCTTGCCCTTTTCTATGGGAAGGCTTACGCCGCCGTTTTCGGTAACGGTGTATATCTGCTCAGAACGGACAAAAGCACCTGTTTCATCATCGTAGCTGAGAAGCGAAACGTTAAAGCCGCTAAACGCAAAGCCCAGCTCCACGCTTAAAATGGTGCCTTCAGGCAAGTCGTCCTCACCTGTGCGAGCTATAACGGCAAAATCGCCCGTCTCGTAGCCGTCTTCTACCAAAATATCAACCGCATCTGCATAAAGGTCGCCGCTGTTGATAAGCACACCCATATCAAGCCTTGCATCGTCTTCGGGATATTCGGCACCCTTAGGCAGTACCCAATTGAAATTTGCGCCCGTAACTATAACCTGCTTGCCTCGGCAGTCGCTCATAAGCTTTTCAAGAGTGCCGGCGCTGAGAAAGCTGTTTTCGGTTACGTCAATAAGAATAGTGTCGGCATCCCAATCAACCTTGGGGTCTGCTTTGCCGCCTACTGCAAGCTTTATGTCGATAACTGTAAAGGCATAAACCTCCGTTTGCGCCTCTACGTTCTGGTAGCAAACAGTACCGTGGTCATATTCCCTGTCGGAAACCTCGGTAACGGTACCAAGCTCCAAGCCGTAGCTTGAAAGAAGCTCCTCTGCCTCCTCACGGGTAAGACCTGCAAGGTCAGGCATCTTAAAAGCGCCTGCTCTTTTGCTAAGCACAAGGTTAACCTTATCCCCGTAGTAAGCGGTCTCATCGGCAGGAGGGTCTTGAGAAAGAACAGTGCCGTCGGCAAAGCCGCTTTCCTTATAAGTTATCTCGCCCACGTTAAGCTTGTTTTCGTAAAGCAGCTCCACAGCAGACTCAAAGCTTTTGTTGCCAAGGAAAGGCACGCTTACGCTGGAAGGATAGCTGTTAATGGAAAGAATAAAGCGGTCGCCTTCTTTTACCTTATCGCCTTCCTCAACGGCAGCGCCGTTTTCATAGGTCAAGGAGGAAACGCAGCCGTTTCCTACACCCGTAGTGCTTGCGCTGTATTTACGAAAAACGTCTTCCTTCTTTACGCCGCATTCCAAAAGCCAAGCCATAGCCTCCTCGGCGGTTTTGCCCACAAGGCTTGTATATTTGTCGGAAAAAGCCTTACCGCTTACAGTTATCTTAACGTAGCCGCAAATACCGTTTTCATCACAGTAAAGAGGTGTGCCGGGTGCGGGAGTTTGGCTTAGTATTTGACCGCCGGGTGCATCGCTTTCTGCATCGTAGGCTATGTTTTTGGGGTCAATTACAATGGGCTTTATCTCCTTTGCCAGCTCATCGCTCCACATCTTGCCCACAAGGTCAGGTGCGGAGAAGGAAAACTTATCGGTAGATACGTCGGTGCTGATTTCCGCAGATTCATCGTCGGAAACTTCTGCACCGTCATCGCCGCCTACCGCTAAAAAGATAATAACGCCTACCAGCACAAGTATAAGCACGCCGCCTGCTATCAAAGCAACAAGTATACCTGTGCTTAATTTTTTTGGCGGTTTGTTTTCAAATGTATTCGGGGTAAAACCCTCTGTACGGTCATCCATAGTTATACTCCTTTCAAAGAAATAATACCTCTGTTACTTATTATTGCACATTTTTGCAAGTTTGTCAATGCGTGAACAACAACGCCTTCCCTTGCATAGTATAATACAGAAGAACAAAGGGCAAGTGTTTTTGCTTTGTTTTATCAATATAAGGAGGAAAATACAATGGGTGAAAGAAATACCTTCGCGCCCCACGGTTGCGGTAAAAGAGACGAGTCCCTTTGCTGTATAACCGCCAACAAGGTTTTTGATTCCGCTAAGGATAAGGATTGTCTGGAGGATATGCGTGTTTACCTGCCCGAGTGCGCCATAGACGCCCTTGACCACGCTACATCCGTGCGCTGTAAAGGCGCAGAGGTTATCGCCACCGATATTACCATAGACCCTGTTCCCTTTAACAAGGGCTTTTATCAGGTGCTTATACGCTATTTTATTTGCGTTACTGCCGAAGTATGCGTTTGCGGTAAGGCTTACGAGCTTAAAGGGCTTTCCGTTTACGACAAAAAGGTTATCCTTTACGGCAGCGAGAAAAACGTAAGCGTTTTTGTATCCGACCCCGAGGACAACGGCTTTTGCAAGCTGCCTAAAAAGCTTAAGTGCGAAAGCGACCCCACCTTGCCTACCGTTACCGTGGAGGTTGCAACCCCTATCTGCCTTGATATGAAGCTGGTAGAACGCTGTAAGTGCTTTGGCAACTGCTGCTGCAACATCGATAGCCTGCCCGACGGTATAAAGAACCGCTTTGACGGTCCCTTTATCGACGGAGAGGGCAGAAACGAGCTTTTTGTTTCCCTTGGCATATTCTCCGTTATCCGTATGGAACGTCCTGTGCAGATAGTAATTCCCGCCAGCCGCTTCTGTCTGCCCGAAAAGGACAGCGTGCCCGCCATAGGCTCCAGCGACCCCTGTAACGTTTTCAGCAGAATGAACTTCCCCTTGGAAGAATTCTTCCCCTACGCTGAAGGCGGCAGAAACGACAGAAACGACAGAAACGACAGAGGCTGCTGCAATTAAACGCTTAGTAACAGAAAAAGGAGCGAACTGCTCCTTTTTCTGCATTTAAAACCAATTAATCAACATTAACCTTAAATTTGTAGCCTACACCCCATACGGTATCCAGCGACCACTGCTCCGAAACGCCCGTCAGCTTTTCACGCAGGCGCTTAATATGTACGTCAACGGTGCGGCTGTCACCAAGGTAATCAAAGCTCCAAACCTTGTCAAGAAGCTGGTCACGGGTGAAAACACGGTTGTAGTTGGAAGCAAGGAAATACAAAAGCTCCAGCTCCTTAGGAGGCAGGTCAACGTGCTTGCCTTCAACTCGAAGCTCATACCTTTGCAAGGAAATCTCCAGATTTTCAAAACGGATAAGCTCTCCGTCCTCTTCCCCTTTCTTTTCCACACGCCTAAGCACCGCCTTCATACGGGCGTAAACCTCTTTTATATCAAAGGGCTTAACAACGTAATCGTCTGCACCAAGCTCAAGACCCAAAATTTTATCAATAACCTCACCCTTGTTGCTAATCATAATAAGGGGCTTGTTTGATATCTCCCTTATCTCACGGCAAAGCTGAAGCCCGTCCTTTTTAGGAAGAGTCACCTCGGTAATAACGATATCGGGCTCGTACATACGAAAGGCAGAAAAGCCCTCCACACCGTCGTGAGCAGAGCGAACCTCGCAGCCTTCGTTAGCAAGAAACATTCTAAAAAGCTCACAAATGGAGTTGTCGTTGTCAATAACAAGTACCTTTGTCATCATAGTGTAGTCCTCCCCATCGCTATGTCCGTTTAGCACTGTTAACAATTATAACAGTTTAAACATTTTTTGTCAACAATTAAATCAAAGATTTTTCACAATTTGTACTTTGTTTATTTATAATATTTTTTTAATTTTAGCTATTGCAAAGCGTCTGTTTGTCTGCTACAATTAAGGTTAGCATAGATTTTTAAGGATGGTACATAAATATGAAATTAGGTATAGTTGGTTTGCCAAACGTTGGCAAAAGCACACTTTTTAACGCCTTGACCAGCGCTGCGGCGGAATCTGCAAATTACCCCTTCTGCACCATCGACCCCAACGTGGGCGTGGTTGCCGTTCCCGACAGCAGGCTGGACGAGCTGGCTAAGATGTATAACCCCGAAAAGTACACTCCTGCGGTTATTGAATTTGTTGATATAGCCGGTCTTGTTAAGGGTGCAGCTCAGGGTGAAGGCTTGGGTAACAAGTTCCTTTCTCACATCCGTGAGGTGGATGCTATTATCCACGTGGTGCGTTGCTTTGGCGGTACCGACGTTATTCACGTTGAGGACGGGGTTGACCCTGTTCGTGACCTTGATATTATCAATACCGAGCTGGTGCTTTCCGATATAGAGATAATGGAAAGACGTGTTGACCGTATAAAAAAGGCGATGAAGGGCGACTCGTCTTTGGCAGCAGCCCTTGCCGCCTCCGAAAAGCTTCTTGCTGCCCTTAGCGAGGGGCAGTGTGCCCGCACCGTAGAGCTTAGCGAAAGCGAAAAAGAGCTTTTGGCAGATGCGCCTCTTCTTTCCGGCAAGCCCGTTATATACGCCGCTAACGTGGATGAGGACACCCTGCTTGAGGGCTTGGACAGCAACCCCTATTATCAAAAGCTGGCAGAGCGTGTTGCAGAGGAAAATGCGGAGCTTATTTCCGTTTGTGCCGCAGTTGAGGCAGATATTGCGGAGCTTGACGAAGAAGACCGCATACCCTTCCTTGAGGAAATGGGGCTTAAGGAGTCCGGTTTGGCACAGCTTATCCGTTCCTCCTACCGTTTGCTTGGTCTTATCAGCTTTCTTACGGCAGGCCCTAAGGAGGTTCGTGCTTGGACCATTACCGAGGGCACCAAGGCACCCGGCGCTGCAGGTAAAATCCACAGCGACTTTGAGCGCGGCTTTATCCGTGCGGAGGTCGTGGCATACGATGACCTTATGGCAAAGGGAAGTATGACCGCCGCTAAGGAGGCGGGCCTTGTTCGCAGCGAAGGCAAGGAATATGTGATGAAGGATGGGGACGTAGTTCTCTTCCGCTTTAACGTTTAATTGCTTTATCATATAAAAAGGCTTTCTCAAACGTTTTTCGTTTGAGAAAGCCTCAGCTTGATGACAAACCTTGTCATCAAGCTGGCAGAGTGCTGAGAAAGAGTGCAGACGAAACGAACCGAGGCGA
>JAZSLS010000127.1:0-11292 GCA_045535465.1 Eubacteriales bacterium
TGCTATCATTTTTTCTTCCATTTTTAATTCCTCCATTAACCTTTTCTGTTGTAATTTCTTTTAATTTTCATTGATGTTGTTTTCGGGGATGCTTCGTTACGGATTGTTGTTTTGGCAATCTTTTTATAATTTCTCTTAATCTTCATTGATGTGGTTTTCGGGAAAGCCTCATCACGAATCTTTGTTTTTGCGATTTTCTTATATGAGGGGAGTTTTATATTCAGCGTTTTGATGTCCTTTTTGATTTTAGTCCTTGCTTCGGGCTCCGCACTCTCATTAAGATAAATTTCCGCTGCCAGCTTGTCGTTATCATCATAAACGATAACCTCTTCTACATAGCTGATTTCATCAATAATTTTCTCTTCAATCTCTTCTGCAGAAACGTTTTTACCGTTTGAAAGAATGATAAGGTTCTTCTTTCTACCGGTAATGTAGAGATATCCGTCATCATCAAAATAGCCAATATCACCGGTGCGGAAATATCCGTCAGAGGTAAACGCCTCTTTTGTAGCTTCGGCGTTTTTGTAATATCCCAGCATAACGTTATCGCCCTTAACGATTATTTCACCGTGTTCACGAGTCTCCGCATAAATTTCTCGTCCTGCAACTTCTTTTAATACCTTTACCTCGCAACATTTAACAGGCAAGCCGATAGAAGCGTGCTTCATTTTTGTATAGGGATTGACCGAAACAAGGGGAGAACATTCCGTAATACCGTAGCCCTGATAAAGATTAATGCCAAATTCTTCAAAACGTCGAACCAGCTCTTCATCTAAAGCAGCGCCGCCGCAGATGATGTTTTTAATTTTACCGCCAAGAGCGCCAATAACCTCAGAAAAAACCGGGCGGCGCAAGTCAAGCTTTATCTTGCGCAAACCGCGCGTAACCTTAACGGCTTTATTGAAGGTGTTTTCTTTACCCTTTTTTCGTATTTCCTCACTTATGCGCTTGAATATGGTCTGAACAAACAATGGAACAAGAACCAAACCGGTAGGTTGAAAACGCTTAAGGTTGCGCATAACGTATTTTATGCTGTTGTTAATACAGATAGTAGAGCCAACAATGAGAATAGCGACTTGTATAGTAGTTTCATAGGTATGGTGCATAGGAAGCACTGATAAGAATATGTCATCAGGTGTGAAGGGAGTCGAGTTTGCACAACACCACGCACAAGTTAGAATGTTACGTTGAGACAGCATAACACCCTTGCTTGTGCCGGTAGTTCCGCTGGTAAAGATGAGAGCTGCCATAGCATCAACGTCATAGGTGATATCGTAAACGCCCAAAAAACCTGCATCAATCAAATGCCTGCCGTATGCAACAAGGTCGTAAAAATTATAGTTTTTTCTGTTGCGAAAAGTCTCATAGCTACCTTTGTAAGGAATATAACCCTCCTCGGTAAGCTCTATAATGTATTTAATTGGAGATTGTTCGAGAAGCGTGCCAAGCCTTTCTTTACATACGGGTGAAACGAATATGGCATCGCACTCCGCAATAGAAGCAAAATTGACTATTTGTTCAGGCATAAGGTCCTTATCGATAGGAACGATAACAGCACCAGCACAGAGAGTGCTGAGATAAGACTGAAACCACTCAACTCTTGCTTCGGAAACGAGAGCGATTCTCTTATTTTTCAAACCGAGAGCATAAAGGGCGGTGGCTAACTTCATTATATTATCAGAAAATTGTTTATAAGAAAGTTCACGAACTTCGTTTTTTCCAATGATGTATCTATAAAAGGTTTTATCACCACGCTTACCAACAGAGGTTACAAGAGCCCTGAAGTCGGGGTAAGATGGAAACCTATCTTTGGGGTAAAGTTTATTCAAGTTCATAGACCTCCAAATTAAAAATACAAGCTCATTATACCCAAATTTTTTATAGTTGTCAATACCTTGTATAAAAATTAAACCGATGGGTACACTATATGTGGGGTGATGATTATAAATAACGCTGATTACAAAAGATATACGGAAAGGCGTGCAAAACGCTCGACTACCGCTATTGATACCGTAAAAGCTTTCTTTGTCGGGGGATTTATTTGTTGCATCGGTCAAGCTTTTAATGACCTTTATGTTTATTGGGGAACGGACAAGGACACTGCCGGGATTTTAGTTTCCGTAACTTTAATATTTGCTGCAGGATTACTGACCGGTATAGGTGTTTTTGATAAAATAGGTAAGTTTTCCGGTGCAGGAACTTTAGTACCCATAACAGGCTTTGCCAACGCAATAGCTGCTCCGGCTATTGAAAACAAGACCGAAGGAAAAATAAACGGTGTTTGCAGTAAAATGTTTGTTATTGCGGGTCCGGTAATAGTTTTTGGTACATTGTCTTCGGTGATTTATGGGGTGATATATTATATTGTTACCAAGGTGCTGTAAATGAGTAAAATTATAAAATATGATAATGTTTTTGTAGAAGAAAGAGCATCCGTTGTTGGTAAGACGGAATCAAAAGGACCGCTTAAGGGATATTTCGATTTTTGCGAAGAGGACGAATATTTCGGGACGGACACCTGGGAGAAAGCGGAGAGTGAAATGACTCGCCGTTGTGTAGAGTTGTTATTATCCAAGAAAAAACTAAGACACGGTGATGTTGATCTGCTTTGCGGCGGCGACTTGCTCAATCAATGCGTTGCCAGCAGCTTTGGCATAAAAGACAGCGGAACACCGTATATAGGCTTGTATGGTGCTTGCTCTACCTTTGCAGAAGCGGTGCTTTGCGCTTCTACTTTTATTAAGGCAGGTGCTGCCAATCGTTGCGTGGCCCACGCAAGCTCTCACTTTTGTTCTGCCGAAAAGCAGTATAGATTTCCCTTAGAATACGGTGGGCAACGCACTCCTACATCACAAAATACGGTGACGGGATGCGGCTCGTTGTTGCTTTCTAACAATGATTCGTTTATCAGAGTTTCGGACGCTATGGTTGGACGTATTATCGATGCGGGAATAACCGATGTTAATAATATGGGCGCAGCTATGGCCAAAGCGGCGGCCGACAGTATAACAAGATATTTTGAGCTCTCGCCTAGAAAACCAAAAGATTTTGATATCATAGCAACGGGGGATTTAGGCAGAGAAGGGTATGAACTGTGCTGTCAAATCTTAGGTAATTCTATTGAGGGGCTTAAGGATAAGTTTACGGATTGCGGGATGTTGATATTCGATATGGAAAAGCAAGACGTGCATTCAGGTGGTTCAGGGTGTGGCTGCAGCGCCGTTGTTACTGCCGGATATTTTTTGGATAAAATGATAAATGGAGAAGTTAACAACGTACTTTTGCTGTCAACGGGTGCATTGATGAATCCGAACACTGTGTTTCAGGGACAGAGCATATGCGGTATAGCTCATACGGTTCATTTTGAAAGGAATAAAGATTATGCTTGAGTATGTAAGAACTTTTCTTGTTGGAGGAATCATTTGTGCAATTGCACAAATTCTTATAGATAAAACTGCTATGACAGGTGCAAGGATTTTAGTTTCTTATGTCGTGACGGGTGTATTGCTAAGCGGTATTGGAATTTATCAAAAGATAGTTGACTTTGCAGGGGCCGGTGCGACAGTACCAATAGTAGGTTTTGGGCACGCATTAGCCAAAGGTACAAAAATTGCTGTTGATAATAATGGCCTGATGGGTGCTTTGACAGGTGGATTAACAGGCACCGCTGCAGGTATAACCGCCGCTGTAGTGTTTGCTTTTATATGGTCTATGCTATTTAAAAGCAGACAAAAATAAGTATACAGATAAAAGGGGCTGTCTCATCAAGACAGCCCCTTTTATCCTTATATTTCCGTACGTCGTTCTATTGCTTTTGACAGGGTAGAAACGTCTGCATATTCAAGGCTTGCGCCAACCTGCAAACCGTAGGCAAGGCGTGTTACCTTAACACCCAAGGGAGAAATTAACTTTTTCAGATACATAGCTGTGGATTCACCTTCTATGCTTGGGTTGGTTGCAACTATTACCTCGCTTACGTTTTCATCAAGCCTTTTTAAAAGCTCCCTTATCTTTAGTTGTTCAGGTCCTATACCGTCGAGGGGAGAGATAACGCCGCCTAAAACGTGGTAAACTCCGTCAAACTCCCTGGTGTCTTCTATTGCGGTCATACTTTTTGAGTCCTCAACAACGCAAATAACTTTACCGTTACGGCGTTCACTGCCGCAAACGTCACAAACCTCTGTTTCGCTTAAGCAGCAGCATATCGAACACAACTTTATGCTTTGTTTTGCGTGCATTAAAGCATCCGCAAATTCTTTAATTTCCGTTTCCGGTTTAGAGAGGATGTAATAAGCAAGACGGGATGCAGATTTTCTACCTATCCCTGGTAATTTTGAAAATTGATTAACAAGTCTTTCGAGTGAAGGTGTCATTTTAGAATATGCCGGGCATATTCATACCGCCCGTAACCTTTGCCATAGCTTCGCTGTTAGTAGTTTCTACGGTCTTGAAAGCCTCGTTAACTGCCGCAATGAGTATATCTTGCAAAGTTTCAATATCGTCGGGGTCAACAATATCAGGGGATATTTCCATAGTCTTTATAACCTTGTCGCCGCCGATAACAACAGTTACGGCACCTCCTCCTGCTTGTACGGTGTATTCCTTTTGCTCAAGCTCGGCCTGAAGCTTTTCCATATCCTCTTGCATTTTTTGAGCCTGTCTTATCATAGCGTTCATATTCTGAGGGCCGCCGCCCATACCTTGAGGAAGTCTTACCTTCATTTTAGTAACTCCTTTAATTCATATTTTTACATCAATTCATCAAGCGAAATTTCGGAAGGTGCTTCAACAGCACCGGGCTGATGGACGACAACGGTAGCTTGTGCTTTTATTGCGACGCTAGCCGCATCTGTCAAAAACGACGTAGCACTGTCAGATGATAAAACTGAGTAACCTATTGCGTTGTCCGGATAAATGTTAAGAGTTGTATCTTCTAATGCGTAGTTGCACGTAGAAGCGAAAGCATATATAGAACCTGCTCCTCTTTTTACCAACGCATCTAAAAACTCAGCTTTTCTTGAAAATGTCTTTTTTACAGGTTTTGTCGTTTCGTTTTTTTGATGTGTTGCAGTTTGCAGTTTGTCTTCTGTGATTTTTTCAGTTGTGTTGTTACCTATGGAGGATGTTCTAAGTGGAACGCCTGCTTCCAAAGCAGCAACCCTTGCTTTCAAAGCATCAATGCCTTCCGCAAAAGAGGGATTAGCCAACTTTATTATTGCCATCTCCGCCACAAGTCTTTTGTTATGTGCGGAAATTCCCATTTTTGAATTTGATTCTGACAGTACGTCAAAGAAATACACCAAGGTTTCTTTAGCCATACTGCTTGAAAGCTCTTTTAGGCTTTCAAACATACTGTTGCTAAAACAAAACGAGCTGCCTAGCTTATTAAGCGTTATTCCCGGCAAACTTTGTATAACCAACAAATCTCTAGTTAGATAGGTAAGTTGATGGATTAGAGTTGCAAGATCTCTAGACCCTTTATATAATCTATCAAGTATATCCATTGCTGAGGAAACATCACCTTTGGCGGCGTGACTCAGCAGAGAAACAACTTCTTCGTTGTTGGCAACACCTAACTGTTTTTCGGCAGAATCGTAGTCGATAATTTTAGATTTTGAAGAAGCCGTGCAAGATTCTAAAAGGCTAAGTGCGTCACGCATAGCACCGTCTGAAAGTCTGGCTATAAGATTAACCGCTTCGTCATCAATTTCTATGCCTTCGCTTTTGCATACAAATCTAACACGCTCCGAAATAATATCGGCGTCAATCCTTCTAAACTCAAAGCGTTGGCAACGAGAAAGGATGGTAGCGGGGATTTTTTGCAATTCAGTCGTTGCCAAAACGAATATAACGTATTCGGGAGGCTCTTCCAAAGTTTTAAGCAGTGCATTATTTGCACTATCAGTAAGCATATGAACCTCGTCGATAATGTAAACACGTTTTTTAAGGGTTGAGGGGGGATATACTACCTCGTCCCTGATGGTTCTTATACCATCAACGCCGTTGTTGCTTGCGGCGTCGATTTCAAGCACATCTGTCGACGCACCGCTATCTATTTCCGTACAAGCGGTGCATTTGCCGCAAGGACTTCCATTAACGGGGGCTAGGCAGTTGACTGCTTTTGCCAAAACCTTTGCACAGGTGGTTTTTCCGGTGCCGTGAGTTCCGCAGAACAAATAGGCGTGGGAAACTGTATTTGTGACGACCTGATTGCGAAGGACCGTGGTAACGTGTTCCTGGCCGCAAACATCGTCAAAAGCACTGGGACGCCATTTTCTGTATAACGCCTTGTACATACAAAAACCTCCCGATTAAAGTCAAATATACAGAATATGACCATACGTCCGCAATCCGACGAAAACAGGCTTCCTTACGGCACACCAAAGATACCGCTTAATGCTGCTTGGTTCCCCACCTGACATACTTCACGGCTTTTGATTGCGTAAGACCCATTAACGCGAACCGTCGGATGGTATGGCCATATTCTGTATATCTGCAAGGGGTATTATAACAGATTGTTTTCACAATTTCAATAGTGTTTTTAAAAAATATTTTTGGTTGACAAATGATACGGTCTAGTTTATAATTATGATGTTATATTATTTATAATTTTAAACTGAAAGGGTGGTTATTTTGGCTAAAACCGGCAAGAAAGGTATAAAAAAAGCAAAATCAAGCGATACTCTTCCTATTTTTAAGAAAAATGTCGCTGTTTGTATAATATTTAGCATTGTAACCTTTGGTATATATCTGGTTTATTGGCAGTACAAATTGGTGAAAAACACCAGAGCTTTGCGTGGTGATAATAAAAGTTCAACGGCGGAATTTTTGCTATTTGCTTATGTTCCTTTTTACCACTACTATTGGTTTTTTACAAGAGGCGTTGCCGTTAAGAACAGCCTTAAGGCATTAAACTATCCAGTTTGCGGTGACGGATGGCTTTATTTGTTACTCGATATATGCAGGCTTGGCATAGTTTCTATAGCAATTATGCAAAACGATTTTAATAATATGCCTGTTGATAAAATGCCGGTTTCCGATAATGTTATCGGCTTCATCCCCTCTTCTTCCGTAGACAAGTTGTTCTTTTCCCCTGTTAAAGAGGAGGAGTGGCTTAATTCAATGGCTGCTTGCGGTTATGTTCTTGTAAAACGTAAGTTTAGCGGTTACATTTTTGCTGTTGATGGATATGCAAATCAATTTTATTACTCTGTTTGTTCCTTGGCTGCTCCGGCAGAGTCAGAAGCTTCACAGGCTATAATAAAAAAACGTGTGGCAATGGGAAGTGACCTCATATACACATATGGCAACAAAGCATATTTTAGGACACCTGTTGTGATGACCGGCGTTTGTGCAGGAATTACACACGATAGCGTTTCTAAGCTTCGTCATCTTAGAGGATTACTTGCGTTTAACGCTTCACTTATGTTTTTCTGGCTTGGACTTTTATGTTACAATTTAATATATTGGGTGCGGTTTGATTCGGCAGGTGTTACCGTTACCGAAAAGACCGGTCTTTTGTGGAAGTTTACGATTGATATGTCAGCTATATTCGGTGATTATCCCACTACTCCTTACATTTCTCTGTTTTTGGTTCTTACTGTGTTGTTTATTCCTTTTACCGTGTATTTTCTTGATCAGTATCTCTACGCACGTCGTTTGGTTAAATTCGGAAATAGGGAACAGATGGTAAACGCAAGCCCTTCAAATATTCGTATTAAGGGCAAAAAATAAGGGATTTAATATGTCAAAAAAAGTTGTTCTCGGTCTTTCCGGCGGGATGGACAGCGCTTACGTTGCCATAAAACTTTTGGAGGATGGCTATGACGTAAGGGCGGTAAATGTTCTTATGTGTGATAGCTGTGATTGCTCAAAGCAATCTGCTGTTCTTGCTTCTCATTTAGGAATAAAATTTGATGTTGTTGACGCAAGGACGGATTTTGATAAATTGGTTATTAAGCCTTTTGTAAGCGCTTATGTAAGCGGTGTTACGCCAAACCCTTGCGTTCTTTGCAATCCTCTCATAAAATTTGGAAAGCTGTTTGAATGTATGGAAAAGTTTGGTGCGGATTACGTCGCTACCGGTCATTATGCTGTTCCTGTTAATTTAGGTAATAGGTGGAGTTTTGCACCTGCAATTGACGCAACAAAGGATCAAGGATATTTTTTATATGGTCTTCCTCAATGGATGTTGCCTCGCCTCGTTCTTCCGCTGGGGAATGTACTTAAAAGTAATATTAGAGAATATTTCACCAGCAAGGACGTTGGAATTTGTCCACCCAAGACAGAAAGCACGGATATATGCTTTGTTTCGGGAAAGAGCTATATTGATATTATTTCAGAACATACTTCTGTTCCCCAAGCGGGTAAATTTATTGATGTAGACGGAAACGTTTTAGGCGAGCATAAAGGTGTTCATTGCTATACGGTTGGACAACGCAAAGGGCTTGGAATAGCCTTGGGTAAGCCTGCCTTTGTTTCCTCTATAAACGCAGAGGATAACACGGTTACGCTTTCTGTTGATACTCCTTTAATAAAAGGATTTAAAGTGCAAAAAATTAATTTTATGGCTGTGCCGCACGTTGAAATCGGAGAACGCTATTTTGTCCGCGTGCGATACAGAGCAAAGCCCGTAGAGTGTTACATTGAAAATGTTTCAAATAATGTTGTAGACGTGGATTTTGCTGTTGAAAATCCGCCGGTTGCACCGGGACAGTCTGCGGTTTTTTACGATGATAATGGTGTTATTTCTTTCGGCGGAATTATTGTTTGATTAAGGAGAGTTTTATGAGCGAGTATAGTGTAAAGCTTACACAGCTGGTTGATGAGTTTTCTCTTAAAGGTGTTGTTTTACCGGAAAACATCAAGGAAAGAGTTGTTACCCGATCCGACGTAAGTCGTCCCGGCTTGCCTTTGTGCGGCTACTTTGAATATTTTGAAGGCGGTCGCATACAGATAATGGGACGTATGGAGATAAGCTATCTTGAAAGTTTATCACACGATAAACGTATAGAGGCTCTTGAAAGATTTTTGTCACGTAGCGTTGTTTGCGTGGTTGTTACTACCGGCCTTGAAATTTGCGATGAGCTTATAGAGCTTTGCAAGAAATATGATACTCCCTTGTACACAACTACAAATGATACGTCTAATTTTACTGCGGCGCTTATAGCCTCTCTTAACATACACCTCGCTGAACGTGTTACGTTGCACGGCGTTCTTGTCGAAGTTTACGGCGAAGGTATTCTTCTTTTGGGAGACAGCGGTATGGGTAAAAGCGAAACGGCTATTGAGCTTGTTAAACGAGGTCATCGTCTAATAGCTGACGATTCGGTTGATATAAAGCGTGTTTCTGCAAAAACCTTGGTTGGTTCCGCACCTGAAATAATAAGACATTATGTTGAAATGCGTGGCATTGGTATCGTTGATATAAGACGTATCTTTGGTATGGGCGCTGTAAAACTTAGTGAAAAAATAGATTTAATTATAAACATTGAGGATTGGGAAAAGGGGAAGGTTTACGAGAGACTTGGATTGGTGGATACTTATACCGATATTTTAGGCATAAAAATCCCTTCCATCACGGTTCCCGTAACGCCCGGTCGTAATCTTGCGGTTATTATTGAGATAGCGGCAATGAACCATCGCCAAAAGAAGATGGGGTATAATACGGCTGAAGAATTTAATAAGAAACTTATTTCTATGTATGAAAGTGAGAACTGATATGTATTCCATTGGTATTGACCTTGGCGGCACAAATATAAAAGGCGGTCTTTGTGATGAGAGCGGCAACATAGTTAAGAAGCTAAGCGTTCCTACTGACAGAAACGGTACTGCCGACAGAATAGTTGACGATATGGTTGCTCTTTGTCATATGTTGCTTAAGGAAACCGGTGTTTCGATGGCCGAGCTTGAATACGTTGGTGTTGCAACTCCGGGGACTGCTGATATTGAAAAGGGCGAAATGGTATATTGCAACAATTTGCCTTTTTTAAATTATCCTATTGTTAAAGAATTTAAAAAGCGTTTTGGCGATTGCGAGCTTTACATAGAAAACGATGCAAATGCGGCAGCACTTGGTGAAGCTATGTGCGGTGGTGCAAAGGGATATCCAAATGTTGTACTTATAACACTTGGTACAGGTGTCGGCAGCGGCATTATAATTGACGGTAAGATTTACTCGGGCTTTAACTATGCAGGTGCCGAGCTTGGTCATATAGTGATTAATACGGGCGGAAGAGCTTGCACTTGCGGCAGACGCGGTTGCTGGGAAGCTTATTCCTCTGCAACAGCGTTGATACATTTTACAAAACTTGCTATGGAGAAGCATAGTGATTCATTGATGTGGGAATACTGCGGTAGCGATATAAATAGGGTTGATGGACAAACAGCTTTTCGTGCATCTGATAAAGGCGACAAGTATGCTAAAAACGTTGTTAGAAACTATATCAAACGTCTTTCTTGCGGTATAATAAATATTATTAATATTTTTCAGCCTCAGGTGCTTTGCATCGGCGGAGGTATATCAAATGAAGGGGATAATTTATTTATTCCTTTAATGAAGGTTGTTGAAAAGGAACAGTATTCAAGGTTTTGTGATAAGAAAACCGAGATACGTATGGCTAAGCTTGGTAATGACGCAGGCATAATTGGTGCTGCAATGCTTGGTCGCCAAAAGTGAAAGGAGAAGCGTTTTTGCGCTTACACTAATGCAAAATATAGAGTTTTTGGATAAAATGATTTTACCCGCTATTGCTTTAAGAGGCATAGTGGTTTTTCCCGGTGTGGTTACAAGTTTTGAAATAGCCAGAAAACAATCAGTCGAAGCCGTGAAGGGCGCTCGCAATAATGACGGTTATATTTTTCTCGCTACGCAAACCGATCCATCCGTTCTTGAACCTACAGTTAAGGACATTGAATCTGTGGGTGTGATAGCCAGAATAGTAGAGAGTTTTAAATTATCTAATGGTAATTATCAGGTTGTTGTTGAAGGTGTTAAGAGGGCGGATTTAATATCTATTGTACCTGATGAAAAATGTCTGATAGCTTCAGTCTATTCTAAAGAATACAAGTTTGATGCCATCGACAATTCAGTAATATACACAACTCTTCACGAGTTGTGGTCTGTGCTTAATGAATATCTTAGCTATGCTCCAAACAAGTCTGCTGAAATAATAGAAACGGCTCACTCTATAAACGATATTGGTGAGCTGGCAGATTATTTAGCTTCTTCATTTTTAACAAAGGCAGAAGAAAGACAAGCTGTTCTGAATATATACCATCCTCTTGACAGAC
>JAZSLS010000094.1:0-8235 GCA_045535465.1 Eubacteriales bacterium
ATATAACCTGTGGGTCGGGACGTACAAGAACGTAGACGCCCCAACGCTCAAGGCGATTTCCGCCGCCTGCGTCCAGTAATGCGAAGTCACTCCAATTAGAAGCTATAAACATAGGTTTTCCCCTTTTTAACTGTCAAAAAATTTTGTTTGCTCCGTAGCGCTGTCGGGCGGATTAATGCCCAAGTGCCTGTATGCGCCTGCCGTGGCGCATCTGCCACGGGGTGTGCGGTTAATAAACCCAAGCTGCAGCAGGTACGGCTCGTAAACGTCCTCTAAGGTAACCGCTTCCTCACCCGTTACCGCCGCCAAGGTCTCCAGCCCTACGGGCCCGCCGCCAAAGTGCTTTATTATAGCGGTAAGCATTCGCCTGTCCGTAGCATCAAGCCCTAATTCGTCTATATCAAGGCTTGCCAGCGCCTTGTCTGCAATACGTTTATCAATAACGCCGTCGCCTACTATCTGTGCAAAGTCACGCACACGCTTAAGAAGGCGGTTTGCTATACGGGGTGTACCCCTTGAACGGCAAGCAATTTCCAAAGCGCCGTCATCGGTTATATCTATGCCAAGTATGCCTGCGCTTCTGGTAACTATGCAAGCAAGCTCCTCGGGCGTATACATCTCCAAGCGGAAAAGCATACCAAACCTGTCTCTTAAAGGCGAAGAAAGCTGACCTGCCCTTGTGGTTGCGCCTATAAGCGTAAAGGGCTTTAAGGGTATGCGTATGCTTCTTGCCGCAGGGCCTTTGCCCATCATAAGGTCAAGAGCATAGTCCTCCATAGCGGAGTAAAGCACCTCCTCCACCTGACGGGGCAGACGGTGTATTTCATCTATAAAAAGTATATCGTTTGCGCCAAGGGTGGTAAGAAGCGCCGCAAGGTCACGTCCCTTTTCGATAGCGGGGCCGCTGGTGACCTTAAGGTTTACCCCTAACTCATTTGCTATTATCATAGAAAGGGTGGTCTTACCTAAGCCGGGTGGGCCGTGAAGAAGCACGTGGTCAAGACTGTCCCCACGCTCCTTAGCGGCGGCAATGAAAATAGAAAGGTTTTCCTTTACCTTCTCCTGCCCCACGTAGTCGTCCATCGTCTTAGGTCTGAGAGAGCTTTCGCTGTCAGCATCCTCGGGGCATTCCTCCATAGCCATTATACGGCTTTCGTAGTCAAATTCATATTCACTGCCCGTGTTTATCGGCATAAAGCCCCTCCTCTCTTAAATCATATCCTTGAAAGGCGTTTTAGCGCCTCACCTATCTTTTCCTCAAGACTAAGGCTTGCGGGCAAGCCCTTAAGCGCCGCCGTGGCCTCATCCCTGCGGTAGCCTATGCCCATAAGGGTTGCCACCGCATCCGCATCCACGCTTGATGCGCCCGCCTGCAAAGCGGAAGCTTCGCCCGTTTCCACACCAAGCTTTGCAATTTTACCGCCAAGCTCCAATATTATCTTCTGCGCCGTCTTAAGACCAACGCCCTGAGCACGGCTTATTGCCTTAGCGTCCCCTGCGTTGATAGCCGACGCAAGACCCGATGGGTCAAGCCCCGTAAGAACGGCACACGCCGCCTTTGGCCCAACGCCCGAAACAGCTATAAGCAGTCTAAAAAGCTCCAGCTCCTCCTCTGTGGCAAAGCCGTAAAGCTCAAAAACGTCCTCACGTACCACAAGGTGAGTAAACAGCTTAACAGCACTGCCAAGCTTTGCGGCTATTGCCGAATAGGTTGTGCCGCTTATCCACGTTTTGTAGCAAACGCCGCCGCAGTCAACCGCAGCAAAGTCGTTACCCATATGGGCAAGAGTGCCCTTTATATAGTAAAACATATTATCGTCCCCATCCGTAGTTATGAGATATAAAGTTGGCGTGGCAGATTGCAATAGCCAAAGCATCTGCCGTATCATCGGGCTTTGGGGTTTCCGTAAGACCCAAAAGCAGCTTTGTCATATACATTATCTGCCCCTTTTCCGCCCTGCCGTAGCCTACAAGGTTTTGCTTTATCTGAAGCGGGGTGTACTCATAGATATCCAAGCCCTGTTTTTCTGCCGCAAGCAGTATAACCCCTCTTCCGTGAGCAACGTCTATTGCCGTTTTAACGTTCTTGTTAAAAAACAGCTCCTCCACCGCCATTGCATCGGGCTTGTGGCGTTTGATTATGGCAGTAATATCATCGTATATAGTGGTAATACGCTTTTCAAGCAGGGTATGCGCAGGAGTAATTACGGCACCGTATTCCAATGCGGTAAATTTGCCGCCCTCTGCCGCAACAACTCCGTAGCCTACGGTGGCAATGCCGGGGTCGATACCTAAAATAACCATAAATTGTGCCACTACCCCCTATACGACCATACTTATCCATACTGTATTATTCTATCACAACACGGTGGCATAGTCAATAAAAACATACACATATAAGCAGTAATTTTTTTATAATTTGGGTATTGCCAAAAATGTTTTTTTATATTATTATAGTAACGTGCTGTTTACAGCGTAATTTTAATTTGGAGGTTTTACCGATGAGAGAAAGAATTATTGAAGTTTTGTCCAAGCAGCTTAGAATTGACCCTTCTGAGATAACTGATGACAGCAACATAATGGACGACCTTAATGCAGATTCTCTTGAACTTGTTGAAATACTTATGACTCTTGAAAGCGAAATGGGTATTACCATTTCCGACGAGGATGCACTTAAGCTTAAGACCGTTGGCGACGTTACCGAATACCTTGAGCGCATCGTCGGCGACAAATGAGATACGACACTGTGATTTTTGACCTTGACGGTACGCTGCTTGACACGCTGGGTGACCTTACCTGCGCCGTTAACAGCGCACTGTCAAGGTTTTCCTTTTCTCCCCTCTCCGTAGAGGAAGTAAGGGTAAGGATAGGTGACGGGCTTAAGGTGCTTATGGAGCGTTGTTTCCCCAAGGGCACCGATGAGGCGACGATAAACGCCGCTATGGAGCAGTTTTGCATCTACCAAAAGGAGCATCTTTTTGATAACACCACCCCCTACGAGGGCGCAGGAGAGATGCTTGATACCCTTAAAAAGGCGGGGCTTTGCCTTTGCGTAGCCACTAATAAAGAGGAGTTTTTGGCAGAAAGGGTTATAGAAAGCTTTTATCCCGGTGTGTTTGACGCAGTGTGCGGAAGATGTGACGGTCGCTTACGCAAGCCTGCAAGGGATATACCTATGGCAGCACTGGAAAAAGCCCGTGGCGGCGGCAGAGTTTTATTTATCGGCGACTACGTAACGGATAAACGTACAGCCGAAGAATGCGGCTTTGACTTTCTTGGTGTGGATTGGGGCTACGGCGACAGCGCCCTTATCGCTCCCGCCGCAAAAAATATGGGTGAAGTATTGAAATTTATACTCGCTTAGGGCTTGATTTTATTTAAAGTATACAGTATAATAAAGTAAGTATTATACATAATAGGAGGAAATTGGGTTTTGAAGTATATAACTAACTGCAAAATAGTTTTAAGCGACCGCATTGTTTGCGGCAAGGCTTTAGCTTATGACGAGAAAATAAGCGGCATTGTTTGCCCCTGCTCTATTCCCGATGGCGCTGAGGTTATTGATGCCGGCGGTAACTACGTTGCTCCCGGTTTTATCGACCTTCACATCCACGGCTATCTTGGCGAGGACTCCTCTGACGGCAGCGCCGAAGGCATTAAGAAGATGGCAGAGGGTATTGCAAAAAACGGTGTTACCGCTTGGTTGCCTACCACTATGACCGTTTCCGTAGAACAGCTTACCAAAGCCTTTGACACAATTGGCGGCCTTATGGAAGAAAGCAAGAGCTGGGACGGCGCCGCTATCATCGGCATCAACGCCGAAGGCCCCTACATAAACCCCAAGAAGAAGGGTGCGCAGGCTGAGGAGCATATCCTTACCCCCAATGCTGACTTCTTTAAAAAATACGCAAACGTTATTAAGATTTGTACCGTTGCGCCCGAAATGGACGAAGACTTTGAAATGCTTAGAGAGCTTAGACGCGAGACCGATATTCTTCCTTCTATGGGTCACACCAATGCTACCTATGAGGAAGCACGTGCCGCTATCGACAACGGCGTTGGTCACATAACCCACCTCTTTAACGCACAAACTGCTCTCCAGCACCGTAACCCCGGTGTTGTTGGTGCCGCTCTTACAAGTGACGTTTCCGTTGAGCTTATTTGTGACACCTTCCACATCCATAAGGCGCTCTTCTCCCTCGTTGCCAAGACCAAGGGAGACAAGCTTTGTCTTATTACCGACTGTACCCGTGCAGGCGGTATGCCTGACGGCGAGTACGACCTTGGCGGTCAGAAGTTCTACCTTAAGGGTATTGAGTGCCTTCTTGAGGATGGCACTATTGCAGGCAGTGTTCTCCGTATGAACGACGCCGTTCGCAACGTTAAGGACAACACCGATCTTCCCTTGTACGAAGTTGTTAACGCCGCTTCCCTTAACCCCGCAAAGGCCATAAAGATAGACGGCGCAAAGGGCTCTATTGCTCCCGGCAAGGATGCTGACCTTGTTATATTTGATGAAGATATAAGAATACAAAAAACTATTATAGGAGGCTTTGTTCGTTATGAAGCTTAAGGTTACCCCTGTTCTTGATCCCAATTTTGCTCCTATGTCCGTTCTATGCAGAGATTTTGAAGAAGCTGTAAAGGATAACGGTCAGGACGTTGTTATCGGCGTTGTTCGTAACAACGAGTATACCTCTGTTTACAACACTCGTATCTACCCCGAAGGCACAGGCAAGGACGAAGAAAACTATCGTTACATTGAAAGACTTGTTAAGACTATGCTTTGGGTTTACGGCGGCTACAAGATTATTCTTGCAGGCGCTCCCGTTCTTGGTGAACGCATTGTTGCCGCTTACAAGGACGGCGGAGAGAGAGAGTTTGACTATAAGTTTATGGAAAGGGTTTACGAAAAGCCTTTTGAAGTAGTACTTACCGACCTTGCAAACGCTCCCGTTAGAAACGAAGCTGCAAGCCCTGTTGGCAGACACCTTGACGGTTGCCGTATAGGCTTTGACGCAGGCGGCTCTGACAGAAAGGTTTCCGCCGTTATCGACGGCGAACCCGTTTACTCTGAAGAGGTTGTTTGGTTCCCCAAGACCAATACCGACCCTAAGTATCACTACGAGGGCATTCTTAACGCTATGAAGACTGCCGCTTCCAAGATGCCCAGAGTTGACGCTATCGGCGTTTCCAGCGCAGGTATTTACGTTGACAACCGTATAATGGTTGCTTCCCTCTTCCTTAAGGTAAATGACGAGGACTTTGATAAGTACGTTAAGAATATGTATATTGACGTTGCTAAGGAAATAGGCGACGTTCCTCTTGTTGTTGCTAACGACGGTGACGTTACCGCCCTTGCAGGCGCTATGTCTCTTGAAGACAACAACGTTGTCGGTGTTGCTATGGGTACCTCCGAAGCAGCAGGCTACGTTGACGGTGCAGGCAACATTACCGGCTGGCTTAACGAGCTTGCTTTCGTTCCCTGTGACTACAATCCCGACGCTATGGTTGACGAATGGTCCGGCGACTACGGCTGCGGCGTTAAGTACTTCTCTCAGGACGGCGTTATTAAGTACGCTCCTTTGGCAGGCATAGAGCTTGACGAAAACCTTTCCCCCGCTGAAAAGCTTAAGGTTGTTCAGGGTCTTATGGCAGAAGGCGATGAAAGAGCTGCTAAGGTTTACAGCACCATCGGTACCTGCTTCGGCTACGCTATCGCTTACTATGCAAGATTTTACGATATAAGACACCTTCTTATAATGGGCCGTGTTACCTCCGGCGAAGGCGGCACCATTCTTATAGCTAAGGCTAAGGAAGCTCTTGAGGAAGAGTTCCCCGAGCTTGCCGCTAAGATTCAGCTTCACATTCCCGACGAAAAGAGCCGCCGTGTAGGTCAGTCCGTAGCAGCAGCTTCTCTTCCCGAGCTTGCATAAGGCTAAAACTACCCTTATAAAACAAGCCTCCTCAGAGTGCAGACAAGCTTGCTCTTTGCCTGCCCTAAGGGAATAAGAACCAAAACGTCTCTCGCAGTAGCGGGAGGCGTTTTTGCGTTGAAATGTTGCATTTTATATTCAGGGCGTTTTCACAAAAAACAGCTTCGTTTCTCTCGTTCCGTATTAGCTTGAAGGCAACGCAAGCAGGGCGTAGGCAGATGCCTTTGTTTTTTTGCAAAAAACTCTTGACAAAAGTATACGCTGTATGTATAATAAACTATGTTGTATGTGCAAACGCTGATAAACACAATATATTGTGTGCAACTTAAGGTGAACGATATGAAGATATGTGGACTGCAAAAGCTTACTTTGCTTGATTTTCCTACAAAAACAGCTTGTACCGTGTTTACGGGCGGCTGTAATTTGCGCTGCCCCTTCTGCCACAATGCCTCTTTGGCAACGGGCGTGGCAAAGCCTATGGACGTAGAGGAGTTTTTTGGTTTTTTAAACAAGCGTAAAGGACTTTTGCAGGGTGTTTGCATAAGCGGCGGAGAGCCTCTTTTGCAAAAGGATATAGTGCCATTTATAAAACGCATAAGGGATTTGGGCTACGCCGTAAAGCTTGATACTAACGGCACCCTCCCCGAAAAGCTGGATGCGCTTATACAGGAAGGGCTTATTGACTACGTGGCTATGGATATAAAAAACGCACCCGATGCCTATGGGGAAACGACAGGCACGGACTGCTTTGACTTTGCTGCCATAGAGCGCAGTATGGATATATTGAGAAAAAGCGGAGTTCCTTACGAATACCGCACCACAGTGGTAAAGCCATTGCACACCGCACAGCGTCTTAAAGCCTTGGCAGCAGTGCTTAAATGCGGAGAAAATTGGTTTCTGCAGCAGTATGCCGACAGCGGCGACGTAATAGCACCCGCAGGGCTTTCCTCATACAGCGACGAGGAAATGCGCCTGCTTACGGAGGAATTGTCCCGTATATATCCCTCAGTCCGTTTGCGTGGACTGTAACACACAATAAAATGTAGTGGAAAAAGCAAAAAATCCCTATATATTGTGTTTTTGCTATTGACAAACAATATAGGGTATGTTATTCTATATGAGCGGCGGCTTTGCCCCATTATATGGTTTTTAATAAATTGATATACAAAAAAGGAGAGAACGGTATGTACAAGGTTTTAAAGCGCAACGGTAAGGTTGTGGATTTTGAGCTTAGCAAGATAACTAACGCAATAACCTTAGCATTTGACGCAAAGGGCGTTAACTATAATAGGGATACTATTGACTTTTTGGCGCTTAAGGTTACTGCTGATTTTCAAAGCAAGATAAAGGACGGCGAAATTTCCGTTGAAGATATTCAGGACAGCGTTGAAAGCGTACTTGTTCAGGCAGGCTATGCCGAGGTTGCGAAGGCGTACATTTTGTACCGCCGTCAGCACGAAAAGCTTCGTAATATCGACAGCACCGTTCTTGACTATAAGATGGTTGTGGACAACTACCTTAAGATAAATGACTGGCGTGTTAAGGAAAACAGCACCGTTACCTATTCCGTGGGCGGTCTTATCCTTAGCAACAGCGGCGCCATTACCGCTAACTATTGGCTTTCCGAGATATATGATGACGAGATAGCAGATGCGCACCGTAATGCGGATATCCATTTGCACGACCTTTCTATGCTTACAGGCTACTGTGCAGGCTGGTCTCTCAAGCAGCTTATCACAGAAGGCCTCGGCGGTGTAACAGGCAAGATCACATCCGCTCCTGCAAAGCACCTTGCGACCCTCTGCAACCAGATGGTAAACTTCCTCGGTATTATGCAGAACGAATGGGCAGGCGCTCAGGCTTTCTCAAGCTTCGATACATATCTTGCACCCTTCGTTAAGGTTGATAACCTTTCATATAAAGAGGTTAAGCAGTGCATCCAGTCCTTCGTTTACGGTGTTAATACTCCAAGCCGTTGGGGCACACAGGCTCCGTTCTCCAACATCACTCTTGACTGGACAGTTCCTGCTGACCTTGCAGAGCTTAACGCTATCGTTGGCGGTAAGGAAATGGACTTCAAGTATAAAGATTGTAAGAAAGAAATGGATATGGTAAACAAGGCCTTCATCGAAATTATGGTTGAGGGCGATGCCAATGGCAGAGGCTTCCAGTATCCCATTCCCACATATTCAATTACAAGAAACTTTGATTGGTCAGAAACAGAGAACAACAAGCTCTTGTTTGAAATGACTGCAAAGTACGGCACACCTTACTTCTCAAACTATATTAACTCCGATAT
>JAZSLS010000006.1:0-26528 GCA_045535465.1 Eubacteriales bacterium
GAAGGCTTTGGTCAAACGGAAACACCTGTGTTGCTTGCAAATTTCCCCGGTATTGAAATAAAACCCGGTTCTATGGGTAAGCCGTCTCCCGACTATGATGTTGATATAGTTGATGAAAACGGCAACACTTGCGAGGATGGCATTGTTGGTTCTATTGTAATCAAAAATCTTGATAAGCATTATCCCTGCGGTTTGTTCCGGTGTTACTTTGAAGACGATGCGGCCAACGCAAAGGCTTTCCACGACAATCTTTATGATACGGGAGATATGGCTTGGCGTGACGGCGACGGATATTATTGGTTTGAAGGTCGTTCCGATGACGTTATAAAGTGTTCAGGCTACCGCATTGGTCCTTTCGAGGTTGAGAGTGCAATTATGACTCATCCTTCCGTGCTGGAATGTGCGGTAACTGCAGCTCCCGATCCTGTTCGCGGTCAGGTGGTTAAGGCTACCATAGTTTTGGCAAAAGGCTTTACCGCTTCTGATGAACTAAAAAAAGAGATACAAAACCACGTTAAGCACGTTACTGCTCCTTACAAATATCCTCGTATAGTCGAGTTTGTTGAGGAGCTTCCCAAAACTACCAGCGGTAAGATAATGCGTAAGAAAATAAGGAATGATGATAATGCAGGCAAATAATTCCGAAAAAACCGCATATACGTTAACTAAGAAGTCTAAAATCATAAAGGCGGCTTTATCAGCCGCCTTGCCTGTTGTATATTACGTTTTGTGTTTGTGCTTGGGCGTTTCCAGTATACTTTGGGTGTTGCCCTTAACCTTTATTATGGCAATTTCTTATACGATACCCTTGTTTTTGAACGTAAGAAAAATAAAATTTGGTAATTATAATTCAATAAAGCCTTTCGTGATGTCAGACCTGGCGTTTTGGATGCTTCCTTCTGTATTATCTGCGTTTTTGCTTGCTTTAGGTATTTATATATTCACAGATGGTTTAGAGCTTGTGTTTATGTTCGCCATCATACTATCTGCTTTATTTGTTTTTGTAAATTTGTACTTTTGGCTTTCATATTACGTTAACAATACCATTCTGAAACGTCTTACTAAGGATATACGGTAAACATAAAACCGCCATTAGCTCAGCTTGGATAGAGTAACGGATTCCGATTCCGTTGGTCGAGGGTTCGAATCCCCCATGGCGGGCCAAGAAAAAAGTCTTTTTTGTCTACTTGACAAAAGAGACTTTTTTCAATAAAACTTACTCTTCCGTGCAAGTGAAATAGCTTCGCTATTAAATGGTAGCAACGTTTCATTCAATATGTTATAATATTTTAACGAACCTAAATTTGATGGAGGTTTAAGTAATGAAAATTAAAAATCCTATGCTGGTAGTAGCCGATATTGATAAGTCTGTAGAGTTTTACAAAAAAGTATTGGGCCTTTATGTGATTATGGATTTTGGGGCAAATAAGACTTTGACGGGTGGTTTGACACTGCAAACACTTGAAACTTGGCGAGAATTTATTGGCACAAATGATATTTCTTTCGCTAGTAATAGCTTTGAGGTTTATTTTGAAGAGGATGATTTTGATGCGTTTGCTGAAAAACTGAAAAAGTGTGATGTAGAATACGTCCATCCGGTTAAGGAACATTCTTGGGGACAGCGAGTAGTTAGAATTTATGACCCCGATAAGCATATCGTTGAGATTGGCGAAAATATGAAAGTAGTTTGCAAACGGTTTTTGGATAGTGGTATGACACCGGAACAGGTTGCGGAGCGTATGGATGTACCAATCAAATTCGTAAATGCTTGTATGCGCTAAAATGGAAAGTATCGATCAGAACCTGCACATTGTTTTAGACTTTTTACCCCTATTTTACTCCGTTTTGTAAGTCTTACACATATAAAAAACTGTTCTGTTTTGGTAGGTGAAACAGTTTTTTATAATTTATCCGCTCCCCGATGCATTGTTACATAAAACTAATTAATGGAAAATGCCTTTCGTTGCGAGACGAAAGGCATTTTTGTGCTGTATGATGCATTTGTCGTATTTAGTAATATGAACGTTGATTTTTTTGATGTAATAATTGAAAGAAAAATAAATGACATACTATAGTCAGGAAAGAAAAAGGAGCACTTGAAGATGTCGATTGATAATTTTGTTTACGATATGATCATTATAGGCGGCGGACCTGCCGGTTACACTGCTGCTCTTTATGCCGCAAGAGCCGGTTTTAATACGCTTGTGTTGGAAAGGCTTTCGGCAGGCGGTCAGATGATTCTTACTCATCAAATTGACAATTACCCCGGATTTGAGGATGGGATTGACGGATTTGCCCTTGCTGACAAGATGAAAAAACAGGCGGGCGTTTCGGGGCAAATAGTAAGATTGCAGAGGTTGTCAGTGTGAATCTTACCGTAGCACCAAAACAGATCGAAACGGTAAGCGGAATGTTTCTTGGCAAGACTGTGGTGCTTGCAGCCGGAGCAAATCCAAGGAAGCTTGGTGTGGATAAGGAAGCGGAGCTGGTTGGGCGAGGTGTAGCTTACTGCGCCTCCTGCGACGGTATGTTCTACCGCAACAAAATCGTTGTTGTCGTAGGCGGCGGAAACACTGCAGCGTCAGAGGCACTGCTTCTCAGTCGCATTGCTAAAAAGGTGATTCTTGTTCATCGACGTGACAAACTTCGTGCAACCAAGGTTTATCACGATCCGCTGATAAAAGCCGATAACGTTGAATTTCGATGGAACAGCACAGTTAAGGAATTGCTTAACGACGCAAAAATCACCGGAGTTAGGCTTGTAGATGTGAACACCGGAGAAGAAAGTACTATTGCTTGCGACGGCGTGTTTGTTAGCGTGGGAAGAAAGCCGGCAACCGAGTTTTTGGGCGGTCAGATCACACTTGACGAAAATGGATATGTAGTGGCATATGAAGATACGGAAACAAACATTCCGGGCGTATATGCCGTTGGAGACATTAGAACTAAAGAGCTTCGTCAGGTAGTGACGGCAGTGTCAGACGGCGCTGTGGCAGTTCATAAAGCAGAGAAATATTTGGCAGGCGATGACAGAAGCCAAAATACAACCTAAAGGTACGTCTTTAGGTTGTCTCACAGCAAAACAAATTCGCTCTTTACGTGTCCTGAGAAAAAAGGACCAATTAACACAAAATGCCTCTCGTAATCTAACGGGAGGCATTTTAACGTTGAAATGTTGTATTTTATAACCTTCAGTTGTCTTTAATCTTAGCTCGCATAGCAATATAGTCGGCAGCAGAAGTTGTTAAGTCACCATCAATATCACAAGCAAGCGCAAAGGCGCCCGAAAGCTCCGAAGTAGCCTTGATATGTTTCATTATCAGCACGTAGTCTACAGATGTAATAACGCCGTCTCCGCTAAGGTCCCCCTTGATGACTACTGTTACAGAGTCGGTTTCGACACCTCCAGCAACAACGGATATCTTTGCACCTGTGCCCACTATCGATGCGTCATCTAATGGATTGCCATTAAAGTCATATACAGCTAGATTGGTATTATCGAAGTTTGCACAAAGATTAGAAACCGAAGTCGAGGTGTTTATCATATGTAAAAAGGTCTTATTACGGTTATAGGACGAAGTTGCCTTAATTACAAGCTTTACAAGCTCAAACATAGTGGTCTGATAAGGATAGCCGCCGTTAAGGGAGCTGTTGTATCCCCAAAGACTACCGCCCTTATTGAGAGAGTCGGCAGTTGCAGAGCTCATAAGCTGTGCAGTGGTTTTGTTGCCAACGGTTGTTATAAAATCTGCGTTGGAGTTATAGGTTGTGCTGGTCAGATAGTAGCAGTTTCCGGTTATGCCTCTTTCAACACCGATAACACCGCCCATATGGTCAGTTGCGTTTATCAGCTTGCCGCTAAAGCTGTTTTGAACCATACCAAGGTTATAACCAACCACACCACCTGCATTAAGGCTCTTCGTAACGGTGCCAAGGGTATAACAATCGCTTACGACACCGCTGTTGATACCAACGATACCGCCCAGGCATTGAGCTTCAAGACCGATAGTGCTGTAAAGGGTGTAGTGGTCGGATATATAACCACCGTTTACTTTTTCGGCGCAAACCTTAAAGGTTAGTGTATTAGCACCTCTGGTATCAGTGAAAATGTAGTCAATAATACTTGCGGAATCGCCCCAACCGTTGAAGGTAGTCTGTGATGCATCACAGCCCAAGCTGTCAGCTACCGCACGGGAATCGCTGAATTCAGCAATCATATTAGCGTAAGCGGTTGTGGTTGGTTTGCAGTTGTAGTCACCGGTGCAGAAGGTTGCTATGTTATTGCCATAACCAAGCTTTGTATACTTTTCCTGCATAGCACGCATACGCTTTGTAAGGAGCAAGGCTGAATTGCTACGTGCAGCAGAGCTTTGATGGTCAAAATGAGTATTAAATGCAAGAACCAAAGCTCCCGAGGACTTATGAACAAGAGCTGCGTAACTGCAGGTTCGATAACAACCCGCATCCCAGTCAATTGACATTTTATCAGGAGTTGAGCTAAGCCAGAAAGAGCCCTGTTCCAAAACGGTGAATTTTGACGTTTTCCAATAAAGGGGAGCAGCTTCGGAGCTGGATTGAGAATCACGCCATACAAATTCCTTGCTGTAACCGGAAAGGTGTGAGTCGAGAACGGATTTCCAAGCAGATGTTACCTCTTGGAAACCGATGATGTCGGGATTGTATGTATTCAAATGCTGTTTAACACGAGGAGTTCTGTCTGATAAGCTGTTAGGGCTTGCATCGTTGGGCACTCTGATATTAAAGGACATTATAGATAGCTCTTGTGAAGCTGCAGAGTAGTATCCTGTAGCGGTTGCATCGGTGCCACAGCAATAAACAGCACCGCCTTCGTTGTTGCCGACAATGGTGCCGCTGTAATTACCGCCGGTTATGGAAGCCCCTTCTAAACGAAGATTTTGGACCACTCCGCCTTTTACAAAACCAAACAAACCTTGGAATTTTGCGGAGGAGCTTAGTTTGAAATTGCTGATTATATGGCCTTTGCCGTCAAATATTCCCATAAAAGGAGATGAGGGGGAACCTATGGCGGTAGCTGTTACACCGCTCATATTTATGTCCGAGTTAAGGCAAACGTAACAGTTTTTATAGGCGTTGCCGTTATTTACTGAAGCCGCAAAGGAAGATAGCTCTGCAGCGGTATTTATAACGTGAGTTTTAAAGCTAACGGGAACTACAGTAACTGCTGCTTCGGTATCTTCCGTATTAACCGTTGCAACTGTTCGGAGATAAAAGTCGTTTGCGTTGCCTGCACCAACCTTGCCGCCGGCGTTGGCATATGCAGTGCGTATATCAAGTATTCTGCTGTCATCGTCAATAGCCTTAACGGTAACTTTAAAAGTGGGGTAGGAGTTTACGGAGCACAAAGCGGGGCCCATAGGGGTTGTTGTAAAATAACCTGTGTTTTCAGTGCTGCCGTCGTTGGTGTTGAGAAGCCACGTAACACTGCCGTCTGTAAATTGACCAAGGCTTTTGGCAGAACCATAAAGGCAATCTGCAGAAGAGTCTATATAATAACACGAAACAGGCGGTGGGGTAAGGGAGTCGCCGTGACGGGATATGGCGTTGGCATCGGAAGCAGAAATTTTGCCCATATTAAAGCAGTTTTTAAACACAGCGTTTGTTTGTCCCCAACCGCTTATGCCACCGGCGGAATCCGCTTTTGCAGTAATAGTGCCCATATTAAAACAGTTAGTGAATTTACAAGTTGTACGTGAAACGCCTGTCAAACCACCTGTACCGTCTGTGCCTGTGGTCGTTGTAACGTCTGCAGTGTTATAGCACGATGCAAAGGTGCAGGCATCTGCATAGCCGCTTATTGCACCTGCACGGTTTGCAGAGGTAATGCTGCCACCGCAAATGCCCAAATCGCTAAAGGTAGCATTGTAAGAGATGCCAAAAAGACCTGCCCCGTTAAGTGAAGTCTGATTAACCTTAAGGTTTATAACCTTATATCCATTGCCGTGAAACGAACCTTGAAAGGATGTGGAATAATCAGAATTGGAAATAAAAACTCCAATGGGTGTGTGGTTACTCACTGATGACATATCTATATTACCAAGCATATAAATACTTACTCCTGCCATAGTTTTGCCGCTGTTAACTTGGACAGCAAGGGCGGTAAAACCTTCAGAGTTAGTTATAACGAAGTTTTTTGCAGATGTGTTGGTTGAGTAATTAACTATATTCGGAATGTTTGTAGTGATGGTGAGGGTGGCGTTAGAAGCGGGCATCGTAAACACGTTATCTGTCACGTTACCGCTTGACTCAAGTGTTGCATTTACAGCATCGGATGTGCTGTATTTATCACCGGCATTCATATAAACGGTCTGAGCTGTACTAACACCGTTGCATACGTATTTTATAGTAAGTTTATATACGCCTGTAGCGGAAGCGCCTGTCAATTCAGGACACAATTCACCTTGATGCCATATTTTGTTTTTGCCGCTTTGGTTGAGAAGATAAGCAAGCTCGCCGCTGCCAATCTTGTAGTTTTCAGTTTTTATATCCTGTGTAGTAAAGTCAATATCCTTATAATTGCCAATATAATAGCTGTTTGTAACTGCGGTAGCTTTATTTGCTTCCAAAATTGAACTGCTGTATCTTGCTATGCCGTAACAAGTGCTTGCGTTAAGCTTACCTATATTAAGACAATTAATTATCGTGCCAACATAGCCTTCGTAATGACCTTGCCCCCAGTCGCTTATGCCGGAAGCGTGGCTAATGCCTGTTGCCGTACCTGCAAACATACAGTTTTTAACAACGCCACCATTGATGTTTGCCCCTACAATACCGCCCACGGAAAGGTCATCGGTAACAGAGGAGTTAAGCTTTACAGCGGAGAGCTCTGCCGTGCTGTAACAGCGTTCAATCGTACCGCCGCTCATTTGACCGATAAAACTGCCAACACGATGACTGTCTGTTGAGGCGGTAACCTTGATTTTACCCCCTACAACACCTAAATTCTTTACAGTTGCCGTAGCGGTTGTTTTTGCAAATATACCCCCAAGCCCTTCGATGACGTTAATATTGATGTTTTTAAGCGCAAAACCTTTGCCGTCAAATGTACCTGAAAAGGAAGAGAATGGAGTATATTCACCAACAGACATATCAATATCGCAAGCAAGCGAAATTGTTTTATCTTTAAAATTTGTGGTGGAAGCAAGAGCGGAAAACGCCACCATACCCGCATAAGAGCTTATGACGTATGAGTTGGCAGAAGTGTTGCTGCTGTATTCAAGAATATCAGGAATCCCGTCAACACCGGCAGATACGCTTTTTTCGGTTTGGATACCTATAACAGAAATCAAAAGAACAAAAGCAATAAATAAAGATAGAATTCGTTTCGTCACAACAACCCAACCTTTCTATTAGTGTTAAACGCTAAAAAATCGCACTTATAAGTGAAATATATCACGATTTGCATAAAAAGTAAAGTCTTTTTTCATTTTAAATATAAAGCAATTTAATGTGTTAAATGCCAAAGTATTGATATTTGTTTTGTGTATCCATTGACACGCAACAAAAATATTGATATTATTACTTGTGATTACTTTAAAGGGAAGTGCTTTTGTGAAAAAGTGTTTATTGATAATTTTACTGTGTTTATGTTTGTTTTTGGTTTCGTGCGGTCAAAGTGTTAACGATAACGTTTTTTTAGCGGCGGCGATTCTTCTAACGTAGAGATAAGTGATCAAATTTCAAATGATGACACAACCGAAGAAACTACCGATGAATTTTCTGTATCAATTGAAAGCTCTGAGGAAGGTTTTGAAGAATTCTCCGAAGAAAGCTCTGATTTTACTTTTAATAATCAAGATTATGAAGAATTTATCAATTCTATAGCTGGGGATTACACGATAGGTGTTGCGTATCTTGGCGTTTGCGAAGGGGACTTTGCTGATGTTAGAAGCTATTTGGATGAAAAGGGGATATATCAAGAGTTTCCGTTTCTTGCCTCTGTTGGCGAAGAAAGCTTTTTTTCCGGCGAGGGTGCAGAAATTTATGCGATAGTTTATGCGGACAATAATGTAAACTTCACCGTAAGCGCTCAAAGCATAGACTATGACTCCGGTAATGATATGCCTTTGATAACCGATAAAGTGATAGGTACAGGAAAAGGTGCACAACCTAATCTTATACGTGGCAATTATAGTGATATTTTACCCGAGCTTCTTGTTACCATAAGCTCAGAAACCGGTCCTTTATGTGAATATCGCCCTTCTCTCAGTCTTGAAAACGGTAAACTTAATCAATCTGACGGTGTTTACGATTTTACACCTTACGCTCTTTTAGGGATGTCACCGTATTATGTGGGCGAATGGTATTGTGAGCTCCGGTATGATGAAGATATGCGTTTAGCTTTGCTACTGGATTTGTATGATGATGGGGTTGCAAGTTTTTCTTATGGTGGTGTAAGTTCTGAAATAATCGAAAGCCTTTCGGGCACCTGGTCTGAAGAAAACGGTAACTTAAATCTTATTCTTAACGGAACAACAAAAGATGAACAAAACGGCACAACCGGTATATACGTTTTAAACTGTATTTTCGCACCTTCACTTGATGGCGAGGTATTAAGGCTTCTTCACGTTGGCGGCGACAGCTTTTTTGAAAATATGCAAAACACAGAATTTGAATTTGAATATAGGGGGTAAGCTATAGATGGAAGACGTTATTATTCACAGTAAAAGGTACAATACTAAAAAAATATTTTTTGCATTATTTGCTATAGGTTTGGTGGTGTACTTTATCCTTTTCACCTTCAGTCTCGCAGAGGCTTTTGAGTATAGAAACGCTCATCGTCACACAGACGCCTGCTTTTCTGAGGATGGGGGTGTACACTCTTGTGTATATATGAAGGTATTTCCTTTTGTGCTTCAAGCTGTTTTTGATATTCGAAATCTTGCTGTGCTTTTCGTGTTCACAATAATTGGTTTGCTCTTATCATCGTCAGTTAATAATGTAGAGATAGTTGTATCTGATAAAAGAGTGAGGCAAACCTCTAAGGTCTTGTTTATATTCAAACGTTACATAGAGATTCCCATTGACTCCATAACTTCGATACATATTTTTGGGGCCTATATTTCAATATCAACACCTTCCGCTACCATAAGAGGATATCCTATTTCAAACAGTGCGGTGATATTTGATGTTCTTAGCGAACTGCTTATAAAAAGACAATCCGGAAAATAAAATCTAAGGAGAAGTGCTATGCAAAGAGTTGGTTATTTTAACGGTGAGATAGGCAATATCGATGAAATGCTGATTCCGCTTTGTGACAGGTCTGTGTTTTTTGGTGATGCGGTTTATGAAGCCGTGCTTGTGCTTAATAAAAAGCCTTTCACTCTCGATTTGCATCTTGACAGGCTTTACAATAGCTTAAAGCTTACCGAGATTAATTTTGATATGCCTCGTGATATACTTAAAGCGGAGATTGCAAAGGTAATTGATGCTTCCGACGGGGAAATGACAATGCTTTATATTCAGGTTACAAGAGGAAATGCACCTCGTAAGCACGAATATCCCGTTGATAAAAAGCCCAATCTTATAATGTCTGTTACTCCGGTTAAACTTCCGCCTAAGGATAAAAAAGCAAGCCTTCTTAGTATGGAAGATCTGCGCTTTAGTTATTGCAATATTAAAACAACTAATTTATTGCCCAACGTTTTTGCTGCTCAAAAAGCTACTTCTTCCGGTGCAACAGAAGCTTTACAGCACAGGGGCAACAGACTTACGGAAGCTGCGCACAGTAGTATACTTATTATTAAGAATGGAACGATAATAATGCCTCCGCTCGATGAATACATTTTGCCAAGCATAACACGTGCTGTTATTAAAAAACTTTGTAACGAGAATGGTATTCCCACGGACGAACGCATTGTAACCGTTGATGAGGCTTTTGATGCTGATGAAATAATACTTTGCAGCACTACCAAGAACATAATATACGTTTTTGAAATTGACGGCAAGCCCGTAGGCGGAAAAGACAGAGAGCTTGCAATCAAAATTCAGAATTTGTTCCTCCAAAAGATATATGAAGAAACAGGGGTTAAGCTATGATAAACGAATTTGAAAAAGGTACCCTTAATAAAATAACAGACGTAGCGGGCGTTACTGTTGGCCACGCCACTATTGATGAAGGAGATATACATAGCGGCGTTACCGTTATAGTGCCCCTGGAAGAAAATGTCTTTTATAATAAGCCTACTGCGGCTTGTTATGTTCTTAACGGTTTTGGCAAAACTGTTGGCACTATACAAATAGAAGAGCTTGGCACCCTTGAATCCCCAATAGCGCTGACTAATACTCTCAGCGTTGGCGCTGTTATGGATGCTCTTAATAAGAGGGCTGTACGTGAAAGTGCAAAGCTTGGCAAGATGTTAAGGTCGGTTAATTCCGTTGTGTGCGAGTGCAACGACGCTAACATAAACAATATTTGCGCTTTTGGTGTTAACGAGGCGCACGTCGAAGCAGCTTTTGAAAACGCCTGCAAGGATTTTGAAGAAGGCGCAGTGGGTGCGGGCCGAGGTATGGTCTGTCACGGTCTAAAGGGCGGTATCGGTTCTGCATCACGCAAGGTAATATTTGATGGAAAACCATATACTTTGGGCATACTTCTTATGTCAAACCACGGCGCACTTCGTGATTTGACTATTGACGGTATAAATGTCGGTAAGAATATACAGGAAGGCATTACCGAAAGCGATAAAGGCTCTATTATCGTTATAATGGCTACAGACATACCGATGTCATCCCGACAGATAAAACGTGTTCTTAAACGTATTTCGACCGCTCTTGCCCGTGTAGGGTCAAGAATAGGACACGGCAGTGGGGAAGTGTTTATAGGTTTTACGACCGCTAACGTTTTAAGAACTGAAGAGAAAAAGGACATAGTAAATTTTTCTCAGATAGCCGAAAGTAAGATTGATACAATTTTCCGTGCAGTTTCCGAAGCTACTGAGGATGCACTTATTAAGTCTATGATGCGTTCAGCTTCTTGCGAAAGCAGAAAAGGCAAAACCGTACGCAGTCTTTCTGAGTTCTTGTGAAAATAAAAGCCACCGTTTGGTGGCTTTTATTACGCTGCTATTCATCTTTTGGTAGCTTTTTTAAGAACAAAAGCATTATCGGCAAAGAGAACATAGCGGCGCAGAAGTAGGCGATGGGTTGCGACCATTGAATACCCTTTATTCCGAAATAATGAGTGAGTATGATGCATAACGGGATAAAGATTAAGCCGCTTTGCAAGCAGGAAAGTATAAGTGCTTTTTTGTTTTCGCCAATGCTTTGGAACAGCATTGTGGCGACCACGGATATTGGCAAAAATATCAAAAACGAGCAATATATCCTAAGAGCCTCGCTTCCTATTTTCAACACTTCGGCTTCATTACCGAAAATACCTATAATTTGCGGAGCAAAAGTGAAGCATATAAGGGATAATGTTCCCAAAAAAGCTGCACCTATCGCTAAAGTAAAAAGTGCACCTTTTTTAACACGAGAATACTTTTTAGCGCCGTAGTTGAAGCCTGAAACAGGTTGAAAGCCCTGACCTATGCCAAGCCCTACACAGAAGATAAGGCTTGAGGTTCTTGCCACGTAGCCCATTGCGGCAATGGCTGCATCCTCAAATGGCTTAGATAGGCGGTTAAGCGTCATCGTTGAAAGACTGTTAAGACCTTGTCTGGCAAGGCTTGGCAAACCGGTAATAACAATAACACCAACGGTTTTAAACTTTTTATCAATATTTTTTACAGACAATTTGCTTTGTGTGCGATTTAGAAGAAAAATTGAGAAAAGAATACTAAAGGAAATATATTGCGATATGGCGGTTGCAAGACCCGCTCCCGAAATGCCCATTTTTAAGACAAAAATCAAAACAGGGTCGAGTATGATGTTTATAATGCCGCCTGTTGTTAGTCCTATCATAGCAAGGGATGCTTTACCCTCGTAACGTAAAACGTTGTTAAGCACACAGCTTGTAGTCATAGCAGGTGCGGCAATCAGTATCCACATCCCGTAATCTTTTGCGTATGGGAGTATAGTATCGGTGCTTCCGAGTGTAAGCATAAGCGGCTCTAAAAATAAAAGCCCCGCAGTCATTATAAAAGTACCGCAAAACAATGCCCAAAAGAAGCCGGTTGAAGCAAACTTACTTGCTTCATTAGTATCCTTTTGCCCTAATAAACGGCTAATTTTACTGCCGGCTCCGTGGCCAAACATAAAGCCAAAGGCTTGTATTATAGACATTAAACTAAATACAATGCTGGTTGCACCGCCTGCGCTGACATCAATGTTGCTGACAAAATAAGAATCTGACATATTATATATGTTGGTAATCAGCATACTGATGGTGGTGGGGATACCCAAGGAAAGAACAAGCTTTCCGACGGGGGTCTTTGTCATTTTTTCGAATTGTGAATTGTAATCTGTATTTCCTTTTTTCATATCTCTACTTCGTTAAGTTTTTTTAGAATTGTAACACAAAATTTTGTAATTATCAATTCGTTTTACAAAAAATATTGACAAAAAGGTTTTAGTGTGATAATATACATACGTTCATTTCACTTTAATATGCTAAAGTGATGAATGATTAAAACACTTTTATGAATTTTTGGAGGATTTTATGAAGAAAATTGCTTTGATTATGAGCTTTGTTCTCATTCTCGGTTCCGTGTTTGCTTTCGCATCTTGCGCTAAGGAAGACAACGTTCTTACCTGTGGCGTTACCATCATCCCCGGTCTTAATGAAAAAGATGCTGACGGTAACTGGATAGGCTTTGAATCTGAGTTTGCTATGGAAGTTGGCAAGCTTATAGGTATGGATGTTGAGTTCCAGGTTATTGACTGGAGCCAGAAGTACAACGAACTTAACTCCGGTGCTATTGATTGTGTTTGGAATGGCTTTACCGCTAACTCCAGCGATGACGGTAAGAAGAGAAGTGAATTAGTTGATTTTTCTTACGGTTATATGCTTAACCAGCAGTGCATTGTTGTTAAAGCTGATAAGGTTGCTGATTACAAGGCTGAAGCAGACCTTAAGGGCAAGACCGCTTGTGTTGAAGCAGGCAGCGCAGGTGCTTCTTATGCTGAAACCGCTACCGATAAGGATAAGATTTCCTCTACCACTGCACAGATTAATGCTTTTACCGAAGTAAAGGCAGGCGCTGTTGATTTTGCAGTAGTTGATATAATTCTTGCTCAGAATATCTGTGGCAAGGGCGACTATACCGATCTTGCTATTGTTGAAGCTATAGAGCTCGAATCTGAAATTTATGCTGTTGGTTTTAAAAAGGGTAGTGATCTTAAGGATAAGGTAAATGAAGCTATCCTTACCCTTGAGAAGAACGGTAAGCTTGCAGAAATTGCTAAAAAGTACGGTTTTGAAAACGTTCTTAAGGTTGATACAGATACAAAGTTCTAATTTGTTTAGTTAAAGGAATATATAATGGGTTTTTGGGAAGTAACGTTAAGCCTTTGCGAAGGACTTAAATACACCTGCCTGATATTTGCGCTAACACTTGTGTTAGCGCTTCCTTTAGGTTTGGTGATTTGTTTTGGCTCTATGTCAAAAATCAAATGGATATCAGGCGCGGTTAAAACCTTCGTATGGGTAATACGCGGCGTTCCTTTGATGTTACAAATACTTATAGTGTTTTATGTTCCGGGTTTTCTGTTTGGACAGCCGTTGTTTACACGCTTTGCATCTGTTATTGCCGCTTTTGTGGTTAATTATGCTTGCTATTTTTCCGAAATATACCGTGGGGGCATTGAAAGCATCCCTAAAGGTCAGTACGAGGCAGGTCAAGTTCTTGGTATGACGAAGATGCAGGTGTTCTTTAAGGTTGTTTTGATGCAGGTAATTAAGCGCATTTTGGCGCCTATATCAAACGAAGTTATTACCCTTGTAAAGGATACCGCTTTGGCTCGTGTTATTATGATAGTTGAGATAATACAGGCCGCACAGAATTTTGCCGGTTACGGCTTAATGTGGCCGTTGTTCTATACAGCTGTTTTCTATCTTATTTTTGTCGGACTTCTTACTCTTCTTTTTGGTTATTTCGAAAAGAAGTTATCCTATTACAAAATTATGGTTTAAAGGAGCTTTTATATGGTAGTTTTTGAAGCAAAAAACATAGTTAAAAGCTTTGGACAAACCGAAGTCTTAAAAAACATCACTTTTTCTATGGAAAAAGGGGAAGTTCTTTCCATAATCGGATCCAGCGGCAGCGGTAAAACAACCCTGCTTCGCTGTGTTAATTTTTTGGAAAGACCCGATGGCGGACAGTTTTTTCTGAACGGTGAGCTGCTTTTTGATGCATCTGATTTATCAAAAAAGTCAGATAGCGAGATAAGAAAGAAACGACTGCATTTTGGCTTGGTTTTTCAGTCTTTTAATCTGTTTCCTCAGTATTCGGCTTTGCAAAACGTAAGTCTTGCTCCTTTGCTTATTGCTAAGGAACGTCCTGATTATAAAGAAAATAAAAAGGCTATAAAGGATGAAATATTAACACACTCCTTTGAGCTTTTAAAGAAGGTTGGCTTACAGGATAAGACGGGCAATTACCCTTGCCAGCTTTCCGGCGGTCAACAGCAGAGAGTTGCCATTGCAAGAGCGTTGGCACTTAAGCCTGACATTTTGTGTTTTGACGAGCCTACTTCCGCTCTTGACCCCGAGATAACAGTTGAGGTTCTTGCTGTTATAAGAGAGCTTGCGGCGGAAAATATGACAATGCTTGTTGTTACCCACGAAATGGGTTTTGCAAGAGAGGTTTCCGATAAGGTTATCTTTATGGATGAAGGCATTATCGCCGAACAGGGAAGCGCTGAAGAAGTTTTAGGCAATCCAAAAAGCAAACGTTTGCAAGAGTTTTTAAGTGTAATGAAGTAATAAAAAGTGCTATGCTTTCGTTAGGGAAGTATAGCATTTTTATTGCTTTCGCTTTTCCGTTAGCATAGTCTGTTTTGTTCCGTTCATCTCTCTCAGGTGTTGACAAATACTTGAAAATATTATAAAATATTTTGAGTACATAGAAGGAGGTTTAAAGATGGTTGTAATTGAATTCTTTACAAATTCTCCCCTTGAAAATATGATAAGCTGCTTTTCCTCCAAACCCGAAAAAGTTATTTTTTTGGGAGATGGACGCAGAATGCACAAGCTTGTTGCAGTTTACGAGCAGGTTGCAAAGCAAATAGGGCTTAACGTCTCTTTTGAAGCCAAAAATATATCTCACAACAAACTGAGCGCCATAGTTGATAGACTTGTTGAAATAGTTGAAACCGAAGATGAGTGCTGTTTTGACCTTACCGGTGGAGATGATTTGGCTCTTGTGGCTACCGGTATAGTTTTTGAGAGATACAGAGGCGAAAAGAACATTCAAATGCAGAGGCTTAACATAAATACGGGACGCATTATTGATTGCGATACAGACGAAAACGCTCCCGCTGTGTATACGGATGCCAAACTCACCGCAAAGGATTATATATCTCTTTACAATGCTAAGATTAGGGAGAATATTGAGTATCGTCCCGAATACGACGATGACCTTTCCAAGCTTTGGTCTATTTGCAAAACGTCTCCTATTGTTTGGAACAGGATGATAAATATTTTAGGCCAATCAAAAATAACAAACAGTGATTCCTGTAACGGAACACGTGCCGTTATTAACAAGAAAAAATGTAAAGCGGTGATTGGAAATTCCGATGGTTTTGCAGATATAAGAGATTTTGTCACTCAGCTTTACCTCAAAGGTTTAGTTAAAAACATCGAAGAAACTGCTGACACTTACTCGTTTACCTATGGAAGTCCCGTGGTAAAAAAGTGCCTTATTATGGCTGGTGCGGTTTTAGAGCTTTTGATACTTTCGGTTGTGAGAAGAACTACCGACGCAAGTGGAAAACTTCGTTTTAATGATGCTCTTTGCGGTGTTAATATTGATTGGGACGGTGTTTTTAGTTCTTCCAATGCTTTTGATGGGACTTCTAACGAGATTGATGTTTTGGCAATGCAGGGCGTTATCCCTGTTTTTATATCCTGTAAAAACGGCGGCGTTGACGAAGAAGAGCTGTACAAGCTTTCTTCCGTTGCAACTCGTTTTGGAGGGGTTTATTCAAAAAAAGTTTTAGTTTGTTCCGGCCTTAAGAAAAAAGGCCTTTCAAAGGAACATTTTTTGCAAAGAGCAAGGGATATGGGGATTGTTGTAATCGACAACGTAAAAAGACTTACGGAAAAAGATTTAGCAGATAAATTTAAAAATATTTAGTTACCATAAATGGAGGATTGGAATTATGAAAGCAGTTATAACTGTAACCGGTAAGGATAACAAGGGCATTATTGCGAAGGTGAGCACTGTTTGTACCGAATACGGTGCAAATATAGTTGACGTGTCTCAAAGTGTTTTGCAAGACTATTTTGTAATGTTTATGATAGCGGATATTACCGAGCTTAAAGTTAAAATGCACGAGTTTGTTGATGCCTTAGACGTTCTTGCCGTAGATAATGCGCTCAAGATACAGACTATGCACGAGGACATTTTTAATGCGATGCACAGAATATGAGGTGGCGGCGTGATTAACAGAAACGATATTTTAGAAACTATTAATATGATTAGCAATGATCACCTTGATATACGCACAATCACAATGGGTATTTCGTTACTCGACTGTGCTTCTGCAGGAAAGGATGGATTTGCTGATGCCGTTTATGAAAAAGTAACACGTCGTGCAGAAAAACTGGTTTCTGTTGGTGAGGAAATTGAAAAGGAACTTGGCATTCCCATCATCAACAAGCGTGTTTCCGTTACCCCTGTTGCTATTGCGGGTGCTTGTCTTAATGAAGCGGGTTTTATTTCAACTGCTAAAGCATTGGATAAAGCGGCAGACACTTTGGGTATAAATTTTATCGGCGGATACAGTTCTCTCGTTCAGAAGGGTATGACAGACGCAGACAGGCGTTTTATATCTACCATTCCGGAAGCCTTGGCTTCTACTTCTCGAGTGTGTTCTTCTGTAAATATTGGTTCAACAAAGTCCGGTATTAATATGGACGCCGTTCGCACTATGGGTGAAATAATTTTAAAAACCGCTTATCTCACCAAGGACAGTGGCTCAATAGGATGCGCAAAGCTTGTTGTTTTTGCAAATGCTCCCGAGGATAATCCTTTTATGGCGGGTGCGTTTCACGGTGTAAGCGAAGGTGAAGCTATATTAAACGTAGGCGTTTCCGGCCCCGGCGTGGTGAAAAGTGCTGTCGAAAGGATTGGCAGTGCCGACCTTGAGGCCCTTGCGGAAGAAATCAAGCGAACCGCTTTTAAAATTACACGTGTAGGTCAGCTTGTTGCAAGAGAAGCAAGCAGAAGACTTGGTGTTCCTTTTGGTATTGTGGACCTCTCTTTGGCTCCTACTCCCGCAATTGGTGACTCTGTAGCCGAAATACTTGAAGCTATGGGCGTTGGTCAATGTGGAGGGTGCGGTACAACGGCTGCTCTTGCAATGCTTAATGATGCGGTTAAGAAAGGCGGCGTTATGGCTTCTTCTAAGGTCGGCGGCCTTTCGGGTGCGTTTATCCCTGTGTCTGAGGATGCCGGTATGATAAAGGCTGTTGAAGACGGCGTTCTTTGTATAGAGAAGCTAGAAGCAATGACCGCAGTGTGCTCTGTTGGTTTGGATATGATTGCAGTACCCGGGGATACTAGCGCTTCAGTAATTTCCGCATTAATAGCAGACGAAGCTGCTATTGGTGTTATCAACGCAAAGACTACCGCAGTAAGAGTTATTCCAGCTTATGGAAAAAACGTTGGTGATAGCGTCAGCTTTGGCGGTTTGCTTGGTATGGCGCCCGTTATGGCTATTAGCAAATGTGACCCTTCCGCTTTTATCAATAGAGGCGGTATCATACCTGCACCTATCCATTCTTTAAAAAACTAATTAGCGATTTTTTGTTTTTTATCGGCTTTTTGCCCATTTTAGTGTGTTTTATCTCAAGTTGAACACTGCTGTTTTTGTGCAATGCGACAAAAAGCTCTTAATTCTTTATATATTTTTTGTTGTTAATTGATTGTTTACAATTACAATGTATAATTACAGTGATATTATCCATTGTGATAAGGAGATTTTTTTATGGGAATAAAACGCAGCATATCTACGATACTTGCATTTGTGATGCTGATTGCTTTGTTTTCTGCTTATCCCGTAGGTTTTGCATCTGCGGCTAGCGGTCTTCGCAGCGACGTGTATCATTTAGATTTCGATGGCGGCTACGTTTATGACGTGGTTGCCGGTACTACTGTTGAGGAGTTTGTGGATAACTTTAAAAACTCTTCAAAAGTAGTTGTATCGTCTTTCGAAGGCACCGCTTTGGCAGATGATGCTTTTATGGCTACAAATTATACTGTCACTAACGGAAAGGAAACTTTAACTGTTATTGTCAAAGGGGACCTTAATGGTGACGGTACTGTAAGCACAGCAGACTCCATTGTGTATTCGCTTCACTTAAAGGGGCTTTCTCTTTTGGAAGGAGCTTTGCTTTTAGCGGGCGACGTTGATTATGATGGGGAAGTAGTTTCTTCCGATTACCTCATATACAAGCAACACCTTGCCGGTTTGATTAACATTAACAATACAAAGCATCCTGATACCGGCTCTGCTCCTTCTTCTTATACCGTAACCTTCGTTGCGGGCGAAAACGGTTATATTACCGGCACCTCTTTCTACGAAGTAGAAGCTGAAACGTATTTTAGCAGCCTCGAAGTTCCCGAACCTACTGCAAACGCAGGTTATGAATTTTATGGTTGGTCCCCCGAATTCCCTGAGATTATAGACGGCGATATGACCTTTACTGCTGTTTTTCAGAAGGATAGCGTTTCTTGGCATACCATTAATTTTAAAGCCGGCGAAAACGGCAGTCTTTCCGGTAATACCGTGTTTGTAGATGTTTTTGACGGTACCGATTTTGAAGATGCGGGTACGATGCCCACTGTTGTTCCTGATCCCGGTTATAAGTTTATAGGTTGGGAGCCTGAGCTTCCCGAGCTTGTTACCGAAAGTGCTGAATACGTTGCTGTATTTGAGTATGATCCTACTCAGTATGCTAGCGTTACCTTTATAGCCGGTACTCACGGCGCTTTAGAAGGAGCAACTTCGTTCTCCGTCCTTAAGGGTACCTCTTGGGATAAAATTACAGTTCCTACTTGTGTTCCTAATGAATACTACATATTTAACTCTTGGTCTTCTGAATTTCCTGAAATTATAGAAGAAGACTTAACCTTTACGGCTAACTTCAGTGCTAATCCGAATATTAGCATAAAGAACTATGCAAGTTCTGCAAACGGCGGCAGTTATATGGTAACCAGCGGTAATATTCGTGAAGACTTTCCCGATAGTTTTGCCGCCTCTACCGATTTTGGCAGCGGCTATCTTAACGATGGTATTCATCTTACAGGCAATGATGATAATTGGATAGAAATTTCTCGTGTTAATTATCAGATTAATATTGCTGTTAAGTTGGCAGAACCCATCACGATGACCCGTGCTATTTTAAACCTTGGTACAAGATATGACTCTACTAACAGAAAGCTTCCTAACGAGCTTATTGTTTATGTTGGTAAAACTCTTAGCGAAGCTACCGAATACTACGGTGGTGCAACAATAGACCAGTATGTTCAAAAGGGTGAGTATGGTCATATTGCTACCGTTGACGGTGAAGCTGAAGATGTTCAATACGTATTGTTTGTATTTGATATGTCTCCCACCACCACATTTATCGCACGTTTCGGTGAAATTGAAGTCTATGGTTCTACCAGCAATGTAGTTCCCACATACAACGTTTCATTTAAGGCCGGAGAAAACGGTTCTTTAAACGGTAATACCGATTATACCGTTGACGAAGGTACTCTTTGGAGTACAATAACCGTTCCTGTTCCTCAGGCTGATCCCGGTTATAAGTTTATCGGTTGGACGCCTGTATTCCCTGAAGCAACTGATTCCATTAATGAGAATCTTGAATATGTTGCTAAATTTGAGTATGATAGCGAACAATGGGCAAACATCACGTTTGACTGCGAGATAGGTGGTACCTTGGATGGTGATAGGGAATTAACTGTTCTTAAGGGTACTGATTGGAGCGAAATTTCCGTTCCTTCTGTGATTCCTGCAGACGGATATGATTTTAAGGCGTGGGAGCCTTTATTCCCTGCAATAGTCACCGAAGATGCAACATTCACAGCAGCCTTTGAAAGTGAAGAGGTAGAAGACGTTACAATTAATTTCACTGCAGGTAACGGAGGTTCTATTTCCGGAACTACTTCCTTCACCGTACAAAAAGGCACTGCTTGGGCAGAAATTACAGTCCCCGTTTATTCTGCAGACGCAGGATATAAGTTCAAGGCGTGGACACCCGAATTCCCCGAAACCATAACGTCCAACGCTACTTATACAGCAACCTTCGAGAAAGATGATTCGCAATACGCTACGGTTAAGTTCATTGCAGGTGAAAACGGTGTTATAACCGGCACCAGCGAATTTACCGTTCTCAGGGGCACCGCTTGGTCCGAGATTACAGTTCCTTCTTACACCGCAAACGTAGGCTTTAAGTTTGATTCTTGGTCTCCTTCCTTCCCTGAAACAATAGATAATGACGCTACCTTTACTGCAAACTTTGCTGTTGATGCTACTCAGTATGCAACTATTAGCTTCGTTGCCGGTGAAAACGGTACTTTAGGTGGCACGACAACCTTTACCGTTCTTAAAGGTACTGCTTGGAGCGGCATTACCGTTCCCACTTATACAGCTAATCCCGGTTACAAGTTTGATGGTTGGACGCCTGAATTCCCATCTGCTGTTAATGGGGATGCAACCTATATTGCTAACTTTGTTTATGATGCAACTCAGTACGCAACTATAACCTTTATAGCCGGCGAGGGCGGTTCTCTTACCGGAACAACTAAGTTCACTGTTCTTAAAGGCAGTGCGTGGACCGGCATAAGTGTTCCTTCTGCCGTTGCCGATGATGGCTATACCTTTAAAGCTTGGAATGCAAGCTTCCCGACCGTTATTAATGCGGATGCTACATTTATTGCAGAGTTCGAGCTTATTCCTACTTACTCGGTAGTATTTGTTGCAGGCGATGGCGGTACAATTAGCGGCACTTGGTATTTTGAAGGAATTTATGCTGATACTCTTTGGAGTGATGTTGTAACCGTTCCTACACCTGTACCCGGAGATGGTTACGAGTTTGACTCTTGGTCCCCTGTATTGCCTGATTCCTCATTTAAAATTGTTGAAGACCTTACTTATACTGCTATATTCAAGAAATCCGTTTCCGCTGTAACCAGAAATAACTATGCATCTTCTGCAAACGGCGGCACTTATGCCTATATTGTAGGTAGTGATCTTTCAACAAATACTGACTCTGCGTTCACCACCGTATCTACCGAATCTTATCGTTCGGGTTGGAGTCAAAAGACTGTCAACTTCGGTAATGGCCTTTTGAACAACGATGCTATAGTTTCTGCTACCGACGGTGCTTGGGTTGAAAAATCCAGAGCAAATCTTTCTGAATACGGCTCCAATCAAAGCAATGTTATCGTTATAGTTGTAAAGCTTGGTACCGTACGATCTGACATTGAACGTGTTGTTGTTAATTGTGGTACTATGGCTGATGCCACTAATAGAGGCTTGCCTAATACAGTTACCGTAAAATACTCCACAGCATCATCTTACGGTGCCAGCAATAATATGAGTTGGAAGAACTTTGGTTCTACATCTTCTTATGAACAGGTTGGTGGTTACGGTTATCTTGCAACTATTAACGGTTCCGTTTCCGGTTCTGTAAAATATCTTCAGATAACACTTTCTATGAGCACCTATTTCGTTGGACGTATTGGTGAAGTTCAGGTTCTTGGTCCGGAAATTAACACCGTTCCTCGCACCATCACCTTCCTTTCGTCCGAAGGCGGCACCCTCTCCGGCAACACCAGCGTTACCGTTGCAAACGGCACGTCTTGGAGTGCAGTAACTGTTCCTACTCCCGTTGCTGATAAGGGTTACACGTTCTCTCACTGGTCTCCCACTTTACCTGCTTCTACTTCCTCTGTAAATGCCAATGCAACCTATACAGCGGTGTTTGTTAAGGAAGCCAGCGGCGTTGTGAAGAATTATGCACTGTCTGCAAACGGCGGCCAGTATATGATAACCAATGGTAACGTACAAACCGGTTATCCCGATAGCTTTGCTTCAAGCGAAGGCTATGGTGCGGGTAGACTTAATGATGGCAACTTGCTGAGTGCCGATGCTGATCCTTGGGTAGAAGTTTCCCGTTACAACAATAGTATTAGCATAACCGTTAAGCTTTCCACTGCTATAACCGTAACCAAGCTTGGTATGAATCTTGGTTTGAGATATTTCTCTACCAATCGTGTTCTTCCTGATAGCGTTACTGCTTACGTAGGTGCTGACGAAAACAATATGACTGTATTTGGTACGTCTAACACCTTCACAAAGAGCGGTGAATATGGTTACTTGCTTGAGATAATGGGCAATGCTGAAAACATATCAGTCGTACGTTTTGACTGTCCTATGAGCAATTACATAGCTCGTTTTGGCGAAGTTGAAGTTTATGGCTTTGCCGGTCCCGCAATACCTACCTACAATATTACCTTCTCTGCAGGCGACCACGGTTCTATTAATGGTGAAACCGTACAGACCGTTGAAGAAGGTGCGACTTGGGCTGATATATCAGTTCCTACACCTACCCCCGACCCCGGTTACGTATTTGTTGGTTGGACTCCTGTACTTCCCGAAAATTCTGCTGAAATTACTGAAGATATAAGCTTTGTTGCTAACTTCCGGTATGATGCGTCTCTTTGGGCTACTATCACGTTTAATGCAGGTGCAGGCGGTTCGTTAAGCGGCACTGACGTTTATGATGTTGTTATAGGTACCTCTTGGTCTGATATAACTGTTCCTACTCCCGTTGCCGATAACGGATATATGTTTGTTGACTGGACTCCTGCGTTCCCCTCTAAGGTTACAGAAAATTCAGTATTCACCGCAAACTTTGCTGTAAAACCCAAGGAACAATATACAATCACTTTCACAGCAGGCAACGGCGGTACACTTGATGGTGTTACCAGCATAACTGTTGAAGAAGGCTCTTTGTGGTCTGCCATAACAGTTCCCACACCCGTTCCTAATGAAGGTTATGACTTTGTATCTTGGTCTCCTGTCCTTCCTGCGGCCACTGCTACAATAAACGGTAGCGCTACTTACAGTGCAGTGTTTGCTCAAAGTGGTGACCAGTCCCTTGAAGGTGTAATCTACATCAACGGAATTAATGCAGGTCAGTTCGTTTCCGGTGGCTCTCATATTTATACCGAAGACTATGCAAGCTACTTTACAGCTTCTTATTGGCAGGTATTTGTAGCTAAGTATTCTGAGACAAAGGGAGGCTACATTGTAACCGAGATTTATGAATCCGGTACAACTAAGTCTGTTTCCGTTCCTATGAATGGCATACTTCTCGCCGTTCATTTGGGCTCTCAAACTCAGGCAGCTTGTTCAATGGTCGATGTTGGAGATTTGCTTGTTCTTTCCTCTGATATTAACCTTGACTCTGCAACGTTTGTTTCAAATCAGTCTTATGTAAGTATTTATACCGGCGACGGAACCGCTCCCGATGATGACGGCGGTACTGATGAACCCGAACCTCCTATAGGCGGAGACGAAGGTTACACTGAGATAAACTACGATAATGTTAAAGCTATGTGGCTGTCTCAGTTTGACCTTAGCGGTGTTTATACCTCAGGCTCGTCTCAGCGTGCCGAGGGTAGCTTCCGTACCCTTATGACAACCATACTTGATAACTGTGTAAATATGGGTATGAATACAATTATTGTTCAGGTAAGACCTAACGGTGACAGTATGTATCCTTCCGAATATTACACAATGAGTAAGTATGTTGTTGGTTCATACGGTAAGAATGCTACTTACGACCCATTTAAGATTATTATTGAACTTGCACACGCTCGTAACCTTTCTGTTCAGGCGTGGATCAACCCCTTGCGTTTGATGTCTACCAGTGATATTACCAAGGTAAGTACTTCCTTCAAGGTTGGTGAATGGTATCAAAGCTCCACTTACAACGGTACTTACGTTGTTCAGTACAGCAGCTATTACTATCTCAACCCTGCATACGAAGATGTTCGTAACCTTATCATTAATGGTGCTAAGGAAATTTGTGAGCTTTACGATGTTGACGGCGTTCATATGGACGACTACTTCTATCCCACAACCGATTCGTCCTTTGACTCCAAGGCTTACAATTCTTACACTGGTAGCTTGTCTTTAGCAAACTGGCGCAGACAAAATCTTAACTTACTGGTAAGCGGTTTGTATAGCGCAATTAAGTCTGTTGACTCCGACATAGTATTTGGTATTTCTCCTGCGGGTAATATGAACAACGTTTATAACTCTCAGTATGCTGACGTTTATACTTGGTGTTCTACCGAAGGTTATATCGATTATATTTGTCCTCAGGTGTACTTTGGTATGCTCCATTCCAGCCAAAGCTTCCCAACTTGTTCTACCGGTTGGTCCAACATAGTTAAGCATTCCAGTGTAACTCTTTACGTTGGTGTTACTCTTGGTAAGGCAGTTGACGGATATAGCGGTACCATAGACTCGTATGCAGGAACCACAGAAGGTAAGTACGAGTGGGTTAACAACCGTGACGTACTTAAGGACTGCTTGATTTACACCAGAGATAATCTTGATAAGTGTACAGGTGTTGCATTCTTCTGTTATCAGTATTTTTACGATCCTGTTTCCGGTTCTTCGGTAACCGCAACAGCAGAAGAAAGAAGCAACTTCCTGCCTATACTCAAGTCTATGTGGCAATAAGCTTATAAGCTGAATTTTTACCAATAAGCAACGCCCCTGCCTCGTATATGAGAGCAGGGGCGTTTGTGTTAGAAAGCTGCTTGCAAAATGAATTTAAAAACAGGAGAAGCTTATTCTTTTTCAAGCGTCTCGTCTTCACAGAAAAAATGTCTTCCAAAGCGAGTAGCTTCCTTTTCAAACCAAATACTGTCGTATGGGGGAAGGTAACAATTGCGATTAATACGACGTCTTATTTTGCGATAATGATATCTTATTGTCGATGGAATTGAAACTAAAAACGGCATAGCAGGCCCGTATAAACAGTTTTGTAAGCTATGTCCGTGTTCGTGATAGAGCATACGTTTCGATGCTCCGCCGCAAACAAAGATGAAAATGCCTGCGTTAAATCCGCCTTTCAATCGCTTGGATTCAAAGTAATAACAATATCCAAAGCGTTTTGGCCTATATCCGAAAAGTAAAAACAAAAAAGCAAGTATACATCCGCACAAGGTAACCCAAAAGCCCCAAGTAAACGATAAGATATAAAACCGCTTCTTGCTAATTCGCATATCGTCTCTCAGCAAATAATGCATATGTACCACCTCATATCTAATTATATCATAAATATAATAAAATGTATAGTAATAAAAACAGTTAAATTATTTACAATAAAAAAATAACTAATTTTGAATATTTTTTTCAAAAAACTATCGCATTTTATAATATTGTGTGTTATAATTACTACAACTAATATGTAAAGGAGAGAATTATGAAAAAGTATTTATGTTTGCTTTTGGCTGTACTTATGGTTGTTACTTGCTTTGTAGCTTGTGCAGGTAAGGATGATAAGAAAGATGACAGCTCCAACACTTCTGGTGTTTCCGGTGATGTGAACACATCCGGTGAAACAAACGATGAAAGTGGTGTAGTAACCGGTACATATCACGAACAGCTTGCACCTGCTACCGATATGGGCGGCAGAACCTTTAACATTATGCAGCGTTGGTTTGGTTACGGTAAGGAAAGTATTGACTTCCAGGGGGAAGTTATTTGGGATGAGTCCGAAGAAACCGGCAAGATGACCAACATTAACCTTGCTAAGAAAAAGGTTAAGGAAGCAGTTGAAACCAACTACAACTGCAGCATCACAGGCGAGATGAGTACCGAAACCGTTGCTGATATCCGTACTCTCATTCAGGACGACCTTCTTTCTGGTGCTCCTACTATCGATTTTTGTTTCGAATCATATTATTATTATCATTCCTTTATTTCAAATGGTTACCTTCAGGACCTTCACACTTTAGGTATAGATTTCAGCAAGCCTTGGTGGGATCAGAACGGTGTAGCTGACCTCTCTATTGGCAATAAGCTTTATTACGCTCTCGGCGATATCAACACCTACGATAACGATGGCACAGTTGTTCTTCTCTTTAATAAAGACCTTTATGAACAAAAATTCGGTGACGGTACATATACCGAGCTTTATGAGCTTGCAAAGGAAGGCAAGTGGACTTTTGACGTTTTTGAAGAAAAAATTAAAGGCTTTGGCAGCGATAACGGCGACAACATTCGTGATGAATTCGACACCTACGGTCTTTCTACTGAACTTGTAAACCTTTATAAAGTCGGAGGCCAAGCGG
>JAZSLS010000116.1:0-4033 GCA_045535465.1 Eubacteriales bacterium
CTGACATAAGAAGCTATACCAAGGATAAGCACCGCCGTGTGGACGATACGCCCTACGGCGGCGGTTACGGTATGGTTATGCAGTGCCAGCCGGTGGTGGATTGCATAAGGGATGTAAAATCCAAGCTTAAAGGCAGCACCCGCGTTGTTTATATGTCACCTCAGGGCAGGCTTTTTAACAACGAAATCGCCAAGGAATACACCGCCTACGATAACTTGATACTTCTTTGCGGTCATTACGAGGGCGTTGACGAGCGAATTATAGAGCTTGAGGTGGATGAGGAGCTTTCCGTGGGCAATTACGTGCTTACGGGGGGTGAACTGCCTGCCGCCATAGTGGTTGATGCCGTTGCGCGCCGTATTGAAGGTGTATTGCCTGCCGCCGAGTGCTCTGAGGAAGAGAGCTTGGAGGGTGGGCTTTTGGAGTATCCTCAATACACACGCCCCCGTGAATTTGAGGGGCTTTGCGTGCCTGAGGTGCTTTTGAACGGTAACCATGCAGAGATCAACAAATGGCGCCACGCACAGAGCGTTGAGCGCACGTTAAGAAAACGACCGGAGCTTTTGCGTGAAGACTAAGAACAAGACAAAAGGAAACGGATATTGGAGAAGGCTTAAAAACGAAAGCCTTATATTGTCATGCCTTGGCGGTTTATCCTCAGGGCTTATTTCTTTTTTAAAGCTCAGTATCCTTTCTTTCTTCTTCAGCGGCAGTATCGGTGCCGACGAGCTTTTACTTAAAAGCGCAAGCCACGAGAGCCTTAAAAAATTCGGATACAAAAAGAACGTATCCCTACCTTTAAAAACAGCGTTTTCCCGCTTTTTGGAAACAAGTCCGGTTGTTGCGGCATACAGGCGGTTCGTGAACCGCGCCGTGTATACCTCCGTAAGCAGTTACGGTGCTTTTTTCGTTACCTTTGGTGTATATATAGGACTTGTTTATTTCGTAAAGCTTTTTGCTTTTAAGGACGGTACGGAAAGTATCCCCAGCCTTATTAACGGCTGTATTATTATCATTACGGCTTTTCCGTTACTTTTTTCCAAGAAAACGCTTATTAACTTCTTAGAAAAAAGCGTATTCTTCCGCAGCAGTCTTAAACACTGCATCCCCCTTGAAACCTATAACGGCAAAAGCAAGGGCGCGGCGGTAGGTACTGCATTTATTTTAGGCTCCATATTCGGTGCCCTTTCATTCTTTTGGGAAGAAACGAGCATACTCGCCTTCCTTGCGGCTACGGTGTTGGCGCTTACCATAAATTTCTCTCCCGAATTGGGGTTATGCGTTTCTGCCGTATCCTTCCCTTTTATTTCCAAGCTTTATACTGTAGTTTTGATAAGCTTCACCTTTGGCTGTTACGTAATAAAGGTGCTTAGAGGCAAGAGGAATTTCCATGTGAACGCGGGTAGTATTTTCGTGCTTTTGCTTCTCATCTGCTTTGGTTTTGCCGCTTTAAAGGGCGGCGGTCTTAACGCCGCGTTTGCTTTTTCCATGACTGCTTTATATATTTTAGCGGCAAATTTGCTTACCACCGAAAAGCTTATGAAAAAATGCATCCAAACACTGTGCATAGGACTTGGCGGCGTTGTGCTTGTGTTCGTGTTTGAGGTCTTTTGGGGCGCGTACAGAGAGCTTTCCCTTTGGGATTCGCTGTTCGGATCTACCTCGGTGTTCGGTGACAGCGGAACCCTTATAAGATACTGCATTATGCTTTTGCCTTTTCAGTTCTGCAAAACGGAGCATTCAGTGCTTATCAGCCGTCCGTTATGCTACGTGCTGACCTTGGCGTGTATAGGCTACGCGGTATTTACGGGACACGTTTTCCTGGCGATGGTGGCGGCTATGGTGATTACCGTTTACCTGGCGGTGGTTCGCCGTGAGATATTCAGGCCCTTGCTTATGGGTGTGGGTATGCCGGTACTTGCCTTGTATCTTTGCGGTATCCCCATTACCTTCGGTGGCTTAGGCGTATACAACGTGGTTTCAGGCTGGTCCAACGCCATAAGCGTAAGCAGCTCTTATCCTATGTTGGGTGTGGGTATGTCACAAAGCTCTTTGAATTTGGCAGGTCTTGAGAACAGTTGCAATATGTTTTTGCAAACGCTGACCGAGTGCGGAATTACAGGATTTTTAATTCTGCTTTTTGCGGTAGTTTTTTCCACACAGCGCTTGTATTCTTCTCTGCCCAAGAAGGGCAGTGAGGACAGACGCATAGCGGCGGCCGCGGGTGCTTGCGCCATTGCGGGACTTGTGTTTGCCATGGGTTACAATTTATGGCAAAACGGCACCCAATGTTATATGCTGTGGCTTAGCTTGGGTATGGCTTCTGCCGCCTGCCACACGAGAATACACGAGAAAGGGGAAACAAACGATGAACTTTACAAGCAATAAGCGCTCCCGCTGGTTTACGGCGGCGGATGCACTGATTATATTTATCGCCCTTGCTTTGATTGCGGGCACCGCTTTTCTGTTTTTGGTTCCCAACATGGAAGAAACAGCTTACGAAACCGTTGACCTGACCTTGCAGGTAAATTTCGGTGAGGAATATGCGGGTGAAATATCCACCGTTAAAGAGAACGAACCCTTGTACCACGGTGATAAGCTTATCGGTTCTATCATAAGAAAAACCCCGGATAATTGCACGGTCTATGCCAAAATAACGGCTAATTACAAGGACGGCGTTTATCTTTTGGACGATACGCCCCTGCGTATAAACGGCGCGTTTAAGCTGGAAACGACGTACGACGTTTTTACGGGCAATTTAAGCAGTATTCAAAGGGAGGGCTAAGCCGTGAGCAGAACGAAAAAAGGCTTTAACTTATTGGACGTGCTTATAGTTTTAGCCGTTGTGTGCTTGGTTTCGGGCATACTTTGGCGGCAAGAGCTTACGGAGCGCATCGAAAAGCAGGACAAGGAAAACACCGTTGAGGTTTACTGCTTATGCACCGTTTTGCCCCTTGACGGCGGTGAGAAGGCGGCTCTTCCCGACAAAGAAGTGGTTCTTTATTACGAGGACAAAGAGGTTGGTGCGTTTTTAGGCGATTATGCGGAAGAGGAAGAAAGCGAAGAAGAAATCTCCGTGGAAGAAAAGCATCACGCAAGTCAAGACGGACTTGTAAAAATAAAACTTTATGCGGTGGAAAAGGAAAGCGGCTATTATATAGACGATATGAAGCTTGTAAGAGGCGCCGTTCTTGAATTAAACTCCGAGCTTTATGAGTTATCTTTGTCCATAAACGAGATTATGCAAGATTAGCACGCAGTTGTGCATACCGCGCAAAAAAATATGCACTTAGCACTAAAGGTTTGACTGAATTGACTATAATAATAACCTTGCATTTTTCGCGCTTAATTGCTATAATAGGTAATAAGATGGATGTGTTGGAGGAAGTATATTATGACAACAAAAACCGTTACAATACAGAACACAGTTGGTCTTCATGCCAGACCTGCCACCTTCTTTATTCAAGAGGCTAACTCCTACAAAAGCACAGTTATGATCGAAAAGGGTACAAGACGCGCAAACGCAAAAAGCTTGCTGGGCGTTTTATCCTTGGGCATCGAAAAAGGTCACGATATAACCATCCGCGCCGAAGGTATTGATGAGGCTGAGGCTGTTGAAGGTCTTGCCAATCTTCTCCTTACCGGTTTTAATGACTAAGTTTTGATTTTTCGTGGGGCTGTTGCGCGTAGCAACAGCCCTACTTTGTTAGTAAGGAAATGCTATGACGAGAGATGAATTATTTATAGCGGCAAGAGATCTGCCCGCCACACCGGGCGTTTACATTATGCATAACGCCGCCGACAAGATAATATACGTGGGTAAGTCCAAGGCGCTTCGCAACAGGGTGAGCAGTTACTTTGCTCCCTATGCCAAGCACACGGGCAAAACCGCCCACATGGTAAGCTCGGTAAGCTATTTTGAGGTGTATCACACCGCTACGGAGCTGGAGGCTTTGGTGTTAGAGGACCGCTTTATAAAGCAGTTTATGCCCCGCTACAACATAAAACTTAAAGACAGCAACACCTACCCTTA
>JAZSLS010000135.1:0-22511 GCA_045535465.1 Eubacteriales bacterium
TTGTTGAAAAGATGGGTTCTTCCGCATACTACGGCGGTCTTAAGGAAGGCTTTGTTGACGTATCTCCCCTTTCCAAGAACTGCGCTCCCAACACTCAGAAGGCTATCGACACCGTTCGCAAGATGATGGTTGACGGCGAATGGGACGTATTCTCCGGCGTTAAGCTTTCCATTGATGCTGAAGGTAACGTTACCAAGGCTGATGCTGCTCTTGTTGACAACGCAGGTAACGAAATCGTTGCTGCAGGCGGCGCTTCCGTTGCTGACAGCGTTATTACCGGCACTATGAACTACTTTGTTGCAGGTGTTGCACAGGTATAAGTTTTTATCTGATACGCTTTTTACGGGTCGGTCGGCTCTACCGACCGACCCGTTTCTTTTTTATAAGGCGCTAAACAAAAAGTAAAGCCTTGCTTTTTGTTTAGCGTTTTACAAAAAAGCCGCAAGGCGGCTTGAAGGAGGAGTTTTATGGCAGAGTACGCCATTGAAATGCAGGGCATTACCAAAACCTTTGGCAGTGTTGTTGCGAATAAAAACGTTAACCTTAACGTAAAAAACGGCGAGATACTTGCAATATTGGGTGAAAACGGGTCAGGCAAGACCACCCTTATGAATATGCTTTCCGGTATTTACAAGCCCGATAGCGGCAGCATACGCATTGAAGGCAAGGAAGTAACTATTGATTCTCCCGAGGATGCAAAAAGGTTAGGCATTGGTATGGTGCACCAGCATTTTAAGCTGGTGGACGTTTTCTCTGCCGCCGATAATATATGGATGGGCAAGGAAAAAAGCGGCTTTGTACTTAAAAAGAAGCGTTATAACGAAATAAGGGATATAACCCATAAATTTGGCTTTGACCTTGACCCGGGAAAAAAGGTATACAATATGGCAGTTTCCGAAAAGCAGACTTTGGAAATAGTTAAGGTACTGTATTACGGAGCTAAGATAATTATTCTTGACGAGCCCACTGCCGTGCTTACGGTGCAGGAAATAGCCAAGCTTTTTGACGTGCTTCGCACTATGAAAGCGCAAGGACACGCTATTATAATAATCACCCACAAGCTTAACGAGGTTATGGAGATATCCGACCGTGTTGCAATAATGCGTAAGGGTGAATATATCACTACCGTAAACACCGCTGAAACCAACGAACAGGCGCTTACCGAGTGGATGGTGGGACACAAGGTTGACCTTAACATCGACCGTCCCGTTGTGGAAAAAACTCGTCCTCTTCTTGAAGTAAGAAACCTAACCATAAGGAATGACGAGGGTGCTACCGCCATTGATAACGTAAGCTTTTACATACGAGGCGGTGAGATACTTGGCGTTGCAGGTATTGCGGGTTGCGGCCAGAAGGAGCTTTGCGAAGCTATTGCAGGGCTTCGCCCCATAGTTTCGGGGCAGATGATACATAAAAACGAAAACATAGTGGGGCTTCCTCCCAAAGCCATCCTTGAGAAAGGCATATCTATGTCCTTTATACCCGAGGACAGGCTTGGTATGGGGCTTGCGCCTTCTATGTCCATTACCGACAATATGCTGCTTAAAAACTACCGTACAGGCAAAGGCCCTTTTATAGACCGCAAGCGTGGCAGAGCTGATGCCGAGCAAGTTATAGAAAACCTGGCGGTGGTTACACCCTCTGCAGAAACGCCCGTAAGGCGTCTTTCCGGCGGTAACGTGCAAAAGGTGCTTTTGGGGCGTGAGATAAAGGCCGGTCCTAACGTTATTATTACCGCCTACCCCGTAAGAGGCTTGGATATCAACTCCTCTTACACTATATACAACATTCTTAACAAGCAAAAGCTTGATGGCGTAGGTATACTTTTTGTGGGTGAAGACTTAGACGTTATGCTTGCGCTTTGCGATAAAATAATGGTGCTTTGCCACGGCAAGGTTATGGGCGTTGTTCACGCACACAAGACCTGTAAAGAAGAATTAGGTCTTATGATGACCGGTTCTCTTGACCTTAGCGAAAGGTATGCGGATAAGCCCGCAGGCTTTGCAAGAGATGGTTTTTTCAGCACCAACGATAACAACGGAGAGGAGGAGTAGAACGTGGCTAACAACAATAATAGAAGCGGTCTGCCCTTCCGTGTAGTTAAACGTACGGGCTGCCCCATTTGGATGAAATGCTGTTTTTATCTGGGTGCTATTATCTTTGCTTTACTCGTAGGCGCTTTAGTGCTGTGGCTAAGAGGCGTTAACCCCTTTGAATACTATTACCAAATGGTTACGATGGACACCGTGGGTAACAAACGTGCCTATTTGACCTATATGAACTATATTAAAGAGTTTTTGCCCTTGGCACTTACTTCTATTGCCTTGTCCCTTGCTTTTAGGATGAAGTTTTGGAACATTGGCGGCGAAGGTCAGTTTATAATGGGCGCTGTTGCCGCCACTACCGTTGCTTTTAAGCTGGGCCCAGTTGCTCCTGCTTGGGTTACTCTTATTGTTATGTGTCTTGCGGCTATGATTGCTGCTGGTCTTTACGGTCTTGTAGCAGGTGCGCTTAAGGTGGTTTTCGGTACCAACGAAACGCTTATGACGCTGATGCTTAACTATATAGCCCTTTATTTCCTCGTATTTATAGGCGAAACCAAAGCAGACTGGAACTTCTTTTTGCAAACAGAATCTGAACGTCCTATGTTTGAAAGCTTTGATAACATAGTACATTTTCCCTTTCTTTCCATAGGCAGCAACTTTAAGCTTGATATATGCTTTATTCTTACTCTTGTTATCGCAGCGCTTATATACGTTTATCTTAAACATACCAAACAGGGTTACGAGATTAACGTAGTAGGTGACAGCACAAACACTGCCCGCTACGCAGGTATGAAGGTTAAATGGATAACCCTACGCACCGTTTTTCTCTCCGCCGCACTTATCGGTCTTGCCGCAGCTTTTAAGGTTGGCTCTTCCGGTAACCTTTCCACCAGCATTACCGATGACGTGGGTTGGACAGGTATTATAGTTGCCTGGCTGGCACAGCTTAACACACCTATGATAGTTATTGTTTCCGCCCTTATTTGCCTTTTGCAGTTCGGCTCGGGTATAGCCAGTGCTTCTTTCGGTGCGGTAGACTCCAGCTTTGCAAATATGCTTCAGGGCGTGATACTGTTCCTTGTTCTTGCGGCAGACTTCTTTATACGCTTCCGTATAGTACTTAAAAAGAAAGGATGATGATTGTATGGATAAGCTAGGCGTTATAACTTTCTTAATTTACCGTGTTGTTTCCATAAATATCCCTCTTCTTTACGGTACCGTTGGCGAAATAATAATTGAAAAATCCGGCAGTCTTAACCTTGGTGTTGAGGGTACTATGGCGGTGGGGGCAATATTCGGATACATTTGCGGCTGCTTTGCTAACAGCCTTGGCGCAGGCATAATAGTTTCCTTTATTGCGGGCGCCCTTTGCGGTTTGCTTTTTGCGCTTCTTACGGTTACCTTACAGGCTAACCAAAATATAACCGGTCTTACCCTTACTACCTTTGGTCTTGGCGTTTACTTCTTTGTAGGTAACAGCCTTAAGGGTGATGATTGGCCCGTTATGAACGAAGCCGTAAACGTTAAAAACGGCTTTGCGGATATTGAAATCCCTTTGCTTTCCAAGATACCCGTTATAGGTGAAGGCCTTTTCAGCCATAACATTCTCGTCTATTTGGGCATAATAATTGCAATTGGTCTTTGGTGGTATCTTAACCACACAAGTGTGGGGCTTAAGCTTCGCTCCGTTGGTGAAAACCCTGCGGCGGCTGACTCGGTTGGTATCAACGTTACTCGTATGAAGTACATTCACATCTGCCTTGGCAGCGGAATTATGGGTATAGGCGGCTACTATATGGCGCTGCTTATGTCCGGCTCCTTTAACAGCGCTTGCTGGATAAACGGTTACGGTTGGATAGCGGTAGCTTTGGTTATTTTTGCAAACTGGAACCCCGCCCTTGCCATCGTAGGTACCTTTGTATTCGGCTTCTTTAACACCCTTAAGGTATCCGGTTCTTCTATGGCTATGGCGTTCCCCAAAATGCTTGGATGGCTTGCAAAAATCCCACCTCAGTTGTACGACGCACTTCCCTTTATCATCACCGCAATAGTTCTGGTGGTTACGTCTATTCGTAACAAAAAAGGCAGCAGCGGTTTACCTGCAGCGCTGGGAACTAACTACTACAGAGAAGACAGGTAATAGGGGTGTAAAAATAGTCCCGACCGCAGAAAAACATTATTCATTTTACATAGTCGGAACTCGGCGGTGCCGAGTCCCGACTATGGTTTATATAAAAAAGCTGAGCAAGTTTTAAACCTGCTCAGCTTTATTATTATTCTTCGTGGTGGCAACCGTCGTGACAGCAGTCCTCGCAATCACACTCGTCATCCATATCGTCAAGTATGCCTTGAACCATCGCCCACTCCTCTTCGGTTTCGATAGGAGAAAGCTGCATACCGTCCTCCTCATCGGTAAACACGGAGGCGTAAACCCTTATGCAACCGTCTTCGTCGGTTTCGTTATCGGTATAAACAACGTAGCTTTTGCCTGTTTCGTCACTGTCAAAGGTGAAAAGCACGTCGTACTTAACCTCAACACCGTCTTCGTTTTCCATAGTAAAGCCGATATCTTCAAATTTGTCCATTTATTTTTCTCCTTTGTTTTTATCTACCATATTATACCACAGCTTACTTATTATGTAAAGGTAAATTTATTGTGTTTTTTCATCATAAAGTGCTGACAAAGAGATTACTGTGTGATATAATGTCTTATAACGTGCCCTGAGGAGGAAAGATATGAAAACTACCTTTTTAAAAAGAACGCTTTTAGCTTTACTCACCTCTTCCCTTGCCTTATCCTTTATTGCTTGCGGCGGGAACGGAACAGATAAAAACACGGCAAACAGCGAGGACAGCAAAATGGAAAGCACAGTTATGGAAGATACATCTCCTTTTGAAAAATATAGCGGGGAATATTCCACCGTTAACGGCACCTACGGCGGTATAGACGACTTGGGCAGAGTTTTGACTGATGACACGAATGCTACCGCACCGAGAAGTGACAGATACGTTGGTATTTTTTATTTTCTTTGGCAGGGTGAGCACGGCACGGGCGGCCCTTACGACAACACTAAAATAGTGGCTGAAAACCCAAACGCTACAAGCTCTGAGAAAGCGTGGATGGACGCAGGTGGCGGCGGAGTGGGTGAACACCATTTTTGGGGTGAGCCCTTGTTTGGATATTACACTTCCTCCGACCTTTGGGTTATGAGAAAGCATTGTCAAATGCTTACCGATGCAGGCGTGGACTTTATTTGTTTCGATACCACCAACGGCTTTACATACACCGAGAGGGTTAAGGGGCTTATTTCCGTTTGGTACGAATATCTGGAGCAGGGCTACAACGTACCAAAGCTGGTGTTCTATACAAACAGCGCTTCCGGGCAGACTATGAACACCATTTACAAGGACATATACACTAACGAGGAGCTGAAAAGCACCTATCCACGCCTTGACGAGCTGTGGTTTAACTGGGACGGCAAGCCCCTTATTATAGGTAATAAGGATGACGCAGTGCTTGAGACAAAGGTTTCCGAATATTTTCGTATTAAGGCAAACCAGTGGCCCAACGAAAGCCGTAAGGCTGACGGTTTTCCTTGGATGGAGTTTTCAAGACTTCTCAGACCCTCTGCGGTTTACGGGCTTGACGGCAGAAAAGAGGTTATGAACGTTTCCATAGCTCAACACAATCACACCATACGTTTTAGCTCCACTGCGTGGTACGTAGGTAACGACCGCACCAGAAGCTACAAAGACAAGACGAACGATAACGGCGAGGATGCTTATCTTTACGGCTACAACTTTGAATCACAGTGGAACTACGCCATTAAGCAAGACCCCGAGATGGTTTTTGTTACGGGGTGGAATGAATGGGTAGCACAGCGTCAGCCTTCCTTGGCAAACGAACCTATAGTTTTTGTTGACTGCGCTGACTACAATACCAGCCGTGATGCCGAGCCTATGCGCGGGTATTTTGGCGACAACTATTATATGCAGCTTATTGATTACGTAAGAAAGTTTAAAGGTACCTCTCCCAGAGTTGACGTAGGCAGTGACCTTACTATTGACGTTACAGGTAGCTTTGACCAATGGAAAAACAACGCTGTTACTGCCGTTTACAGCGACTATGCGGGCGACACCGCAGATAGAAACGCTACGGGCTTTGGCGGTATAAGCTACACCGACAAAAGCGGAAGAAACGACTTTACTTCCTTCAAGGTAGCAAAGGATGCGGATAATTTTTATTTCTATGCAGAAACCTACGAAAATATTACTCCTTACACCGACAGCAGCTGGATGACTTTGTTTTTGAGCACGGGAAGCTCTGACGACCCTTGGTACGGCTACGACTACGCCGTTAACTTTGAAACTCCCGAAAACGAAAACAATGCGGTGCTTAGTGTGTACGAGGGCTACGGCGTATGGAAAAAGGTATGCACTGTAAGTATGAAAACCGAAGGCAACAAGCTTATGCTTGCCATCCCTCGTGACAAAATAGGAATGAAAGGCGAGCTGTTTGACCTTCAATTTAAATGGGCAGATAACTACGATAAAAACGATATATGGAGCTTTTACACCAAGGGTGATGCCGCTCCCTACGGAAGACTTAACTACGTTTATTCCAACGCAGTATTAAAAGCAGGAGATGAAGCCACGGCGGAATAGCCATAGACAAAATGAACGCAACAGAGCTTTACGGTAAAGAAAAAATACATAAAATACTTATAAAAACAGCTCCCCCCGTAATGCTGGCACAGCTTATTCAAGCCCTTTACAACATAGTTGACAGCGTTTTTGTGGGCAAATACGCTGAGGAAGGACTTACAGCACTATCCATCGTTTACCCCTTACAGCTTCTTATGATAGCCCTTGCCGTTGGTATGGGCGTAGGCGTAAACACGGTAATGGCAGCAAACTACGGTCTTGGCAAAAAGAAAAACGCCTATGCTTGTGCAGGAGTGGCAACTCCCCTTGCCTTTGCACTTTGGGCGGTGTTTGCACTTATTTGCTTTGTTATAATGCCTATTTACGCAAGGGCTTCTACCGACTCGCCCGAAGTTATTAAAGAGGTTATATGCTACGGCAGGATAGTTTGCGTTTTTAGCTTTGGCTTGTTTTTGGAAAGCGCCTGGACTAAAATACTGCAGGCAAACGGGGATATGAAAACGCCTATGATTGCACAGATAGCAGGCGCAGCAACAAATATAGCTCTTGACCCTGTGCTTATTTTTGGTTTAGGCCCTATACCCAAAATGGGTATAGCGGGTGCGGCTATTGCCACTGTTACGGGGCAGGTGGTTGCCGCCTTGGTAGTAATGAAAAAAGGTTTTTACAAGAGTCCCGAAGGGGCAGCTTTTTTGCCGTATACAAAAAAGATTTTTCGGTTTGGAATGCCCAATATGCTTATGCAATCCGCCTACACCTTTTACATTTTTGGGCTTAACCTTATACTTTCTACCTTTTCCGATGCGGCAGTTACCGTACTTGGGCTTTATTATAAGTGGCAAACCTTTTTCTTTATTCCCCTTGGAGCTATGCAAACCTGCATAGTACCCATAATAAGCTTTAACTATGCTGCCGGAAATATGAGCAGATGCAAAAGCACTATGCGCCTTTCCATTCTTTTTGGTGCGGCACTTATGTTTATCGGAACGCTGTGCTTTGCCATTATTCCCGAACCTATGCTTAGGGTATTTTCTTCCGACAGCGAGGTTATAAAAATAGGGCTTACAGCTTTCCCCATTATAGGGCTGGATTTTGTGCCGATGTGTACCTCGCTTACCTTTCCCGTGTTTTTCCAAGCCGTTGGCAAAAGCTTTAAAAGCAGTATACTTACGGTGTTTAGAACGGTGGTCTTGTTTGTTCCCTTGGGGTATTTGTTCTCCCGCTTTGGGCTTGACCATTTTTGGCTTACCTACCCCGTTACAGACACTTTAAGCTCCCTTTTAGGGCTTGCTCTTTATATAGCCTTTTTAAAAAGCAAACGAAACGCCCAAATAGAAAGGATGCTTAGCTACGAATAGCTATGACGCCAAGAGCAAAGATAAGCGTGCTATTTAGGTACCCCGAGGAAGCAAGAAACGGAAAACGCAAAATGCCTCTCGCAGTGTCGGGAGGCATTTTAATATAAAGCTCTGTATCAATACATACAACATTTTTTGATAAATGCCATAGTCTTTCAAAAAACTTGACTATTTCGGCAAAATATGATATAATTTAGGGAATTTATTCCAAGGAGCAATATATGGAAAATAAAAGAAGCAGTTTTACGGGAAAGATAGGCTTTGTTCTTGCTGCGGCAGGCTCTGCCGTTGGGCTGGGCAATATTTGGCGTTTCCCTTACCTTGCCGCTAAATACGGCGGCGGTATATTCTTATTGGTATACCTTATACTGGCAGTTACCTTTGGCTTTGCGCTGATGTGCGCTGAGATAGCCATAGGCAGAAAAACAGGCAAAAGTGCCATTGAAGCTTACGGGGCTCTTAATAAAAAGTTTAAATTTGTAGGTCTTCTTTCAGCACTTGTTCCTATTATCGTTCTTCCCTACTACTCCGTTATAGGCGGTTGGGTTACTAAATATTTTGTAAAGATAGCTTCGGGCGGTATAGCCGAAACGGCAACCGTAAAAGATAACGTTTCCTACTTTGGCAGGTTTGTGGGGCAAGTAGACGAACCCATATTTTACTTTCTGCTGTTTATAGGCGTAACAACAATTATCGTGTTGCTGGGCGTAGAAAAGGGTGTAGAAAAGGTAAGCAAGATAATGATGCCCATCCTTATAGTACTAACCTTAGGTATAGCTATTTATTCTATGACTCTACCCGGTGCTATAGACGGTGTGGTTTACTACATCAAGCCTGATTTTTCACAGTTCTCCGTTAACACGGTTTTGGGTGCAATGGGACAGCTTTTCTACTCAATGTCGCTGGCTATGGGTATTATGATAACCTACGGCAGTTATATGAAAAAGGACGTTAGTATTGAATCCTCTGTTTCTCAGATAGAAATTTTTGACACGGGCGTTGCTTTTCTTGCAGGTCTTATGGTCATTCCGGCGGTGTTTTCTTTCTCCGGTGGCGATCCTTCAAAAATAAACGCAGGGCCCGGCCTTATGTTTGAAACCTTACCTCAGGTTTTCAACAACATAGGCAACGTAGGCGGTACTATAGTGGGTGCGGCGTTCTTCCTTATGGTGCTGTTTGCGGCTCTTACCTCTTCCATTTCGCTTATGGAGACAGTTGTTTCCATCTTTATGGACAAGTTCGGCTGGGGCAGAAAAGCTACTTGTCTGTTTGTTTTAGGTCTTTCCGTTGCTTTGGGTCTTCCTTCCGCTCTTGGCTTTAACCTTTGGAAAGGCATTTCACTTGCAGGTATGAGCATACTTGATATGTTTGACTTTGCTACCAACAGCGTTATAATGCCCATAGTTGCACTTATTACCTGTATCTTTGTAGGCTACTTTTTGGGTACAAAAACCATTGAGGACGAAATTGAGCTTTGCGGCAGGTTCCGCCGCAAAAAGCTGTTTAGGCTGATGATTAAGTATATAGCGCCCGTATTTATCGTGCTTATACTTGTTTCTTCGGTGCTAAGCGCATTTGGTATAATGAAAATATAACGACAAAAAATGCTCGGTCAGCTTTTGAAGCTGACCGAGTTTTGTTTTAATAGTTTTGTTTTAATTAGTCATCTATTGCTTTATGCGTTGCTCTTTCGTAAATGGCCTGTACAGCCTCACCGGGTTTCTTAGTTGCAAGAGTAGCAATTACTGTTGCTATAAGACCTACCACAAAGCCGGGGATTATCTCGTAAACGCCGGTTGCACCAAAAGCAGGGTTTGAGATAATGGTGTTGGTACAAAGAACGAGCCAAGCGATATCAACAACGGCACCAACTATTATACCTGTACAAGCGCCTGCGTAGTTAAGACGGCGCCAGAAAAGAGAGAGGATAACAACAGGACCGAATGCGGAACCGAAGAGGCCCCAAGCGTTTTCAACCATTGCCATTATGTTACTTGCCCAGCTACCGCCGTTAATACCACTTACAGCGATAAAGAAAGCAATAACGGAAACAACGAGAACAACTACACGTCCAACCCAAAGAAGCTCTCTATCTGAAGCCTTATCCTTGCGAACAAGGGGCTTATAAAGGTCGCTGGTGAAAGCAGAGGAAGCAACAAGAAGCTGAGAGTCAGCAGTAGACATTGCAGCCGCAACTATTGCAGCAAGAAGGAAGCCTACTATAATTTTAGGGAATATATGCTGAGAAATGGCAATAAATATTTCCTGGCCGTTGTCGGGAAGAAGCTTAGCCGCAAGAGATACACCCTCGTCAAGCATAAAGGTTCTGCCACGAACAGCAATTGCGATAGCTGCACCGAGGGAGAGAACCACCCAAGTGATAGCAACTATAGCGGACTTTTTAACCATAGAAGGCTTTTCGATAGCCATAAAGCGAACAAGTATGTGAGGCATACCGAAATAGCCAAGGCCCCAACCAAGACCGGAGGCTATATCCTGCCAGCTTGCAGTAAAGGGGTTGTTACCGAAAGCGGAAACGCCTTCCTTAAATGCACCCTCGTAAACGGGGTTAAAGTCGCCCATTGACATTACCAACGGAACGGCAAGAAGAGCGACAAGCATAAGTATACCCTGGAAAAAGTCTGTCCAGCAAACAGCCTTATAACCGCCAAGGAAGGTATAGATAAGAATAAGCACAGCAAAGATAGCTACTGCAAGCATCTCCTTACCTTGAAGGCCGGGGATAACCGCACACATAACCTTTTGACCTGCAACAAAGGCAGAGGAAACGTAAACGGTAAAGCTTATCAAAAAGATAACAGCCGCACTTATCTTAAGTACGGGGCTTTTTGAAGCAAAACGGTTGGTAAGATACTGAGGAAGGGTTATAGAGTCACCCGAAGCCTTAGAAAAACGACGGAGACGCTTAGCCACAAATATCCAGTTAGCGGCTGTACCGAGAGCAAGACCGATACCTATCCACACCTTGCCCATACCAAAAGCAAGTATACTGCCGGGGAAGCCCATAAGAAGCCAGCCGGACATATCTGATGCCTGAGCACTCATTGCGGTAACCCAAGGGCCCATAGAACGACCGCCAAGGAAATACTCCTTCTCACCGCTGCCTTTGGAGCGGAAGAAGAAGAAAACGCCGATACCGAGAATAAGAACGAAATATGCTATAAAAGCAACAAGATCCAAAATATTCTCCTCCTTTGAAAACAATAATTTTAATAATTATACCACACAAAAGCAATAAATGCAACCTTTTTTGATAAAAATGCAAAAAACTATACTAATTTTATAACAAAAAGGCTATGAAAGATTTGTTTCACAGCCTTTTTAAATCATATAACTTTAGATAAAAATTCTTTAAGCCTTTCCTTTTTGGGATGGCTAAAAACATCCTCCGGAGTACCTTGCTCCAAAATAATGCCTTGGTCCATAAACAAAACCCTTGTAGCAACTTCTTTAGCAAAGCCCATCTCGTGAGTAACTATAACCATAGTCATACCTTCGTCTGCAACTTGCTTTATCAAGTCCAAAACCTCACCAACCATTTCAGGATCCAAAGCACTGGTGGGTTCATCAAAAAGCATAACCTTAGGGTTCATTGCCAAAGCGCGCACTATTGCAATACGCTGTTTCTGCCCGCCGGAAAGAGTAGAAGGATAATTGTTTGCCTTATCTGCTAAACCAATTCGTTTAAGCAAACGCATAGCGTTTTCATATGCAGAGGCTTTTATTTCCTTTTTACTTCTAACGGTAACCTTTTCCTTCTTTTTCTTTTTGAAAAGATTAGACACGCTAACGCAGAAATTGTACCACAACGCCTTTCTGCGGTCTTCTTTGGCAACCAGTATAGGTGCCATAGCAATGTTTTCTATAACAGACTTATTATTGAACAAATTAAATTGCTGGAAAACCATACCGATATGGCGCCGGCTTAAATTGATGTTCACCTTAAGATCTGCTAAATCCTTCCCCTCGAAGAAAATAGAACCGGAGGTAGGATCTTCAAGGCAGTTAAGACAACGCAAAAACGTACTTTTACCGCTACCTGAGGGACCGATTATTGCAATTTTTTCACCTGCGTGAATGGTCTCGCTAATGTTGTTAAGGACGGTAAGCTTACCGTATACCTTTTTTAGGTTAACGACTTCTATCAACTCGTGCCAACCTCCTCTCCAACAGCTTAATGCCTAAGGTAATAATTGCAACCAACACCAAGTATACCAAAGCGAGCATAAAGTAAGGGATTATATATTCATAATTAGCACCGCCGATATCGGTAAAAGCTTTGGTAAGATCAACAACGGCAATAAAGCTTGCTACAGAAGTCTCTTTGATGAGAACGATAAATTCGTTACCCAAGGTAGGCAAAATATTCTTTATTGCCTGCGGTATAACCACCTTTACCATAGAAACGCTGAAGCTAAGTCCCACAGCTCTTGCCGCCTCCATCTGACCGGAGTCAACGGACTGTATACCGCTACGCATAATCTCAGCTATGTAAGCGCCGCTGTTCATACCAAAAATAACGATAGCGACATTTAGTTCTTTTATTTGTACACCCATAGCGGGAAACAATATAAAATAGCCTATAAGTAACTGTACAACAATAGGCGTGCCTCTGAAAAAGCCTACATATATGTCACAAATAACCGAGAAAAACTTGGCAAAAAAGTTTGTTTTGGGTACAACCTTTACTGCCGCAATAATCGTACCTAAAACTATGCCTATCAGCAAGCCGAACACTGCTATCTGCAGTGTGGCTAAAAGACCGTCAACAACGGTTTTCCAACCGTTGTTGACGATAAAGCTACGATAAAATAATTCCCATTTAGCTTGCATTTTTACTTATTAAAACCATTTAAAATTTCAGTAACTTCTTCTGCGTTCTTGCACTCATCAAAAGTAGTGTCATCAGCCTTGCAGATAATTACCTGAGAAGCCTTATGATAATTGTTGGAGAAATCAACAACCTTAAGACGGGATTCGTTAATTGTAAGACCTGCAACGCCAAGGTCTACACAGTTTTTACCTATAGAATCAACTATAGCTTCAAACTTCATATCCTTTATAACAAGCTCCATACCAAGCTCGTCAGCAATAAGCTTTGCAATTTCCATATCGATACCTGCAAAGTTTTCGCCTACCTTAAACTCAAAGGGAGCAAATGCGGCGTTAGTAGCAAGAACCAGCTGCTTGTCAGCATTTTCAAGGTCAACATTACCTGCGGGGAAGCTTGCACCTGACCAAGTATCGGTAGTGCTGCTTTCGGAATAGAACTTGGAGTGTGCTTCAACTATTTTAGCAATTTCATCCTTCTTTGCTTCAAGGATGGTGTTGATCTGTTCACGGAGTTCAGGCTGTGCCTTATCAACAGCAATACCGTATTCCTCGGTAGTGAGTGCAATGTCAATCATCTTTGTGCCGCTATTCTTTGCAACCAAAGCAGTAGCAACGTCCTTGTCTATAACAACATAATTAACATTACCGTTAAGCAACGCCTGAACAGCAAGTGCGCCATTGTCATAACCCTTAACTTCAAGATTTGCAAAACCGTCAAAACCCCAGTCCGCATCGCCCTTCATAAAGTAGTAGCCTGTAGTACCGTTCTGTGCGCCTACCTTAACCTTATCGCCATCAGAAGAACAAGCCGCAAAACTCAAAACAGAAGCAGCTACCAAAACAACTGCCAAAAGAATTAAACTGATTTTTTTCATAATAGGACCTCCGTTATGTATTTTATACAATTATATACCCAACAGTATACTTTTGTCAAGGTTATCCAATGAAATATTATACAAAAAACGCTTTTTATTAAGGAGATTGCATATTTAAGCAATCTCCTTAGTTATTACGCTATTTACTTGTTACTTTACTTGAAAGAGTTATAGTCTTATAAACAGAGCCGCCGGAGTAGGTACCGCCGGAGTACAGACCGTCGGTAAGCGTGCCTGTACAGGAGCCGCCCGTATATATACTGTAAGTGCCGCCGCTCTTAAGGTCGGGAGTGGATATCATAATATGCTTATAGGACTTATTGGGCTTGAATGCGAAGAGAGTGTTGCCCGAGGAATCCTTAACTGCAAGAATGGTGTTTGCACTGCCCGAAACAGAGGTTGAGAATACGTACTGTGCGGAAGAAGTAGAGGGGAGCTCTACCATATCGCCGCCGTCTACAATAATTACCAAGCCGCCGTTTATAAGTCTTGTGCCGTCTGCATCAAGGCCGCTGTTGCCGCCGCCGCTTTGCTGAACTATAAGAGTGCCGCCGCTTACGGTAAGCGCACCGTTGGAGTCAACGCCGTCGCCGCTGTTGCTTATCCACACAAAGGCTGTGCCGCCTATAGTAAGGCTGTACTTAGAGGTGTCGCCGCCCATAGAGCCTCCGGGAGCGCCGGGTCTGCCTGGATTGGTGTTACCGCTGCCATCGGAGCCGCCTGCGGCGTTAATACCGTCATCGGATGCCGTTATGCGTATTCTGCCGCCTGTAATGCTTACGTTAAGGCCTTCAACGCCCTCGTAGCTGGCGTGAACAGTCATATCGCCGCCTGTTATGGTGGTGGTGGTATCGGAATGAACCGCATCGTCACCTGTATAGATACTGTAGGTGCCGCCTGTGATGGTTACAGCACCGTTGGAGTGAATAGCATCATCGTAGGAGTTTAGGTCAAAGCTGCCGCCGCTTATGGTTATCTCACCCGTGCCCTTTATTGCCTTATAAGACTCGGCGGAAGAAGAAACAGAGCCGGAATAGCCGTTAGCCGTCTTTACGTAAATAGTGCCGCCTGTAATATTAAGGGTGTTAGAGGAAGCTATACCGTCACGGCCGCTGTAAACGGTTAGGTCACCTCCGTTTATCTCGATATATGAGTCGGAGCTGATGGTGTCCTCCGGAGTGGATGCGTAAAGCTTAACGTTATTTATAACAACGCTGTCATCTGCCTTTACTGCCTTGTAGCTGTAGCTTGCAGTATCAACAGAGGAGGATGCACCGCCTGCAGAAAGGATATAGAGATTATAGCTGCCGCTGCCTATACCGCTTGACGAGGTCTTTGCAGCATCTGCGTTATCTATAAATATGTTCTGGCCTGCATCTATAGCATCGTAGGAGGACTTGATATACATATTACCGCCGGTAATATTGATATTGCCGAGATAATTGCCCGATGTGGTAACGCTTACAAGCTTGGTGCTTGTATTATAGGTTACGGTATCGCCTACCTGAACAAGACAGCTTGCCGCATAATTGGTTTGGTCCTGATGGGTGAGAAGAGCTATCTCACCTGTACTTAAGGTAAAGTTCTTTGCAGTGCCCGTAGGAACGGTGGAGGTTACGGTGTAACCGCCAAGGCCGTTGTCCTTAGCTATAGCAAGGAACCAATACACTGCGGTATTGCTTACGCTACCCGTTGTCCAAACGTAACAGCCGCTGGTAGAAACGCTGCCGTTAAGACTGCCGTAGGTGTAAGAGGTACGAACCTCACCTGCGGTGCTGTTGGGGTCAAGGGAGTTTGCCTTTACACCGTCACCTGTAGAATTAATGGTAATATCACCGCCGCTTATGCTAACGTCAAGGTCGCTCTTTATAGCGTTGTTTGAGCTGTTAAGCGTCATAGTACCGCCCGTGATATTAACCTTGGTGTCGCCTTTAATACCTGTATCGGATGCAGTTACGTTAATAGTACCGCCCGAAACGGTGGTGGTGGCTGTTGCCTTTACGGCGTTATCCGTGGTGGTTATCCGGTACGTACCGCCGATTACGTTTATATCCCCTGCAGATTTAATACCGTCTGCACTGTTGAGTACGGTAACGTTACCTGCATTACCTGTATAAACCGTGCCCGCCTTTACAGCAGAGCCTGCAGAGGCGCTGAGAGTAAGTGTACCGCCGTTTATATTAACGGTGCCTTCGCTTTCAACGGCATCGGAGCCGCAGGCGCTTACGGTAAGAGAGCCGCTTTCAACAGTAACATCGTCGTTAGCGTGGAGAGCGTCCTTAACGGCGTTTGTAACGGTAACCTTTGCACCATTTATAACGATATCGTCATCGGAAGCTATACCGTGCTGTCTGTTACCCGTTACGTTAAGAGCTCCGTTACCGCTTATCTCTATGGTATCGTTAGCAAAAACCGCACCTTTATCGGCAAGGGTGGTGGTAGAACCGTCAGCAAGAGTGCTGGTAGTGCCGTCAGCAAGAACAATATTTGCCTTTTTGCACTGTTCAAAATACAAAGCTGCTCCCTGAGTGTTGGTTATGCTTACGCCCGAAAGCTTAAGAGTAACCTTGTCCTCTATACCTGCCATTACGTGAACGTAACCGTTTGAGGTGCTGCCCTTAACGGTATACGTACCGCCTTTGGTAACGTATGCATAGTTATCTACGGCTTCTGCACCAGTACCCGTAACAGAAACGCTGCTGCCGTTAAATATAATAGTAGCTTCGCCACTATCATCGCCTATGACGGGGTCGTCCGAAACGTCACCGCCCGAAGAATCCTCCGAGCTATCGGTAACCGTAGGGTCAACAACCACTGCGCTTTGCTTTTCCTCCTCGGTAAGGTAGCTGTCACCGTAAAGAGGGGCTGTGCCCTTAACGTAGCCCTTAACGTTAAGAAGGTCTGCAGAGGTAATTGCACCGTCGCCATCGGCATCCGCTGCTTTTAGGAAAGCGCCGTCAAGAGCAGCGCCTTTTACTGCCTTGCAAAGAGTGATATAGTCAACGGAGCTTGCCAAGCCGTCACCGTTAACGTCACCTCTTATTACAATAGTGTACTCCGCATTGGTGTAAACAAGCTTCATACCCGTGCATACAAGCTGGGTAGAATTATTGTCAAGCGCCACACCATCCGCCGTCTTTATTTTAGCGGTAGAATACACACTGGACATAAGAGAGGCTATGGTTGTATTTTCGGGCAGGTTATAGATATAATCCCCCGAAACGCTTAGTCTGTACTCGTTTGACAGCTCGTCTGCCTTTGCTGTTTTTACAATTGGCAGCACTGTCAAAACAAGAAGCAAGGATAATGCCACTGCTACAAATCGTTTTGCGCTATGCATTAAAAACAACTCCTTTTTTTATAATTGTTTATATTTCCTAATGCTGACCGCCATTATATATGACAGGTTACTAAAATTATACAAAGACCTCATTAAAAACAAATTAATTGATAATAAAACACGCCGCTTAAATCAAATTTCGCTGATTTAAGCGGCTGTTTTTACTTTTTTAATCCTTTATTATAAAGTGTATGGCTCCCGTGCCGTTAAGGGCGGATTTAAACGCATCGTAATCAAATAGTGCTGTAGTGATAACCGTTATTCCCATATTGCCTACGGTACCGCTTTTAGGAGAAGAAGTTTCCACCAATGCATCGTCCGGTAAGGCTGTTCTTATGGTTTCCAGCACGTCCTCTATTTTTTCAAGCTCCTTTACCTCTATGTAAATACGTTGAGAGGTTTTGCGCCTACGATCAACCCTTGTAAGGACTGCCGCCGTGAAAAAGCAGGCAAGGGTTGCAAAAAGCGCCCCACTGTAAAAGCCTATGCCTACCGCTATACCTATTATGGCTGTCGCCCACATTATTGCCGCCGTAGTAAGGCCTGTTATCATTCTGTCGCTTTTAACTATTATCATACCTGCACCGAGAAAGCCTATGCCCGAAACGACTTGTGCCGCAACACGAAAGGGGTCACCGTCAAAGCCGAGCATAGTAGTGGCATATACACCGACAAGAGCGGTCATAGCACCGCCCACACAAACGAGGATGTGGGTACGCATACCTGCCTGTCTGCCGTGTTTTCCACGTTCCAAGCCGATAACGCCGCCAAAAAGCACCGCAAGCAATATACGCAAAGCAACCACCGCAATATTAAACTCTTTTTCTATTTCAAGTATTTTATCAAAAAATGCGTCCATCCCCTGCTCCTTTACTGTTTTTAATATTATACAAGTATTCGTTTAATGGGTTTATTATAACCGAATACACAAAATATGTCAAGTAAAGACAAAAACATACGTGTTTTAAGGACGCATTTTTTTGCATTTTTTAGTGAAAAATTTTGCAGTGCCTATTGACATTTTTAACCTTTGGTTGCATAATATACTTGTTATTAAGCCCGAATTTAATAAGGAGTTATTGACCTATGAAAACACTTTACACCGGCAAAACCAAGGACGTTCTTCTTGACGAAGAAACCAATATCGTTAGCCTGCTTTTTAAAGACAGTATGACAGGCGAAAACGGCGTGTTCGACCCCGGCTCCAACACCGTTGGCGGCAGCGTTGAAGGCAAAGGCAAGATCGGTCTTGCTATTTCCAAGTACTTCTTTGAGCTTATGGAAAAGAACGGCATACCTACCCATTACATAAATGCCGACGTTGAAAAAGGTCTTATGCAGGTTCGCAACCTTACCGTTCCTAAGCTTGAGTTCGTTCTTCGTTACTTCACCGCAGGCAGTATGTGCCGTCGCTTTACCTTGGAAGAGGGTATCGTGTTTGATCCTCCTTATGCCGAGGTTACTTTGAAGGATGATATACAGGGCGACCCCCTTATAAGCGAACGCATTTGTATTATGAAGGGGCTTCTTAAGGAAGGCCAGTATGACGAAGCCCTTGGTATAGTTGCACGTGTTGGCGAAGTTCTTAAGAAGGAGCTTGCTTCCCTTAATCTTACTCTTATCGATTTTAAGATTGAAGTTGGTTACGACGAAAACGGTAAGATTTACGTTGCTGACGAAATCACTCCCGATATTTGGCGTGTTCGTGACGAAAACGGCAACATCCCCAACCAGCTTGACTGCTCCAAGATGCTTCTTGAGAGAATGGGGCTGTAATTAACAAGCATATAAAAACGGATGCGAAAATTCACAGCCGTTTTTAAGTGAAGACAAGCTTGCTCTTTGCGTGCCCTAAGAAAACAAGGACAATAAAACCAAAATGCCTCTCGTAACGAGAGGCATTTTTTCATTGAAAAATTGTATTTTGTTATGTTCAGGGCGCTTTCACGAAAAGCTTTGCCGTCGTAGATCGTTTTTTCGCCAAGTCGCTTGCTTTTTTATATAAGTCCTGCATCGTATTTAAGAATAAGTGCCGCATCAAGATTATCGGCAACACCGTCGCCGTTGTAGTCGGCTGCGGTATGCTCATCCTTTGCCAAGTAACAAAGCCCTGCATCGTATTTCAAAATCAAAGCCGCATCAAGATTGTCTACGACAAGGTCGGTGTTAACGTCGCCTTTTATGGGAACGTAATTAAAAACTACCTTTGATTTATACGCTTCGCTAAATCCGTCGTTTTCATCGTTCATTACATCCCACTCTTCCTCGCTGCCGGTAAAATAAATCTTTTCAATACCCGTACAGTTTTTAAAGGTGTAAGGTGTAAAGTATTTACATTCAGGCGGCATAACAATATATTTAAGGTCGGTACAGTTTTCAAAAGCGCAGTATCCAAGCAAAGTTACCGAAGAGGGAATGGTTATCTTTGTAAGCCCTTTGCAGTTTGCAAAAGCGTAGTTGTCGATAGCGGTAACACCTTCGGGTATAATGCTGGTTTTACAGCCTGCGCACACGGTGTTTCTTTCTATGTTGATAATACAGTTGTTTTCACTACGGAATACAGGATTTGCCTCGTCAACGGTTATCTTTTCAAGACTGTCGCAGCCTGCAAATCCACTCATTATAGAAACGTTTTTGGGTATATGTATCTCGGTAATGCTTTTGCAATCGGTAAAAGCAGCTGAATCTATTTCGGTTACGCTTTCGGGCAGGTCAATGCTTTTTATGTTTACACATTCTCTAAAAGCATCAGCCGATATAACCTCAGTATTCGAGGGAATAGGCGCATACTCCAAGGAGGAACAACCGTAAAACAGACTATGATTTACTACGTTAAGGCTTTCGGGAAGGTCTGCTTTTTTAAGTGAAGTGCAGAAAGAAAAAGCACCAACGCCAATAAGCTCAACTGTGTTGGGTATGCTTATCTCTTTAAGCTGAGGGCAGTTTCTGAAAGCGTAGGAGCCTATTATCTTTACACCTTCGGGGATAATAAATTCTGTTGCGCCAAAGCAATTTTCAAAGGCTTGCATACCAATCGTTTCAACCTCTTCGGGGATAACAGAGGTTTTACAGCCTGCAATTACTTCTTTTTTTGCGGTTTTTATAATGCAATTGCCTTCGCTGTGGTAAACGGTGTTGTCCTTGTCAACCTCTATCTTAGTAAGACTTGGACATTCACTTATCATACCGCTATATATGTCTACAACGTTTTTGGGGATGAATATTTCTGTCAAGCTGCTGCAGCCGCCAAAAGCACGGGCATCAATGGTTATAACGCTTTCGGGAATGTCTATCTCGGTAAGAGCCGAACAGTTTTCAAAGGCCTGCCAACCAATGTACTCAAGCCCTTCGGGAAGCGTTACCTTATAAAGAGATGAAAAATCGTTAAACGCCCAGTTGCCTATGGAGGTAACGCCTTCTTCAACTATTACGGTCTTAATATCGTCGGCAAAAAGCTCCCAAGCGTTACCGTATTCATTATACTCGGTAAGGTTTTTCATTTTTCCTGTGCCGCTTATGGTAAGGTTGCCGTTGTCATCAAGCTCCCAATAGATATTTTCCCATATTCCCTGTTTTATACTTGCAGAAACGGAAAAGGGGAAAACGCTTACAAAAATCAAAACTGCTAAAAGCACCGCTGTTAACTTTTTCATATCTTTGCCTCCTTTTAAATACGCCTTAATGCTTTACGTATATTATACAACCGAGATAGCGATTTTCCTATAACTTTTTTTCAGATTAAGGAAAAAAGCGGCTTGCGCCGCTTCAGTCTGTAGACAAAGTCTACAGACTGGGTCAGAGTGAGAGAAACGAAGCTATTTTTCACGGAAAACGAGCGTCGGCGTAGTGACCTACGACAGCGAAGTTTTTTCGTGAAAGTGCCCTGAATATAACAAAATACGACCGTTCATAACAAAAAACGCCTCCCGTTACATTACGAGAGGCATTTTTAACTTTTTTGTTCTTTTTTCTCAGGGCACGTAAAGAGCAAGTTTGTCTTCGCTCTGAAGCGGCTTGCGCCGCTTTTTTTACCTTAAAATGATGATTATAATTTTCGTGTTCGGGGCTATTTTTACATCCCTAACGAATACCGTATTTTTCGATGACATAATCCATATCCTTATCCCCTCTGCCCGAAAGGTTGATAAGCACAGAGCCGTGCCCCATAGTCTTAGCCAGCTTAATACCGTAAGCAACTGCGTGAGCGCTCTCTATTGCAGGGATAATACCTTCCATTCTGGCAAGGGTAAAGAAGGCGTCAATTGTTTCTTCGTCGTTAATAACGTCATACTTAACTCTGCCCAGCTCGTGAAGAAAAGCGTGTTCGGGGCCGGAGGAAGGATAGTCAAGACCGCTGGCAACGGAATAAACAGGAGCAGGCTCACCGTTTTCATCCTTAAGCATTATGCTGTTAAAGCCGTGCATAATACCTTCCGTACCGTACTTAAGGCTTGCAGCGTGGTCGCCGAGAGTGCTGCCTCTGCCCAAAGGCTCAACACCGTAAATATCAACGGGGTCATTAAGGAAGCCGGAGAATATCCCCATAGCGTTAGAGCCGCCGCCTACGCAAGCAACAACCGCATCGGGAAGGAAGCCGGTCATATTTATAAACTGCTCTCTTGCTTCAACGCCTATAACGCTTTGGAAGTCACGTACAATCATAGGAAAGGGGTGAGGGCCGAGAACAGAGCCTATACAATAAAGGCAATTCTTGTAATCCTTGGTGTAGGCATCAAAAGCGGCATCAACTGCCTCTTTAAGGGTAGCAAGACCGTGAGTAACCTCCACAACGTTTGCGCCAAGTATCTTCATCCTTGCAACGTTGGGTGCTTGCTTTTTGATATCAACGGAACCCATATAAATGTCACATTCAAGCCCAAAGTAAGCGGCGGCAGTAGCCAAAGCCACGCCGTGCTGACCGGCACCTGTTTCGGCTATAATCTTTTTCTTGCCCATATATTTTGCAAGAAGCGCTTCGCCCATACAATGGTTAAGCTTGTGTGCGCCGGAGTGGTTAAGGTCCTCACGCTTAACGTAAAGCTGTACGTTGCCGATAGAGGAAGAAAGCCTTTCCAGGTAAGATATGGGAGTAGGTCTGCCCTGAAAATCCCTGCGTATTTTGCGAAGCTCGGCAATAAACTTGCTGGACTTGCAAATGGTATAGTAAGCCTCGGTTATCTCAGCCATAGCCTTTTTAAGCTCATCGGATACGTATGCGCCGCCGTACTTGCCGAAAAAACCGTCAGCATCGGGGTAATTTTTAAAATAATTATCAAATTCAAAGCCGTTATGTTTCATTTTACGCCTCCATAATATATGTAAACAAAAAGTCAAAATGTCAATAAAAAATGCCCTTGACAGAGTTATCCCCTCT
>JAZSLS010000017.1:0-13530 GCA_045535465.1 Eubacteriales bacterium
ACCATTACCGAAGGTAAGCTTTACGGTAACGTGGCATCTCAAAACGGTGGTGCAGTATACGTTGCCAGCGGAGCTGCGCTGGCGTTTAATGGTAACGATACTCAAGGGTTGATAGGCGCAGATAATGCAGTCAGCGGAAACACCGCGGTTCTTGGCGCAGGCGTTTACGTTGATTCGGGCGGTACTTTTACAATGACCGGCGGAATGATAAAGAATAACGCTGCAAGCAATAATGGAGGCGGCGTGTACGCAACAGGCGCTTGCACTATCAACATCAACGGAAGCGGAGCCAGCGCCGTATGTAATAATACGGCAGATAGTCAGGGCGGCGGCTTTTATATTATTACAATCACTTCCGCAAATAGAGTAAACATAAAGAACATAAGTGTTAATGACAATATAGCCAAAGCTGACCGTGGCGGCGGTATGTATATCAACTTCGCGGCGGCTAATAAAGCTAATAAAGCAAATATAGAAAACGTGACCTTCTCAGGCAACGTTTCCGAAAACGATGGTGGAACCATAGACGGACACGGCGGCGGTATTTATGTCGCAAACTGTACGCTGTCGATAACAGGCTGTAAATTTAATTCCAACACAGCTACTTATCGCGGTGGAGGCTTGTACTGTACCTCGAATACGGTTACCGAGGTCAAAAACTCCTCGTTTACAGGAAATACAGCCGGTTCGTTTGGTGGAGGCTTCCATTTATACGACGGCGCTCAGGCAACGATTATAAACAGTAGCTTTGACGGTAATTCAGCACAACACGGCGGTGCTATATTATGCCTTGGCGTTTCGGCAAACTCAACTGTAAGCACCCTTAATTTGGTGGATACCAGCATTGGTACAACCACCAAAAACACGGCAAGCCTTTACGGTGGCGGTATCTCCGCACAAGAGTATTCTCTTATAAGAATAGTTGGCGGCAACATATCAAATAACGAGGCGACCTACGGTGGCGGTATATATGCACCGGATGCTTCATCCACTGTTGTGATATCCGATAGCACCGATATACTTCCTACCGCGATCAGCGCTACAGGAGGGAGCACCGTTATAAGCAACAACAAGGCAACCGCAGGTAACGGCGGCGGTATGTGCATAAGTCTGGCGCGAGTTGAAATAAAAGGCGCACAGATAAATGGTAATACCGCAAGCGGCTTCGGCGGAGGTGTACAGCTGTATAAGGCGAAGGGCGTTGACGGCGATACAGTCACCTTCTCCAATATAAAAGCAAACGGAAACACCAGCACCGGAAACGCCGGTGGCGGTATAAGCGTTGACACCTCGGTTTTGAACCTGTCCGGCAATAATGAAATTAACAACAACACTGCCTATTATTACGGAGGCGGCGTGGTAGTTCGCGTTGACGGTGGGGGTACGGGCATATCTACCGTTAACGTAAACTTAGACGATACAGGTAGCACGGCGATTAACGGCAATACCGTTACAACCATCTATGGCGGCGGTGTTCACGTATCCTCGTTGGGCGTTTCCACCTTTAATATGAAGGGTGGTACTATAAACAATAATACCTGTAACAATCGTAGCGGCGGCGGTATAGACTGTGAAGACAACGTTTCGTTAAACGGTACCACCGTTTCCGGCAACACTGCCAAAAACGGCGGCAACGCTGCTTTTGGCGGCGGTATAAACGTACGTACCGCTACGGGGAATCTTGATCTTGTGAATTGTACCGTAAGCAATAATAACGCTCAAAACGGTGGCGGTATAGCCATAACCGATGGAGCATACGGGGAAATATCCGGCGGAACTATATCAGGTAATACAGCAGAAGAATCAGGCGGTATTCTGATATTTAACGGAAGCTCTTCCGATATTGACAACGTCACCATTAGCGGTAACACAGCAAGCAACGGTGATGGCGGCGGCGTTTTGGCTGCAATTACAAGTACCCTTACTATGATTGACTGCTACGTAATAAACAATTCGGCTAACGGTACTTATACAGCCGATAAAACCACAAACGTGAGTGAACATACCCTGGTAGGTACAGGCGGTGGTTTAGGTGTGTACGATAACAGCACGCTTACCTTTACCGTCAACAATAAAAACGGTGCCATCTACGGTAATACGGCTACTACTGCAGGTGACGACGTGTTTGCCAACGGCATTGGCACACAGGTTTATATCCCTGCGCCCGATGAGATGAACACCACAGGCTACGGAAAAGAAAATGCAGTATGGTGGGAAGACTATATGTCAGCCGACGAGAACTACGGTCAAGGTCTTAACGGAGAGCCTGAAATTGTTGAAAGGTACGACAAAACACCAATTTCTATCCGCGCCTATACAAGTTCCGGAGAGGGCACTTCTCCAAGCGGAGAATATATTAACGATGAAGGTCAGTTTGTGGCAATAAGCTTTGACGTTCAAAAATACAACGTAGGTAGTGTAAAAATAACAGCTCCCAACGGAACGGATAACAACCAAAGGTTTGTATTTACCGTAATAGGTAAGCCTATCGTAGGTGACGATATCAGCTTTACAATAAGCATTCCCGCAGGGGAAAGCGTAACCATCACTAAGCTGGTACCGGGTAAATACACCGTAACGATGGAAGGCGGTTGGTCTTGGCGATATACGCTTAACGGTGTAACGCTTGACGGTGCCAATGCAGGAGCAGGTGCTGTTGAGGTGACTGTAACAGGCTTGGAGCTTAATGAGCTTTACGAGCTTGCGTACTTCGCAGACAGGTCTTCGCCTTACTGGTTGAATTACCATAGCGACGTTGTTGCAAACGAAGCAACTGTGATAATGGCAAGCCTTAAGTTTGATATAGCAGAAGGAAAAAAGAGCTATACGATTTAAAACTCAAAACGCTTTTCTATTGACAACATCAAACACCTTTGATATAATTTATTGTATACAATGCACAATGTCAGCTTAGTAAAACTGAAAGGATACGGTGTTTTTATATGAAAAAGCTTGGTAGTCTTATAGCGTTAATGCTATGTATATGTCTTGCTATGCCCTCTTTCGCTGTTGCTGCCGCAAATATTGAGATCGATCAGGTTTCTCTTGCCAAAGCAACGGATAACAGCCTTACTGCATCCGCTATTACCTATAACGGATACACCACCCACACTATGGGCGAGGCGAGCTTGCTATCTCTTCACGCAAACCAAACAGTAGGCGGCACTTCCTGCACTTCTATGCAGGGCATGAACGTAGGCACTACTTACATTTACACCGCTAAGCGTAACAGTAACGATACTTACGTTTCCATTGCAAGGACCACCATTTCTTCGGGGGCGGTTGCCTACATGACCTATTACTCCGGCACCTCTGCAACAAGCTCCAGCGGCTGTAATACCTGCGGACACGCAAACGATTTGCAGGTGGTTACTGCCAACGACGTTAACTATATGCTTGTTGCGACGGGTATCAGCGGTAAATCTATTACAAGGTTGAAAATTTCCGGCACAAAGCTTTATTTTACAGGCTATTTTGATACAGTCAACACAAACGGTACGTCCATGACTGTTTCCAGCGTGCGTCAATATAAGCATACGGGCGGATACTTTTATCTCCTGGTAAAGAATGGTGAAACCTTTTACTACTGCAAGATAGCGGATACCGCAACAGGTGGTACTGCAAGTAGTCCCACCAAGGTTACCTGCTACAAGCTGTTTACCATTGATAAAAGAAACGCTATATTTGCAAAAAGCAGTTCTTCTGCAGGAACCTATGCAAATATGGAAACCTGGGTTAATCAAGGTTTTGCTTATAACTCCTTGGAAAAGACCGTTTACGTTCCGATGTTTAAGCCTGCCAGCCCCATAACAACTAACGTTATACTGACGTATTACGTTGGTGACGTGCTTACGGACGATTTGATGGACTTTTCAACCAATAAAACCACCCTTGTCCATCCTACGAAAACAAACTTCTACCTTACAGCAAGCGGTACCAGTTCGTCCTGTAACGATTTAGAGATAGAATCTGTAGGCTTCAGAACAGGTCAAGGTACCACAGGCGACCTTAAGATGTATATCAACGCCAACGCTTCGCCCGTTGCAAGCTTTGAGGGTGTATATTCAATGAGCTATAAAAGCGGAAGCGGTGATTTTACTCCGATGGTTGATGACAGTGCCATCGTTTATACCGTAAAGTACAACGCTAACGGTGGTACGGACAGCGGCACAAACTCCAGCTCAGGTAACTATAAAATGAGTAGCACCATCCACATCAGAGGTATATCCAACAATCTTCGCCCCAACTATTTCACACGTAGCGGATACACCTTTGCAGGCTGGTATCTTACCCGTAAGTCCGATGGTAAATGGTTGTATTTCGATGCCGACGGCAACCCTATCTGGTATCAAAAGGGTCAACAACCTGCAACTTCAAGGCTTGCTCTTTATGGCGATAAAAGAACCGTTTCTGCTCTTACCGCAGTAGACGGTGACGTTATTACCTGCTACGCTCAATGGACACCTAACTCTACAGGTACAACCTCGTATTACATTCAGTATGACGCTAACGGTGGCACAGGTACTATGGCAGACCAAAAGATAGTATACGGTACGTCTACTGCTATAAGCAAAAACACCTTCACTCGTGAAGGTCATACCTTCGTCGGCTGGACGGCGTTCAGACGTTCTGACACGTCCTGGTGCTACAAATCCAATTCAGCCCTTTCTGATAAATGGATGGCGGCAGGTACAGACACTACGGGGTATTTTCTTAAATCATATACGGACGGCTGCTCTGTTTCGGGGTCGTCTTCCGTGGACAGAGATATTGTAACGTTCTATGCCGCTTGGGCAAACGTTAAAAACGGGGTATATCCATCCGAAATTACAGTTGGCGATACTTTCTCTCTTGGAGGCACAATCGACTCTGATGCAGGCATTTACGGCGTTACGGTTTCGGTTGTGAACTCTGCAGGCAACACGGTTGCAACTCACGCAGCAAGCCCGTATGCCAATACGTATAACCTGTCATCGGCTAATGCTGATATAAACATAGCGTCATTGCCTGTTGACAACTACACTTACAAAGTGCAGATAAAAACTGTAAACGGCTCTGCCGCAAAAACCCACACCTTGCTGTCTGCCGCTTTCTGCGTTGTTTCTGCGGCAAAGCTTGAGCTTACAAGCGAGGCTACGGCAAGCGGAGCGTACAGCCTTACCGAATACTTTAAAGGCTTCTCCACAGCAACGACAGGCACTGCCATAAAGGCTTTGTTTAAGTACGACGTAGTTATAACCGACGAAAACGGAACTGTTGTAAACGACAACGCTTATATCGGTACAGGATACGTTATTACCTGTGGGGACGAAAGCTGCACGGCAATCCTCAGCGGAGATATAAACGGTGATGCGGAGATTTCTTCGATAGACTATATCACGTTAGCTCAAGCTTTAAAGAGCGTTACGACTATAACGGGTGCGTATTCGGTAGCGGCTGATATGGACAGCGATGGTTCTACAAACTCAGCCGACTATATTCTTCTTAAAAAACAACTAACAAACTAAAAGTGTACAACAAAGGGCTGTATCAAATGCTCCTCTGCATTTGATACAGCCCCCAGGTTGATGACAAACCTTGTCATCAACCTGCCAGAGTGCTGAGAAAGAGTACAGACAAGACGAACCGAAGCGAGAACTGTAATACCACCCCACAAAAATATATTTTTGTGGGGACCCCGGAGTACTGTGAGCCGAGGTTCGTCTTGAACGAAAAATTATAACAAAACGCAGAAAATTCGGGGGAATTTTCCCCGAATTTTCTTCATTAAAAAGCGTTAGTTTAAAGGAACAAATTCCCACATCTGATACAAATCATCATCTGTTGCGGAGTTCATATAAACGTTCCCAAAAGAGGTAGGGCTTTTTCCGTTGTCACCGTTATAGTTTCCGTAAACCGAAAGAGCAATGCTCGGCACGTTTTCACAGCACAGCTTGAAGAAACCGTTTTCTGCTTTATAAACCGTAAATCTTTGCACAGAGGATTTATTTTAAGTATATAGCTGTACGTTGCATCCGCTTTTCACGCTTCCGCCTGCGTTCATAATATCCAAAGCCTTACCGGTTTCTTTATTAACGAAAGAAAAGCTTCCATCAGCGTGCTTCTTTGCGATGAATGATTGCGCCGAAGTTTTATCCAAAACGTCTTGTATAATATTTGCACCGTTGGTGCTTTGCGAGTCAAGCGCCGTTATGTATTTTCCGGTAGCGGCGTTTCTTATAGCGTAAACCTTTCCATCTACAATGGCGGTGTGATCAGCCTTGTATTCATCGGTTTTTATCAATGCAAGCGCCTGGCTTCCAAGCTCTTTGAACTTTTTTCTACAAGCCTTTTGTTATATGCAACTACTTTACCTTCCAAGGGATCGTTGAAATAGTAGTAATCTCTTACATCGTCATAGCCAACCAAAACCATGCAGTGCATATATGCGTGGAAGGTAAAGGCCCCATTAGTTCTGTTGATTCGCCAAACCGTGCCATCGAATGAATCACGCATATAGGATGTTGCCCAAAGCAGTATAAGCTGCCCTTTTTTCTTCAAAGACTTATCGACAAGCTTTTCTACCGTTCCGCCTTGCTCAACTACCGCTATGTAATCGTCGGGCACGATCTTTTCTATGGCGGTTTTAATTACGGGGGCGAAGCACCCTTTGCCAAATTCATGGCTTGGATCGCCAACGTAGAACCTATCCATGTCCTCTCCGTAATAAGTGTTTGTTTGCCAAGCGTATGTAAAGGGAAAGGTATCCAAAGCGTTACCGAAGAAATAGTCGCAGTCAATATCTATACCGTAGTAGTTTAAAAGCATAACCGCGCTTACACCTTCGCAACCGCATTGGTATTTCGACAGCATTCCAATAATAGGCACGTCGTATATTTTCTTTGAAGGGGAAATCAGTAAAGTTCCGGGTTTGGTTACGTCATCGCTAAGTCCTGCATCGTACCTGAGAATATGTACTGCGTCAAGGCTGTCGCTTGAACCGTCACTGTTACAATCGCTTGCAATAAGCTGTTTTTCGTTTAGCTCGGCAAGTCCTGCGTCGTACTGTAACACGCAAACTGCGTCAAGACTGTCACCAAAGCATCAGCGTTAACGTCTCCTTTGGAGAGTACGGTAACGTTGGCGGTAACTGCGCCGATGGGAAAAATGCCGACAATGAAATAAAATGCCATAAAAAGAGCTGTAAATCGTATTGTTTTCATACTGCCTCACTTTTAAACACAATATTGAAATTCCAATAGAAGTAACTACTTTTTATACGTATCACTTTGTAGAATTAGCAAGTAATGCTAAATAACACATCATTTTATAGTATATCGAGATTTTGGGGAAAATCAACGACTTTTCGATTCCGTGATATGCAAATCATATAAAAAAGTTGTAAATCGGAGAAAAATATATTATAATCAGCTTAAAGCTATTAGGAGGTCTATGATATGAAAAGGATACTTATACCGTTTCTTTTTCTGATTACGTTGCTTTTTGCCTCTTGCGATGGCAGCGTTTCGGAAAACAGCCGCGAATCTTTTGAAAGTGTGGAACAATCCGAGCAATCTGCGGAATGTCAGGATTTTACGTTTATAAATAATGGTAATGCTCTGTACGGGATAGTTCGCTCTGTCGAGATGGGAAAACCAAGCGCTTCCATGACTCTGTCCCTCAACGGCAGGATCAAAGAGCTTGCCGGTAAATATCTCGGTGTTACAAACGACGTTGACCTGCAAGGGGAGAGTACTCCTGCTTCCGAATATGAAATCCTTGTCGGCAATACCAATCGTACCGAAAGCGCGGAAGCGATGACGGCGTTGGAGCCGTATACATTCGCGATAAAATTCGTTAACGCTAAAATAGTCATCGTTGGATATAACGATAGCTTGCTTTGCGATGCTATTGAGTACTTTACCGCAAACTATCTTGCAAGCGACAAGGTGGAAAGCGGCGAAGGGGAGCTTAGGCTTTTATATACCGAGGATTATGTTTCTGTTTCCGCTATATCCGACTTTTCCGAGCTTGTAAGCAGTGCTCCCGCTCTTGATTCCGAAGCAAAGGTCGTTTACACCGTACCTAGACCAAACACTACAATAAAAACGGTGCAGGGCGGCTGTCTGGCAGGCAAATATTTTTACCAGGCATTCTTGAAAAAGGACGGAGCCTCGAACGAGGAGAACAATATAGTTCGTATAGTGAAATACGATACCGAACAGAAAAAGGTTGTAAAGGAAAGTGCTGACCTGGCGTTGAATCACGCAAATGACATTACCTACAATTCGGCGCTTGATACTCTCGTGGTGGTGCATAATAATCCAAATCGTACCCACGTTTCCTACGTTGACCCGGAAACTCTTGAGATAACCGAAACCAAGATTATAGAATACAAAATATACTGCATAGACTACAACGAAAAAACCGGTAACTACGTTATAGGTCTTAGCGGCGGTCAAAGCTTTATGGTGGTGGATGCTGATTTTAAAGCAGTAAGCGAGGTGTTTCAGCCTACCGAGCAGACTTCGGGTTACACGACTCAGGGCTGCGCGTGTGACGAAAACTATATATATTTCGTGCTTTACAACAAGAACGTGATTACAGTTTATAACTGGGAAGGCGAGTTTGTAACGCTTGTAACACTTAATGTTGGTTCGATAGAGCCTGAAAACGTAAGCATAGCAGGTTCTTCACTTTATGTTGGCTGTGCTTCTTCAGGTTGTAAGGTTTTTGAAATTACATTGCTTGCACCGTCAGAAAATAGCTCAAAAGAATAAAAACACGCCTTGTGTCATTTATCATTGACGCAAGATGTATTATTTATAATGATTATTTTTATAGTATATTGACAAATTGTTCGAAGTTTGATATACTTTTACAGTATAGAATAAACAAATTATTTTCAAGGGGGCTATGTTATGAAAAAGGTTTTATCCGGCATTGCTATACTTTTGTGTTTAATAATGCTTTTGCCAACGTTTCCTGTAACGGCACTTAACGTAAGTACCGCCCAAACCACAAACGCTGTTGTTGAAAGGGAAGAAACCCCATCCTCCTATTCTTACAACGGATATAAGACTTATCTTGTGTCGGACACCACTTTGAGATGGTCCGTGCCGAACACTACTGAGGGCGGTGCAAGCTGTACCGGCGTTCAGGGTTTAAACACGGGCACGACTTATTGCTACGTTGCAAAAATCAGCAGCGGCGATGCTTACTGCGACGTTACGCGTATAAACATGAACACCGGCGATAAGACGGTTATGAACTATTATTCCAGCACCAGCGCAACCTCTTCATCTGCTAACAATACTATGGGTCACGCAAACGATTTAACTGTTGTTGGTATAAACAATGTAAACTATATGTACGTTGCAACTATGGAAACAGGCACGGCTATTACCCGCCTTAAGATAGACGGCACTAAGCTTATGCTTACCGGATATTTTAAATTATTAAATGCATCCGGTTCGTCCATAAGCGTTAGCGCTATAAAAAACGTTAAGGTATCCGGCGGCTACGCATACTTTCTTTTGAAATCGGGCAACAACTTTTTCAGCTGCAAAATTCCCGAAACTGCTACGGGCGGTACCGCATCCAACCCCACCGCTATAACCGTATATAAGATATTCACCATCGATACGCGCAACGCCGTTGTTGCTAAAAGCAACTCCTCGGCAGGAACGTACGACGTAGACGATTGGACTAATCAGGGCTTTGGCTACAACAAGGCAGAAAAGGTTATATACGTGCCTATTTGGGACGGCAATGCAGGCAACCGCAACCTTATTATAACCTATAACGTAAAAGACACTATCGATACGTGGTTAGAGCTTACGGCTAACGCTTCCAATCGCGTTTATCCCACTAAAACCTCGTTTATGATACAAAACACAAGCTATTCTACTTATGAAATAGAATCCGTAGGATTCCGCACGGGGCAAGACACAACCGGCGACCTTAAGATGTACTACAACATCAACTGTAGCACCTCTTCGGCAGAAGGCGTGTATTCCGTAAACTACACCAGCGGAAGCGGCGACTTTACTCCCGTTACCGATGGTAAAACTCTTTGGACGACCAAGTACAACGCTAACGGCGGTACAGGCTCTACAAGCGCAACCTATCACATTTACGGCATTTCCACAAAGCTTAGGGCAAACGGCTTTACCCGTTCGGGATATACCTTTGCAGGCTGGTATCTCACCCGTAAATCCGACGGCAAGTGGCTTTACTTTGATGCTGACGGTACTGCAAGATGGTATCTCAAGGGCGAACAGCCCGCTACCTCCGTTTTAGCTCTTTACAGCGATCAGCGTTCAGTAGCTAAGCTCACTACATCAGACGGTGATACCGTAACCTGTTATGCCCAGTGGACTCCCAACTCTACGGGCACGACGAGCTTTTACATTCAATACGATGCAAACGGCGGCCAAGGTACTATGGCGGATACCAAGGTGGTGTACGGTACCGCCACCTACTTATCTCCCAACACCTTCACCAAAGACGGTTATATGTTTACAGGCTGGACTGCGTACAGACGCACAAACGCTCAGTGGGTTTACAAGGATCTAAGCACCCTCAGCGACAAATGGCTTACGGTTGATTCCGACACTACCGGGTATATACGCAAAACCTACACCGACGGTAGCGTTACGGCAAAAGCTACCAGTGCAGACCGAGATATCGTAACTCTCTATGCCGCTTGGACAAGAATAGCAAACGGAGTTTACCCAAGCAAAATCGAGCAAGGAAATGACTTTACTCTGGCAGGTAAAATAGAAAGCGATACGGATATGTACAGCGCTACAGTACGCGTTAAAAACAGCGAAGGCACGGTGGTTGCTAGCAATAAAGCCAATCCGTATACCGATACCTACGATATTGCATCTGCCAATTCGGCAATAAACTTTGGCTCCTTGGCGGTTGGTACTTATACGCTGGAGGTTCTTATCGAAACGGTAAACGGCACTCCGCCTACTTCACACACTTTGTTAAGCTCCGTTTTCGAGGTTATAGACCCTGCAAAGCTTGAGCTTACCGATGCGGCTATTGCAACGGGACTATACACCTTGGGCGATGCGTACTTCCGGGGCTTTGGCGAAAAGATAACGAGTACAGAGCTTAAACAGCTTTTTAAATACGAAATAAGCATCGTTGACGTTAACGGCAAAGCAGTTGCCGATACGGGCGTTATAGGAACGGGTTATGTTATAAGCTGTGCGGGTGAAAGCAGAACAGCTGTTTTGACCTTGGATATCAACTGCGACGCTGTAATTTCCTCGGCTGACCTTATTACTCTCAATGGCGCTATCAAGCAAACCACAACGCTTGCGGCACATTCAGCTGTAGCTGCCGACGCCGATATGAACGGCACTCTTTCAGCTGCAGATTTGATTGCGATGAAAAAGTATCTGTCAAACTAGCTAATAAAGATTAATTGATGAGAAAACCCCGACCGATTTGTTTCGGTCGGGGTTTTTGTCTCTATTATTTTTTAAGCGACAGGGTTAATGCGATGGCATCCGATGACGTTATGCGGTCGTCGGCGGAAAGATCGGCCGCCATTTGTCCGGCAACGCTCAGCTCGATAGTGCTTTTCAGGAATTTCTTCATCGCTATATAGTCACCGGAGGTAACTACACCGTCGCAATTTATATCTCCCGTGAATACCGCAATAAGCTGTTGGCCGGTATCTGCCGCTAATCTTATTACTGAACCTGTAGGAACAGTGTTGCTGTCGGAAAGAACTGTGCCGTTGGGGTCTAAAATTTCCACCTCGTAAACGAACTGTTCTTTGACAGATGGTTGTGTGATATTCTGTGATGCCTGTTAAATAGCCGTTTTTCAATCCAAGAACCGTTCCCTCTACAAGCTCAAGCGTGTCTGTGCGCTCTACCTCAACAGTTTGCAGCTCTGTAACCGTGTAATAGCTTATACCGGTCGGAGTAGTGCTCTTAAGTCGGAAGAAGAAGCTAGCCTTACCGCCTTGCTTGGGGGAGGGCACGTTAAGCTTGCCGCCACTGTAGCTGATGCCAAGGCTGTCCTCTACCACTACAAGCTCTGCTGTGGCAGATACGTCTGTTATCGTGCCCGTATATGTGGTGGACTTAACCTTGCCGTCAGAGTATTCTAATCCGCAAACAAGAGTTTTTGACCATTGGCTGTAATTGGTGGTGATGCCCGCAACGCTGCCTGTAAAGAATTGGTCAAAGGTGGCTTGATCGTTTATCGTCCATGGCCATACCGTAACGCCTCTGTACGCAAGCTCTCTCAAAACGTTTTCGCCAAGGCCCTTGTAGCTGGGATTGAAAACACTGCCGTAGGTCTGTACAGAATCAAGCACCGTAGCGGCGGTATTTATCGGGTCACCCTCGTCCAAAGTAAAGGAAGAGGAAAGATAACCTATCGGAACACCGGGTAAAGATTCTCTCAGCTTTGTCATAGGTGTCGTCTGGAAGGAGATTATTACGACCTGATCCATTATATCGTACTGATTGATAAGGTTTGCCAAAACAGGGGAAAGTGTTGTATCGTCAGGCTTTATCTCGATTACAAGCCCTTGATTTTTGCCCTTTATTTCTTTGAAATATGCTTCAAGCGAAGGAACCGGCTCGGTAGGAACGTTTGCGTTGTAATCGATTTTATACTTTGCAAGCTGGGTACTGGTAAAGCTCGTGGTGTTACCCGTACCGTTGGTGGTTCTGTCGATGGTGGTATCGTGCATTACCATAAGCACGCCGTCTGCAACCTTGTATATATCGTTCTCAACCATAGTTGCACCGTTTTCGTAAGCCGTTATCGCACCTGCAAGGGAGTTTTCCTGTGCCAGGGAGGGAACGCCTCTGTGTCCGATAACGTTTGAACGGCGAGTAAGTGTGTTATCAGGATAATAAGTTGTAAGACATTGCTCGGTAATTGCTCTGTTGGGGGTGATTACGCCGTATGCACCTTTGTTGATAGCGGAAACACTTGCCGTTTTACCCTCTCCAACGACAAGCCATACTACCGAATATCTGTCTTGTATTTTGGTAACGGCAGCTTTGCTTGTAACCGTATCGTTTAGCATAAGCACTCTTGCGCTGCCTGCAAGCGCCGCATTGCGTAATGCTTCGGCATCGACATCGGTTACGTCGCTGTAATCGACAACGCCTCTTATATGCTTCCAGCCGCTGTAAGCCCTGTCAACCACGGAAGGCGTTTTTGAAACGGCATAGGCGTCTCGCACGTTCTTGCTTTTGAGCCATGTCGCCAGGCTGTCTGCATCTGCATTGCTTTCTATTCTGAATGCAGGAATAACGCGTCCGCCAAGCATACCAAGCGCCGTGTCGGGATTAACCGTACCGTCTGCAAATATAACGGAAGGAGTACCGCCGTTAACACGGTAGGTCATTATAGTAACAGCAGGTGAATTTGTAAGCACGCCGTTGAAGTCTGAAAGCGTTTTAAGCTCGCTTATCATCGCCGGACCTACGGAAATACCGGTTGCTACGTCGCGTACGTCAGCAAAACCGCCGGGGAGGAGATATAAATCCTTGAGTGCGGTAT
>JAZSLS010000118.1:0-10266 GCA_045535465.1 Eubacteriales bacterium
TTTACAGCCTTGGTATGGCAAAGGAAAACCTTAAACTGCGTGACCACGACCCTGAAGAGCTTTGCTTCTACTCCAAGGCAACTACCGACTTTGAGTATCTGTTCCCCTTCGGCTGGGGCGAGCTTTGGGGCATTGCTGACCGTACCGACTACGACCTTAAGCAGCATACCGAGCACAGCGGCGAAAGCCTTGAATACTTTGACCCCGAAACCAACGAGAAGTATATTCCTTACGTTATCGAGCCTTCTCTCGGTGCAGACCGTGTAATGCTTGCTTTCCTTGTTGAAGCTTACGATGAGGAAGACATAGGCACCGCCGAAAAGCCTGACGTAAGAACCGTTATGCATCTCCATCCTGCAATAGCGCCCTTCAAGGCTGCCGTTCTTCCTCTTTCCAAAAAGCTTTCCGATAAGGCTGCTGAAATATATAACGACCTTGCTAAGAGCTTTCCCGTTGACTTTGACGATACAGGCTCTATCGGTAAGCGTTACAGACGTGAAGACGAAATTGGTACTCCCTTCTGCATCACCTACGACTTTGAGTCTGAAGAAGACGGCTGCGTAACCGTTCGTGACCGTGATACTATGCAGCAGGTTAGAATGCCTATATCCGAGCTTAAGGCTTACATTCTCTCCTCTCTCTCCTTCTAACCGAGAATATAAAAAACGACCGAAGGGGCTGTAAAAAACAAAGTTTTTTACAGCCCGTTTTGTTTTAAACTAATCAAGCTACGCTTTTGCCCGCTTCCATACGTTTTTCGTAACAAGCACCAAAAAGGGAAGAACAAGCATTCCCACCACGCCAAAAAGTCTAAGCCCTGCAAACATAGAAAGCATCGTTGCCAGCGGGTGCAAGCCTATGCATCCGCCTACAACCCTCGGCTCAATCACCTGCCGTATCACCGTGATAATTACGTAGGTAACAATAAGTCCCACGCCAAGATAGGTGTTTCCGCTTACAAACAGGCAAATAAGCGCCCAAGGAATAAGCACCGTGCCTGTACCTAACACGGGCAGTATATCCACCAGCGAAATAATCGCCGCCAAAAGAAAGGCGTAGTCCAGTCTAAGCACCGTAAACGCCGCCAAAAGCTCCGTAAAGGTAATAAGAATTATCAGCCCATAGGCTTTTAGGTATTTACCCAAGGCTCCAAAAACCTCTCGCTTTACCGAGGGGAGATGCCTTGACAAGCCTTTAGGCGTTATTTTGTAAATAAAGCTCGTTATGCCGCTGCGGTCAACGGTCAGATAGTAGCAGGAAACCACCGTTATTACAAAAACCAAGGTAAAATCCAAAGCGCCCGTAAACAGCCCTGTAAGCATAGACAAGGTGCCCGAAATACTCGGCAAGCTGTTGGTTAAAAAGCTTTCAAGCTTTTCGCCTATTTGTCCCCACAAAGCCTCGGTGTTCTCTACAAAGGGAAGCTTTCTTAAAAAAACGTCCACCCTGTCCTTTAAGGGCTCTACGTCCTCCGGCTTAAGGGAAGAAAGTCCGGCGCTTAATCTGCCTATCTCCTCCGCAACTCGGTCTATAAGCAGGTAGGAAAGAGCAAAAAATGCTGCTACGGCCAAAACCACGGGTATTAGTGCCGACAAAGCTTTTGGAAACCCCAAGCGTTTTTTAAGAAACATCGTGGCAGGCTGCAGCGCAGATGCCAAGGCGTAGGCAATAAAAAAGGGATAAAGCACGGGCAACATATATCGAAAAAATAAAAAAGCGCCCAAAACAATGGCGGCGGCAATTATTCCGTAGTACGCCACGTTTATAATAAAGCTTCGCTTTTCCTCGGTGTTGGGGTGTTCCATAAAAAACTCCTTTGTCGCTTGTTTTTTTGTGTTTTGGGGCTTGACAAACGGAGGCGTTTGTGCTATTATCTAAAGCACGGCCTGTTAGTCAAGTGGTCAAGACGTCGCCCTCTCACGGCGAAGGCAGGGGTTCGACTCCCCTACGGGTCACCAAAAGCCCTTAAGGTTACAAACCTTTGGGGCTTTCTTATTTTTATTCTCCGCCTTTCTTTTTTAGTATTGACAGTAAAGGCATTATTTATTATGGAGGGCTTTAAAAATGAAAAAAACAGTATCTCTTATGCTTGTTTTGCTGTTTACGCTGCTTTGCTTTTCTTCCTGCAGGGGCGAAAGCCTTGTGGGTACGTGGGAGTGTACCGAGAACGGCAAAACCAACGTTTTGGTGCTTAACGAGGACGGAACGGGCCACATATCCGTTGACAACGTGGGGATGGATATAACTTGGAAAAGCACCGAGGGTAAGTATTTAACTCTTACTATGTCGGTATCCGATACCTCCTATGATTATTTAAAGGATGCCGAATATGCTTTGGAAAAAAACACCCTCACCGTATATGAAAACGGCAATATGGCAGTTTATAAAAGAGCAAATAAAAAGCAGTGACCACTGCTTTCAGAGCGAATATGAACTTGCTTTTTTTATATCGTAAAGAAACAGAACTGACAACACAAAATGCCTCTCGCAGTGCAGCGGGAGGCATTTTAGCGTTTAAATATTGTATTTTATTATATTCAGGGCACTTTCACGAAAAAACTTCGCTGTCGTAGGTCACTACGCCGACACTCTTTTTTTATTTCTTTTTAAAAAGGTCAAAAAAGCTTTTCTTTTTTGCAAAGTTTTTGCCGTCTGCCGTTTCGTCAAATTGGCGAAGAAGCTCTTTTTGTTTAGCGGAAAGATGCTTGGGTATCTCAACCACTACGGTTACACGCATATCGCCCCTTACCTTGGGGTTGTTAAGGAAGGGAACGCCCTTGCCTCGAAGGTTAAATACCGTGTCTGTCTGGGTGCCCTCGGGTATGCTAAACTCAATAGTGCCGCCCTCAAGACTGGGAACGGTTATCTTTGCGCCTAAAGCCGCATCTACAAAGGAGATGGGCATTTCTATGTGTAAAATAGTGCCTTCCCTTACAAATACTCGGTGCTTACGCACGTTTACGGTAACAAAAAGGTTACCTGCAGGGCCGCCCTTGGTGCCTGCGTTGCCCTGACCTCTAAGCTGTATGCGCTCGCCGTCGTCAATGCCTGCAGGAACGTTAACCTCCAGCTTTTTAAGCTTCTTTACCGTACCCTTGCCACCACAGCCCTTGCAGGCGTTTTTAATAATATGCCCTTGGCCGTTACAGTTAGGGCAGGTCTGGTTAACCTGCATAGAGCCAAACCCTATGTTTCTGGTAACTACTATGGTGCCTCTGCCTCCGCAACGGCTGCAGGTGGTAACGTCGTTTGGATTTTCCGCACCTTTGCCGCCGCATTTCTCGCAGGACTCGGTATGTGTAAACTCTATTTCCTTTTTACAGCCAAAAGCCGCCTCTTCAAATTCAAGGCTTAACCTGTATGCAAGGTCTTCACCACGAGTAGGGCCGTTTTGCGCTCTGCTGCTGCCGCCAAAGCCGCCGCCGAAGAAGCTGCTGAATATGTCGCCAAAATCAAAGCCGCCAAAGCCGCCGCCAAAGCCGCCTGCGCCTGAAGAGGGGTCGAACGCGTCGTGACCGTATCTATCGTATTTGGAACGTTTTTCTTCGTCGGATAATATAGCGTAAGCCTCGTTTACCTCTTTAAACTTAGCCTCCGCTTCCTTGTTGCCCGGGTTCATATCGGGGTGATATTTTTTTGCAAGCTTTTTGTAGGCTTTTTTTATCTCGTCTGCCGAGGCACCTTTGCTTACCTCCAGCACCTCGTAGTAGTCACGCTTGTCCGCCACCGATATACCCTCCTTTCAAAATGTGCTATATCCCCACACTGCCGCAGAGGCTTTACCCCTGCGGCAGCTGGAATACCTATAATTTAAATTAGTTATTTTCGGTAAAATCTGCGTCGTAAACGCCATCGTTAGGCTGGGAGCCGCCCATATCGTTAGCGCCGGGAGCGCCGCCTGCCTGAGAGTAAAGCTTTTCGGAAAGCTTGTAGAACGCCTGCTTTAAAGCCTCGGTGTCAGCCTTTATCGCCTCAAGGTTATCGGTCTTAACGGTTTCCTTAAGCTTTGCAATAGCATCGTTAACAGGCTGTGTGTCGGCTGCGTCAAGCTTGCCTGCCACGTCGCCCAGTGCCTTTTCGGATTGGAAGATAAGGGTTTCTGCCTCGTTCTTTATCTCAACGGCTTCCTTCTGCTTTTTGTCCTCTGCAGCAAACTTTTCAGCGTCCTTAACGGCACGTTCAATGTCTTCCTTGGACATATTGGTGGAAGAGGTGATGGTAATATGCTGTTCCTTGCCGGTGCCCTTATCCTTAGCGGTAACGTTAACTATACCGTTGGCGTCGATGTCAAAGATAACCTCTATCTGAGGAACGCCTCTGGGAGCGGGAGCAATACCATCAAGGGAGAAACGGCCGAGAGTGGTGTTGCCTGCAGCCATTTCACGCTCGCCCTGAAGAACGTGTATCTCAACGGAAGGCTGGTTATCAGCAGCGGTAGAGAATACCTGGCTCTTCTGAACGGGGATGGTAGTGTTTCTGTCAATTATTCTGGTAAATACGCCGCCAAGGGTTTCAATACCGAGAGAAAGGGGAGTAACGTCAAGGAGGAGAAGGTCCTTAACCTCGCCACCGAGAACGCCTGCCTGTATAGCCGCACCGATAGCAACGCACTCGTCTGGGTTAATCCCCTTAAAGGGCTCTTTGCCGATATAACGCTTAATAGCTTCCTGAACAGCAGGAATTCTGGTAGAGCCGCCTACAAGCAGAACCTTATCTATCTGAGAAGCGGAAAGACCTGCATCTGCCATAGCCTGCTCAACGGGAACGATGGTAGCCTTTACAAGGTCAGCGGTAAGGTCGTCAAACATAGCACGGGTAAGGGTCTTTTCAAAGTGCTTGGGGCCCGTAGCGTCGGCAGTGATATAAGGAAGATTAATATTGGTGCTGGCAACGCTGGAAAGCTCAATCTTAGCCTTCTCAGCAGCTTCCTTAAGGCGGTTAAGAGCAATGCGGTCGTTTCTAAGGTCAATGCCGTTTTCGCTCTTAAAGGTGCTAATCATCCAGTCAATAATCTTTTCGTCAAAGTCGTCGCCGCCAAGACGGTTGTTACCCTTAGTTGCAAGAACCTCAAAAACGCCTTCGCTTATTTCAAGGATAGAAACGTCAAAGGTGCCGCCGCCAAGGTCAAAAATCATAACCTTTTGGTCAATGTCCTTGTCAAGACCGTAAGCAAGAGCAGCCGCAGTAGGCTCGTTGATTATACGCATAACCTCAAGACCTGCTATCTTACCGGCATCCTTGGTTGCCTGACGCTGTGCGTCGGAGAAGTATGCGGGAACGGTAATAACAGCCTTGGGAACGGTAGGGCCAAGGTAGCTTTCCGCATCTGCCTTAAGCTTTTGAAGAATCATAGCGGAAATTTCCTGGGGAGTATAGCTTTTGCCGTTAAGGGGAACCTTTCTTGCCGTACCCATATCTCTCTTTATGGAGATTACGGTGCCGTCGGGATTGGTTATAGCCTGTCTTTTAGCAGTCTGACCTACCATTCTTTCGCCTGTCTTGGAAAAAGCAACAACGGAAGGGGTAGTGCGTTCACCCTCGGTGTTGTTAATAACAACGGGTTCGCCGCCTTCAAAAACTGCAACGCAGGAGTTGGTTGTACCAAGGTCGATACCAATAATTTTAGACATAATAAATACCTCCGTATATAGTAAGATTTTTTAAAACTAATTAACTACCTTCACAAGGGCGTATCTTATAACTTTGTCCCCTATGCGGTAACCCTTTTGCAAGGTGGCGGAAACAGTGTTTTCGGGGCTGTTTTCGTCATCCTCGTGCATAATTGCGTTGTGAAGCGCAGGGTCAAATTGTTCCCCGTCGGAAGCAATTTCCTCTACCTTCAGCTTTGTAAGAACCTCTTCGGTCTGCTTCTTAAGCATCAGTATGCCCTTTGCCAGCTCGCTGTCGTCCGTAGCAAAGGCAACTGCCCTGTCAAGGTTATCTATTATCGGCAAAAGCGCCGTAACCGCATCGGCAAAAGCGTCCGTGTAAAGAGCTTCACGCTCCTTCTGGGTGCGTCTGCGGTAATTGTCATATTCAGCGGCAAGCCTTAAGTACTTGTCGTTAGCCTCGGCTGTTTCTGCTTCGGCCTTAGAGGCTTTTTCCTCGGCTTCTATAAGCTTTGACTTTAAGGAAGACACTTCCTTTTCCATATCCTTTACAGAAGCCGTCGCTGTTTCCTTTTCGGTGTCGTTTTCACTCGTCTTCTTCTTTTTAGTGGTTGCCATCGTCTTTCCTCCCTTCGCCTGTGCCGTTAAGTCCGTCAATCAGGCCGGATGCAAAATATTCAAGGTTTGCTATTACCTTTTTGTAGTCCATTCTCTTGGGGCCGATAACGCCTATTGCGCCCACCGTCTCACCCGATACGGTAATGGGGTAGAACACCACGCTGGCGTCCTCGGGCGTAAGTCCTTCGCCGGACATCACTATATTGGGCTTGCCGGGCTTACCCTCCGTAAGTCTGCTTACCAGTGTGTGCTTCTGTTCCAAAACCTCAAGCACCTCTTTAGCCTTGCTTACGTCGTAAAACTCGGGATAGCTTAGAAGCTTTGTAAGCCCTTGAACTTGAACGTCCTCCTCGGTTTCGACTCCCAAAAGCTCGTTTATAGCTCGCAGTGCAGGGGTAACAAGCCCTGCGGCTTTTCCCGCCGCCGACTCAGCGTTGAGCACGGCTGTAAGGTTTATTTCCTCTGCGGTGTAGCCTGCAAGTGCTCCGTTAAGCGCAAAGGTCAACTGCTCCAGCTTTTCCTCGGTACATCCCTCGGTGTTTACCGTCTTGGTTTTTATCTTACCGCCGCCGCACTTTACAATAAGAAGAAAGCTACTGTTATCAATATGCACTGCTCTAAGCTTTTCAATACGCTCCGCCGTAGGCTTCAATACGGAAATGGCGGTGTAATTAGTAAGATGTGAAACAGCACGTGCAGCCTCCGAAAGCAGCTTGCTAAACTCGCCAACCTTAAAGTCAAGCAGCTCGTTAAGCACGCTAAGCTCCTCAAGCGAAAGCTTGTAATTTTCCATAAGCACTTCAATGTAAGTGCGTATGCCCTTCGTGGTGGGAACACGCCCCGAGGAGGTGTGCGGCTTGTCAAGATAACCCATATCTGCAAGCTCGCTCATCTCGTTGCGCACGGTTGCGCTGGACAGGCTGTCGGGTATGGAATTTGTAATGTATTTAGAACCAACAGGGTCGCCTGAACGGATATATTCGTCTACTATGGATTTAAGTATTCTTTTCTTGCGTTCAGAAAGCTCCATCACAATTCCTCCTGCCTGCTAATATTCGTTAGCACTCTTGTGTGTTGTCTGCTAACACCTATGATTATACACCAAATTTTTCCGTTGTCAATAGGTTTTAAGTGCTAATTTGTTAATATTTTGTGAACAAAAGCCGAAAAGTGCTAAAACTTGTCGGCAAAAGGGATGTTGGATTGCTAAAAATAGGCACCGCTGTTGACATAGCGCTTTAGTTGTGCTACAATGGCGGTGGCAGAGTATGACCCTTGTGCGTGAAGTGCCGCATTACCGAACGGGGAGTTGTCGGGCGGACGAAAAGTTTTTCTACTTGCGGTACAGGGTCAGCATCCCGCTGTCGCATATTTTTGCACCCACTTTATGTTTTTTCGTGCTTTGATATGACGACTAAATGTAAAGGAGGGTTTTTATTTTGTCCCAAAACAGCAAAAAGCTTACGCTTAAAACTCTTACCGCTGCCGCTATGCTTGTAGCGCTTAGTGTGGCAATAGGTCTTTTGTGCAAAAATTTTCTTACCTTTGGTTGGTATCGTGTAACCTTTGAAAATATGCCCGTTATCCTTTCAGGGCTCTTGTTTGGCCCTGTGGTTGGTGCGGCTGTCGGCGCTATTGCCGACGTGGTAAGCTGCCTTTGCTCCGTCAACCCCAATCTTAACCCGATTATAACCGTTGGCGCTATGTCGGTAGGTGCTTTGTCGGGTTTTGTTCCTTATATTATAAAAAGAAGGGGAAAGGCGCAAACCGCTCTTGCTGTTGCGTTGGCTCATTTGGTTGGTCAGGTGTGCATAAAGTCCGTAGGCAAAATTGTGTATATGGGTATGCCTTGGTTCGGCATATTTATAGGCCTTGGCATTTCCGTCTTTGTGGGGGCGTTTGAGTTTTGGCTGATAAGCTGGCTTCGCTCCTCTCGGGGGGTAAGCCGTTATTTGGAAGGGAGATAGCTATGACTTATAAACAAGCTCTTGAATATATCCACAGCGTTTCCTGGATGGGCAGCAGACCGGGGCTTTCCAGAACAAGGGAGCTTTTAGCAAGGATGGGCAACCCTCAGGATAAGCTCCGTTTTATACACGTTGCGGGCACAAACGGAAAAGGCTCTGTTTGCGCAATGCTTGCCTCCGTGCTTAAGGCGGCGGGCTACAAAACGGGTATGTATACTTCTCCTTATATAATAAGGTTCAATGACCGTATGCGTATAAACGGTGAGGATATCTCCGACGATGAACTTGCGGAGATAACCGAATATGTAAAGCAGTATGCGGAAGCTATGGAAGACCACCCCACGGAGTTTGAGCTGGTTACCGCCATAGGCTTTGAGTATTTTAAAAGACAGCGGTGCGACGTGGTAGTGCTTGAGGTGGGTATGGGCGGTGAGCTTGATTCCACCAACGTAATAAAAAAGCCCATTGTTTCCGTTATAACACCTCTTGCTTTGGATCATACGGCCGTTCTGGGATCTACCATAGAGGAAATAGCAAAAGCCAAGGCAGGTATAATAAAGGAAGGATGTCCGGTTGTGTCGGCAGACAACACTGTGGAGGGTGCGGCTGTTATCAAGGATGCCTGTCGGGCTCTCGGGTGCAGCTGCCGTTCCCTTGCCGGTAACTGGCACGCAGACGATTGGTGCTTCTTTGAGCAGGACTCCTACAGTATGCTGTCCGGCATCACTTTTAATTATAAAGGAGAAGATTATAGCGTCCCCCTTAAAGGCGTGTATCAGTTCTGCAATGCGGCTTTGGTGATGGAAGTGATTGAGGTTTTAAAAGAGCAGGGCTTCGATATCAGCACCACTGCCGTCAAGCAAGGGCTTTCAACGGTGTATTGGCCTGCACGCTTTGAGCTTATAAGACAAGACCCATTGTTTATATACGATGGCGGTCATAACCCTCAAGGGGTCAAGGCGGCGGTGGATACCTATAAATTTTGCGTAAACAAGGCGGTTGTGCTTATAGGCGTAATGGCGGATAAGGATTATACTGTAGAGCTTGAAATGCTTATGGAGATAGCGGATAGCTTTATAACCGTAACTCCCAACAATCCAAGAAGTCTGTCGGCTAAAGATTTAGCTGGGGCGATAGAAAAGCTTGGGGGTGTTGCCACGGCGGCAGATACGGTAGAGCAGGGTGTCCAAATGGCTTTGGCAACGGGGAAGAATGTCCTTGCAACAGGGTCTTTGTATATGTATGAGGAAGTAAAAAAAGCCGTAGACAAGCTTTTACCAAAAGAATAATAAAAACAAAATCAATTAGGTAGGCTTGAATGTGGAAAAATGCCCTGCTCGGAGCACAAAAAGCAACCCTTAAAAAATTTTTTCAAAAAAAGTAAAAAAAGTTGAAAAAAGGTATTGACAAAGTAGAAAAAGTGTAGTATACTAGCGGAGCCGCTTGAGGGTGAGCACGAGAGTGCGGCACGGGAAAGCGAGCGCGGACATTGAAAATTGAACAACAACGAGACAAACAAAGTTCTCGAAAATTCCTTTAAATGAAAAAGAGGAACACACTTTACAAAAGTATAAAAGTAAGCAGAGCAAAAGAACTCTAAAAAAGGTTATAGCACTCGAGAGAGTGATATGATACAAATAATAAAGAGTTTGATCCTGGCTCAGGATAAACGCTGGCGGCGTGCATAACACATTCAAGTCGAACGGAGTTAAGTTAATTAATCCTTCGGGAAGCGTTGGCTTAACTTAGTGGTGGACGGGTGAGTAATACATGAGCAACCTGCCTTTCAGAGTGGAATAACGTTGGGAAACTGACGCTAATACCGCATACCACATAGTGGCGGCATCGCTGTTATGTGAAAGGAGCAATCCGCTGAAAGATGGGCTCATGTCTGATTAGATAGTTGGTGAGGTAACGGCTCACCAAGTCTGCGATCAGTAGCCGGACTGAGAGGTTGAACGGCCACATTGGAACTGAGAAACGGTCCAGACTCCTACGGGAGGCAGCAGTGGGGAATATTGGGCAATGGGCGCAAGCCTGACCCAGCGACGCCGCGTGAAGGAAGAAGGTCT
>JAZSLS010000011.1:0-6215 GCA_045535465.1 Eubacteriales bacterium
CTTACCTTCGGTAATGGTTATCTTACCCGCGGTAGGGCCACCTGTATACGTATTCGATTGGACGTATATACCGGCACCGTTTGGTGCTTCGTTTTCCGATATAGCAGAGTCGTTGTCTGCGTTAGTAGTATTGTTGAATTGATGCCCCTGTCCGGCGTTTATCCAGATACCGCCTCCTGAATCATTGGCTGTGTTGCCGTATATTTTCCCTTTGTTTATTATAAGAATCGGGTCGCCGCCGTTAGATTCCGAATAGCAGGCTATACCGCCGCCGCGGTTGGCTGTGTTGGTATGGATCTCAGCACCGTCCACTGTAATCTTAGCACCGCGGGCAAGGGCAATGCCGCCGCCCGTGCCAACGACAGAGTTACCGCTTATAACGTTGCCGCTGCCAAGGGTTATATCCTTAACAGCACCCAACCACATACCGCCACCGTTACCCGTTGCGTGATTGTTTTTTATCGTAACCTTGGTAAAAGTGATGGTTGAGTTTGCATAAGCATATATAGCACCACCATACGCCGCCGTACAGTTTGAAATGGTTACAGTATCCATCTTCAAAGTAGCACCGTTTCCGACGCAGATAGCACCGCCGTTGGTTTCTGCCGCACAGCTATCTATAGTAACGTTCTTAAGAGTAGCCGTTCCAGACCCTAAATATATACCGCCGCCATTACCGTCAGCTTTGCAGTTTCTGATTGTGGTATTTGTAAGCTTAAGGCTGCCGCCGTTAACCTGAATCGCACCACCGCTTGAGGTTGACAAATTGTTCTGGATATAAACGTGCCCGTCGTCATCATATATATTTGCGGTGCCGCCATCCACTATTACCAATGGTTCAAAAGGATAATTAGCCATAGCAGTGTTCCAGGAAACCTGGTTTTCCGAAAAATCCCCGGAAGTGCTGTTTGACCATCTGCCGGCTGCGTCTGCATTATTACTGCCTATATACCAATACTCATCATCGGTCGAAGTTGCCGCCACCTTTATGTATGACTGGTAATAAAGGCGAAGCCCCTCCAAGGTAGCATTACCGCTGTTATTTGAGCCGGTATTAGTAATATTCAAGGTTCCATTGTTTATATGGTAAAACGCCTCTTTAAAGTTAACAGAAGAATTAGTGCCTTCAGTAAAAGCTGCGCCGCCTGTTGCATATCCTCTGGCTATAATAGGTATATTCATGGTATAGGTTTTTCCCGAAGAATTCATATATCTGGTAACGTGTGTTACCATCAGCTGAAGATCGGTTCCTACCCAGTTGTTGCCAACGGTATAGCTGCCGTTGCTTCTTAACGCCCTTACCAGCTTATCGGTAAAACCCGTTTTAGGCGCAATATAACCCGTAGGCGCCTTATAAGCAGTGGGAGTCTCGGTCGGAAGAGTGCCATCAGATACAACACCCGTACTACCATCAGGGGTAACAAGGGCAGAGTTATCCTTAATCGGTTGTTTGCCACTGCTTACCGTTTTGTCTGCCGTTGCTTCGTCGCCAATAACGATTATACCCTTGTCCACGAGGCTTGCGTCGCCGCTTATCACCTCGCCATCCTTTATAACAATCGTTGTTTCATCTATATAAGTAACGCCCGTTTCTGCGTATGCTGCGTTTGAAAACATTACAAAAACCATAGTAAGACACAGAACTATTGACGTTATTCTGATTTTGTACATAACTACACCTCCGCAATATATCCAATTACTCAAGGTTCGTTATATCAAACGAATGTGAATTTTTGATTAAGTAAAGGCCTACGTGAATGTACACATTGGTTATAAAAGCTTTTTAACCACTATGCTAATGTGTTGCACACTTGAAGCGTTCATGTTTTTTACGGTTTTCTCAAATATTTTGATATTTAAAACCGTTGTACAGTTCAACACACACAAAAAAACAACTAAAATCAACAGTCTACATGGTTGTTTTTAACAAAAGAATGCAAGAATTTTTATAAAAGCTTACCATTGTAAAACAAAAAAACAGGTGCTAAAATAAATTATAAGAAAAGGAGAGGTGTTTTTTATGAGAAAACATATCAAAAATAGCTTGGCATTTATCCTTGTAGTACTTATGCTCGTTCCGCTTTTTGCGATACAGGCCGGTGCGGCAACAACTTATGAACGCAAGCTTGGCGTCCCCGTAGACTATCAGTATAATTACAAAACTGTAAGATACGGCACAAACAAATCCTGCGCTTCCTCCGGCTGTGGTGCGGCAAGCGCATCTATGGTTGTTGAGTATTTCACGGGCAACACCAGCCAAAACCCCGACACACTTTTCAAATGGGCTTGCGATAACGGTTGGTATACAGGCAGCGGTCTTTCTTATGCAGCAGTAAAGAAGCTGTGCTCCAACTACGGCGTAACTCTTACGTGGGTTGGCACACAATCGGCGATCATTAACGCACTCAAGGCAGGTAACCCTGTTATAGCACTTATGGGCCCCGGTACATTTACCTCCGGCGGTCACTACATAGTGCTTTCGGGCATAAAGGTTGTTGACGGCACTACCTACATCCGTGTAAACGACCCGAACAGCTCCTCCAGAACAAACAGCTACTACACCTTAAGCCTTATATGGTCCGAAAAGCGCACAACCTCCTCTACCCCCTTTGGCGTTTGCACCTACACAAGCGCACCTAAGGGAAAAAGCAGTGACTTTTACGTAGAACCCGGTAAATACAGCAAGGTTTATTCCTCTGACGGCTTTCTTAACGTACGCGCTTCCGCATCCTCTTCGGGGACTGTACTTACCACTATCCCCAGCGGTACCTTCATCCAGGTTCAAAGCATATCCGGTAACTGGTCCTACGTTACGTATAACGGCGTTTCGGGCTATGTGTACAATACATATCTGAGGGATGGCGGTCAGGCAACGGTAGCCGCACCTAACATTACCGTCGCGTCAACCCTGGCATACGGCACGTCCGCAACCGTTTCCTGGGCAACGGTAAGCTCTGCAACAAGCTACAGCTACAAAGCAGTGGCATATCCGGGTGAGATAAGCGCAGGCAACGGTGTAACCGTAGCATCAGGTTCCGGGTCGGGCACAAGCTTTACCATTCCTGCACAAAGCACGGGAAAATACATCAGGGTAACGGTTACGGCAGTAGGCGCTACAAACTCTGCAAGCAGCACTGCTGACGTTATGGTTGGTCCTTGGGTTGCATACCCTTCTGACGTTCAGTATATCCCCGTTGCCGATATAAACGGCGGCACGGGCACCAGCAGCTCCACTGTTTGGACAGCCTCTAAGGGCAGTGCTTTTACTGCCACCTATTGGGATGCTTTTGTTTGCTCTGCCAACACCGATGGTACCTATACCGTTAAATCTGTTTACAGAAGCGAAGCAACAAAGTCTGTTACAGTTAGCGGCACGGATATACTGTTTGCAATACATGCAGATTATACAAACTACAATTATGCGCAAAACATAGCCGTAGGCGACAAGCTTAGCCTTTGCGGCATCTACCTTGATAAGTCCACTATCCGTGGCACAGGTTATATACTTGTAAACGGTGGTGTTCCCCTTGCTCCTACAGATATAACACCCGCTGTTGCAAAAATAACAAAGGTTGAGAACAACGCTTTCCGCGGCTTTGCTGAAAACACAACTATCTCCGATGCGATAAACAGCTTTGCCGAGGATAAGGATTATATCGAAATAAGAAACGCCGCAGGCGAAACAATGACCGATACAGAGATACTTTGTACAGGTTACACTATTAACGTGGTTGCAAACAACAAAGTTTCCGTAAGCTATATGATCGTTGTTGCAGGCGACGTTACAGGCGACGGCACTATATCTGCGGCGGACTACGTTACCAGCGGCAAGGTGCTTAACAACACCTCCACCGTCAGCGGCGCATTTGCCCTTGCGGCAGACGTAGATAACGATGGTGCAGTGTCCACCAGCGACTATATCACGCTTTTAAGCCACATCAACGGCAGCAGTATAATCAAAGGGTAAGACAGACGCCCTAAAACGTTTAAGCCACAGCCGACTTTGTTCAGCAAAAACAAAGTCGGCTGTTTTTCCATGGACCGTTTCGTTATAAAGGCAGTGTTACAATTGTATAAAATTATTATCTGAGTGTTTGCTTAGATGATTATCCACAGAAAGGTGGTTAAAGGCTATGGAGATTCACTCCTGCAGCTGTGGTCGTAAGCACGTTTGCGACGTAGATGCAGTTTACACAGGCTACGGTGCTCTTTCAAAGCTCTCGGAGTTAACAGAAGGCAGAAAAAGCGTTTTGATCGTAGCAGACGAAAACACCTACAACGCATTCACGTCCCAAGGCGGTAGTATAACCCACCCTCGGGTTTCGCGTTGTGTATTTCCTGCGACCCCTTTGCTTATCCCTGATGAAAAGTCACTTTTATCCATAGAAAATACAATGGATGGCGATACGGATATCATAATCGGCATCGGAGGCGGCACTGTCAATGACCTGTGCAAGGAGATAGCCTATCGCAAAGGACTGTATTACGTCTACGTTGCCACCGCACCCTCCAATGGACGGCTATGCCTCTGACGGTGCGGCACTGATACTTGACGGTATGAAGGTTACGCTTAAGACGGCACCGCCCAAGGTCATAATTTGTGACACAGATATACTGAAAAATGCACCGATAGAGCTGATACGTGCCGGTGTTGGAGATATACTTGGGAAATATAGCTGTCTTAACGATTGGCTTCTTGCCGCATACGTTAAGGGCGAATACTTTTGTCAGAGGATTTACAACGAAGTGATGGAAGCGACCCACAAGGTTGCAGAAAATTTAGAAAAGATACTTGCCCGTGACGGAGAAAATAAACCTGCTTACCCACGCTCTTATTCAGGTAGGGATAAATATGAGCTATGCAGGCTCTCACTCCCAAGCCCTGCGGAACTATCGAGTGGGAGTAAGAATTTTCTTTCAAGATAAACATTTATAGCGCTTTAACGAGCCGAAAACCATCTATTCGAGATGGTTTTCGGCTCGTTGTTATAGCGTGTCACGAGAATATTTTTGATTACATAGTCTTTAGGTATTGCGGCAAAAACATTGCCCTTCTCGGCACGTTGTATCAATTTAAAACATCGCAAGAGATAATTATGTACTCAAAAGCATACACATTCTTAACAAACAGCGTTAAGGACGCATCCTTACGTTGTAGGGTGGATTGGTCTGCGTTTTTCTCATGGCGAATATCGGTTACTGTGTATGAGAAACGATTACCTTCCATATCTATGAAGAAAACGCTATCTCCTACGGAAATATCACGGTAAAAATCATACTGACCTTTTTGTGATGTGCCGCCAATCTGCATAGTACGGTCATACACGCTTCCGCTGAATCGGCAAGGATATTTTGCAGGGTTTCCCCATTCAGCACACACCGGAAGTGCCGACTCGTATCGTGGAAGTTCTAATATTCCCACAAAATCTGTTCCGTCAATGGACAGAGTCGACATCGTATTATCCCTTCGTTCCTCCGGGACGGCACCTTGCGGTTCGGAGATTAGTTCACGAATTAAACTTACATTTTCCTTTGCTTTCTGCTCAGACTTATGAATATTCCATTGCCACGCAAACAAAAGAACAATTGCGGTTACAAGCAAGCATACACCGATAATTACTGAAAATTTTCTGACTACTTCACTCTTTCGGCTCATCATACGCGGTTTCTCTTTCCTGTGATTCCTAAGATAATAAGCATACTGCCGGAGACAATCATAATAATACCCCATAGAATAATATTCGAGGTATCTCCCGTTTGGGGCGGATCGGGAACATCATACTTTAACGTATTCGTCAGTACAAAGGATGTTTCCCGTTCCTCGATGGTCATTGTATATCCTGTCGGGATGTTACGTTCCACAACTTTCCAATCCGAGCCATCGTCTTTTGCAGACCAAGTATATGTCCAGTGATTATCTTCTGAAAGTGTTACCGTTTGATAGCTTGTTCCGTTGCGGAATATCTCAATCTCTATCGTCGTAGGACGAGCTGAACTTCCGCTGTCACCCTTCCAAAGCTTTAACACCTTGAGTTTTATTTCTTCATCATCTTCGCTTGGGGGAATAATCTCGAATTTAGAGGTAACGTCAACCTGATACTGCCATAAACCATCTGCACCCAAACCGGGCAAAGCAATTAAAGCGGAATTAAATACATAGATTGTTTCGTCTTGAATTACACGCTCTGTAATTGATAAGTAAAGCCCGGGCTTTA
>JAZSLS010000009.1:0-2389 GCA_045535465.1 Eubacteriales bacterium
TACCCAAGTAAGGTCTATATCGTTTTGGGAATATCTGACGGACAATGCAAGCTCTTTTTTACCGCCTTTTATTGCGTTTGTGAAATATGTATAGAAGTCTTCACTTTTTATCAGATCAATAAAATCATCGGTGTAAAGCGAATAAAACAGCTCCGCACTTTCCTTCATACTGATATTCCCTCCTTAGTTATGTTAGGGTGTTAAATTAGAACGTCTTTTGGAGTCTCTGGAGGTAAGCCTTGGACTCGCCCATATTTTCCTCACCGAAAAGCTCGCTGAGATAGTCGATAAGACCGTCTATCTCGTCACGAATGAAGGCAAGGTTTAAGCTTTCAAACTTTCTGAGTATCTTGTTGGCAAGAACGTAGTCTATGCCGTCAATTTCAGTACCGCCGCAGCCTACGTATGCAGGAACAAAGTCACGAAGCTGCTTAACGATACGGTTACCAAACGCAAGACGGAAATGCTCAATAACATAGTCGTCCAGCTTGTTTATCTTTTCAAGGTTTTCGTTGGAAACCTTATATTTTTGCTTACATTCCTCAAACATTGCTTCAAGGTGCTTATAGCTGAGACGAAGCGGGTCTGTAGGAGGAGCCTGGAAGTACTTACCCTTAGTGTCTATGTTGATGGGAAGCGCACGGTCGTATACCTTATCGGAAATTGCAAAGGTAGAGTCGTCGTTGTTTGCCGTACCAACGTACCACATATTTTCGGGAAGCTTCATACGACCGTTTTCAATAAACTTAGGGTCGTTAGGCCACTGGCTGGGAACAAGGTCAACTACCCACTCATCTCTGGTAGGCATTTCAAGTATGGAAAGCATTTCTGCAAAGTAGTACTCAATACGTGCGATGTTCATTTCGTCCAAAATGGTGAGATAAACGTCTTCGGTGTACTTTGCTTCATACATTTTTCTAAGAGTTTCGGTTTCGTTAAAACGCTTGGTAAATTCGTTAAAGTATCCGTAAAGCTCGGATCTGTCACGCCAGGAAGGCTGAACAGATGCTATCTGAGCGTCGTTCTGCAAAAACTTACCGAAGGAGTAAGGCAGAGAGGTCTTACCTGTACCGGAAATACCCTGAAGTATAACAAGCCTGGTAGAAGCGAGAGCCGCTACAAACAGACGGATAATACGAATTTCGTAGAAAAGACCCATTCTGGAGCAGGCAAAGTTGCGGAAACGGTCGCATATCTCGGAAAGAGAGATTTCGTTATCGTATTCGGGTGCAACGTAGTTTGCCATCTGCTGGTCAACCTGAGTAAGCTTGAAGAAACGAGACTCACCCTCCTGTAAAGGCTTTTCTTCCTTCTTTTCACCATCGATGTCAAGAGTAGCCTCGTCACCGGGCTGAAGACCTATCTGAGAAACCTTCATAGCAAGTATCTTATCCTTCTCAATGGAAAGCTTGATAACCTGATTGTTAAGTCTGCCAACCTCATTAAGCAGCTCTTCCTGACTTACGAGAGTAGAACGAACTCTTACGTATTTGCGGATGAGCAGATATATAACGAAGCAGATACCTATAAGCACTGCGATAACGAGAACAATGGTAAGGATGGCAAGAGCCTTGCCGCCGCCATTGAGCCCACCCCAATGCTTTTTGAAAATATCGATATATTTCATTACGTTGAACATACCAACAAAGCCGTTGAATATGCCCTTAAAGATGGACCCAAGGGCCCCAAAAAATTGTGATAGGAACTCGGTAACAAATTTTATAAATCCATCCATAAAAAGTTAGCTCCTTTATTTAGTGTGTACTTTATGAGGCACAAAAGCCTCTTTCGCCATAGACGTGCATAGTAAGCTTTGCAAGCGGTTACGCCGCATAAACTACACACCTTTATTCTTCGTGTTTTTGCTGTATTTCTTCGTTGGTTTCACCGTTTTGCTTTTGTTCTTCCGCTTGTTTTGCAAGGTATTCGGCTATTGCAGCCTTTTTAATATCCTCTTCGCTTTCAGCAAGCTTAACCTTTTGATTGTGAAGCACAACCACAACAAGCTTGTATATCTGATAAATGGTGTAGAGAAGCACGGGAAGAACTATGAAAAGGAAAAAGCCAAGTTTTGAAGCCAAAAAGTCAAGAGCAGCGCCCAAAAAGGGAACTCTGGTACCGTTGTACTTGGATATTACGTCACCATATTCAACAGGTCTCTCGTCTATTTCGGGATTAGTCTTTTTGTTATCACCCTGAGTGAGAAAATATTTATAACTGCCGTTATCAACTATCTCCACTATTCTATGGGTGTTTACAACCTTTTGGTTTTCTATTATAGTGAAATAAGTAATAATGTCTCCTACTCGAAGATCATCGGGATTACATTCCTTACCAAAAATGTAGTCACCTTCCTTAATTGTAGGTTCCATAGAACAAGTCGGATCGT
>JAZSLS010000088.1:0-12126 GCA_045535465.1 Eubacteriales bacterium
AAATTTGTATTCAACTCCTTGGCTCACAGAACGACATGGCTACGATCCGACTTAAAAACCGACAAGTCGGTTTTCCACGCTCCATACGGCTACAAGCTGAAAGAAGACACCCTTGAGCTGTATCACAAATGCGATTGTCCAAGCATCAGTTTAAGCAAAAGCAAGTGGTCCTACGGCGGTGAGAGCGGATTGATAAGAGACGTTGCGTGGACAAACTCCGGCAAAACTATGACACTTTTGTTCAACGAAGACGGCACGGTATCACACACAACGAACGGCAATACAAAATCCTATAACTGGTTGTATAACAAACTCCACAAGGTCTTAATGTTTGCAGACGGAGATGAAATAGTTTATCGTTATTCCTGTCGGATATACGAAGACTACTTAGAAATAGGTCTTGACTTTGACGATAATTTTGTGTTCAAGCTTGAGCCCTTAAGCTCCGCAGAGAGTGAAGATGATAGCAGTGCAGAAGCTTTGTCCGAAAACGGCTGGACTCTTGACGGCGACACCGTTACCATAAGCGGTGAGGGCGAAATGTCGGCACCTCCCGCTTGGGATGCCTACAAAGCCCGCATTAAAACCGTTGTTATAGAAAAAGGCGTGACAAGCGTTTCCGCCAAGGCGTTCAGCGGCTACACCGCTCTTGAAAGCGTAACTATTCCCGACACTGTTACCTCCATATATCACTCGGCGTTTGAAGGGTGTACTTCCCTTGATGGCATAGCCCTGCCCGCAAGTATTACCACAATACAGGAGCTTGCCTTCAGCGGCTGTACCTCTCTTACGGTAATGCACTTGCCCTCCGACCTTCACACCCTTAACGGCAACATATTTGACGGATGCACCTCTCTTGAACAAATTTTCCTGCCGATAAATATGGTTAACGTTTGCGCTCCCGTATTTGCAAACTGTCCCGCTTTGAAGGATCTGGTGCTCACCACCTACAACGACAACTTCCGTTTGATAGGAGAAGCCTTGTACAACAAGGACACTCTTATATGCTACGTAAAAAGCGAGGATGACGGTTGGGACGGCTTCTCCCTGCCCGATATCACGAAATACATAGGCAAAAGTGCTTTTGCAAACTGTAAGGAGCTTAAACACATATACATAAACGAGGGTGTTACCGAGATAGGCGCAGATGCCTTTAACGGTTGCACCGCCCTTGAAGAGATAACTATCCCCGCCTCCGTCGAAAAGATAAGCAAAAACGCCTTTTACGGCTGTATCGCCTTGAAAACGGTTAATTTATCCGAGGGTATTACCCAGATAGACGACGGCGCCTTTTACGGTACCGCTTTGGAGGAGATACTATTCCCCGACAGCGTTACCGAGATAGGAGAACAAGCATTTGGTGACTGTGACAGCCTTTACAGCGTTGTTCTGCCTCCAAAGCTTAAGCACGTGGAGGGTACAATGTTTGACGGTTGCAACAGGCTGAGGAACATCACCCTGCCCGACAAGGCTTCAAGCATAGCTACCCCTGTCTTTGCAAACTGCCCTTCCCTTAAGGAGCTTAACCTAAGCAGCGACAACGAAAAATTAATATTCCGTGACGGTGTATTATTCCAAAAGAATGGCGACACCGTAAGGCTTTTGTACTGTCCCAAGGACAAAAAAGGGGAATACAATATCCCCTCGGGCATATTTACGATATCCGAGGGCGCTTTTTGGAACTGCGTATTGCTTACCAAGGTAAGCTTTCCCGAAGGTATCGACATAGCACGTATTCCGGACAAAATGTTTATGGGCTGCGTATCCCTTAAAGAGGTAGCTTTTGCTTCCGACCTTGAAAATCTGGAGGGTAACGTCTTCTACGGCTGCAGTGCTTTTGAAAGCGTACGCTACGGCGGCACCGTGGAAGAGTGGAACGCCGTGAGAAAGCACCCGTATTGGCGCGGTGAAGACGTGCAAACCGTAAAGCAGGTTATTTGCAAGGACGGCACCATTAAGATAGAGCCATACACACAGTTCTGGACCCTTGACGAAAACGGTACCTTTACCCTTCTTTTTGACGGCGGTGACGCCTATACGCCCCTATGGGAAGACATTAAGCCTAAAATAAAGAAGGTTATCATAAAGGACGGGGTAACGAAGATACCCTCTAACGCTTTTGACGAATGCGTTAACCTTAAAAGCGTTACCATACCCGACAGCGTAACGAGTATGAACGGCGGCGGCTTTGACGGCTGTACCTCTTTGAAGGAGATAACGCTCCCCGACGGTATTAAGGTAGTGGGCGGTTTTTCGAGGTGCACCTCTCTTGAAAAGGTAAAGCTGCCCGCAAAGCTTGAAAGTCTTGGTCAATACGCATTTTCGAACTGCACGTCTTTGAAAAGCATTACCCTGCCCGACACACTGAACGCCGTAGCCGCCAGAGCTTTTATAAGCTGCACAGCATTGGAAAGCATACATATTCCCGACAACGTTACCGAAATAGGCTGGGAGGCATTTACCGATTGCACCTCGCTTAAAACCGTTACCGGCTGTAAAAACGTTAAAACGGTAAAATACGCCGCCTTCTTAGGCTGTGCCATAAGCGACATAGACTTTTTGAAAAACGCTACCGAAATTGATGAATATGCGTTTGCGTATTGCCCTAACCTTAAAAACGCCGTTTTGGCAGACGGTGTGAGCGCAATAGGGATGAGCACCTTTGATTCTTCTTCGGTGGAAACCGTGCATATTCCCGAAAGCGTTAAGATAATACACTCCCTTGCCTTTTCCTCCTGCGACAAGCTTAAAACCTTGACGTTTGGCGGCACTATGGCTGAATGGAGTGAAATATATCTTGACGTACAATGGTTGGGAGAAAACTTTGATGCTACTGTAACCGTAAAATGCACCGACGGAACCCTTACCGCAAAAAACGTTGAGGGTATGGTGGATTACGGCCCGTAATTTTTCCAACAACAAAACGCCCCAAATAAGCATTTTAAATCTTATTTGGGGCGTTATTTTATTATTACTGTTCTTACTTTACATTTAGCTTAAGCCAAGCCGGCGTCAATTTTCAGTATCATAGTAGCATCCAAATTGTCCAGCGTACCATCACCGTTCATATCGCCTATCTCAACCTTCTCTGCATTAAGGTCAACAATGCCTGCGTCGTACTTAAGAACGGTTGCTGCGTCAAGGTTATCCACGTACTCGTCGCCGTTAACGTCACCCATAAGCTTGTCAAAGGGTGCCACGTTTACGGTAAGGGGGGCACCTGTGCCGCCAACCTCGGTACAATTACCGTCAGCCGCCGTGCCGGAAATAACCTCAAACACACCGTCGCCGTTAATAGTAACTGTAGTGTTGCCAATAGTAGCGTTTTGCTTTGCTCTGAGCAAAACTCTAAAGCCTATGGCGTTATCCGTATCACAGCCGTTGAAATTGAAAACGCCCTCATCGTTAAGGGAACGAAGCCACAAAAGACCGTTTTTATCGGTAACGTAGCTAAAATCCTTAGGTGCTGCCCACTCATCGGGATAAACGGCGGTTTTGCCAACCAGCTCAAATACCTTGCTGTCAAACCTAAAGGGAACGTCCACAGAAAGAAGGCCGCCCTCTACGTTGATATTGTTTACAAGCACTATAAAGGTAATGGTGTTGCCACAGCTTACCTGAGTTTTATCCGCAGTTACGGTAACGGTAAAACTGTTACCCTCCGCAGAAGCGGCGGAAAAGGGCACAACCACAGCCAGCATAAGCACCGTGAGAAGAACCGCAACAAGTCTTTTTATCATAACAAAGCACCTTACCTTTCGCATTTTTTCGACAAGGATATTGTAACAGATAACTTGTCCTATGTCAACGCCAATTTTTTAAAAAAAGCAAAAGGGGCAAAAACGCCCCAACACGTGTAGTTTACCAAACGCAAATACAAATGTCAACAGTTTTTTGCAACATTTGGGACAAAATAGCTAACATTCCGCTATATGCACAGAAAAATGTTGTTAACTTTGTATAGTTTGCGTATTGAAAATGGGTTTAAAATGTGGTACTATATGGGTGCAGGAAGGAATGGTGATTCCAATGCACAGCACAAAACAAACTCGAGTAATACTTTACTAATGCGATCGTAAAACAGGCAAGCAAAAAGGTTTTTACGGCTGACGGGGTTTTCTCACTTAAGAGAATTAAAATATGAACAGCAACAGATAAGACCTAAAAGCTATGTGCCGAGTGAAATGAATAGGAGGTAACCAATGATGTTGGATATCAAGAACACAGAGAAATGACCCTTGGTTGTGGTGCAATGGCGGCCAAGGGTCATTTCTTCTTTTCTGAGGGGTAAAAGTTCGTTATTTACGTGCCCGAAGGTATAAAGTTCGTTATTTACGTGCCCGAAGGTATATTATTTGTCATTAATCCGCTCCTTGCTTTTGCGACCAAAAAGCGGGGTTTATTTTTTTGTTTAGAAAATTAATATTAATGAAAGGAAAAAGCTAAATTCATTTTTTTTAATAAAAATACAAAATTCCCCTTGACAAAGGCGTTTTTTAGGAGTAAAATACAGCCAAAGTTTAAAAGAAAGGTGTTCTGTATATGGTAAACGGTTGCTTCTTTTACAATTATTTTTACTTTACATATGCGATGGATTGTTTCGATATACAGGCCGCTTCCGAAAGGTAAGCGTAACATCTTGTATAGGGTATATAATCCACCGCTGCTTTGCTGTTGTCAGGGCGCAGTGGTTTTTTTATTTTTTAAGGAGACAGGGCTATGGATAAGCTGACAGAGGCACGCAACAAAATAAGTGAAATAGATGCGGAGATGGCAAAGCTTTTTGCCGAAAGGATGGCTGCGGTACACAGCGTAGCTGAGTATAAAAGAGAAAGAGGGCTGCCGGTAGTGGATGCCTCCCGTGAGGCGGAGGTTGTTGCAAGAAACGCCGGTCTTGTGGAGGATGATACCGTCCGTTCCTACTACGTTAATTTTATAAGGCATAATATGGCGCTTTCCAAGCAGTACCAGCACCGTCTTATGGAGGGGCAAAAGATTTCCTATTGCGGAGTGGAGGGTGCTTTTGCCCATATAGCGGCAAAGCGTATTTTCCCCGACGGGGCGCTTGTATCCTACTCCGACTTTGCCGGCGCCTACGATGCGGTAAGCCGAGGTGAATGTGATTGCGCAGTGCTTCCCATAGAAAACAGCTACGCAGGCGAGGTAGGTCAAGTAATGGACTTGATGTTTGGCGGCGAGCTTTGCGTAAACGGCGTGTACGACCTGAGAATAAAGCAAAATTTGCTTGGCGTGGAGGGTGCGTGCCTTACAGACGTAAGGCTGGTGGTAAGCCACCCGCAGGCTTTAAGCCAGTGCGCAGACTATATAAAAAGCCACGGCTTTGAACAGCAAAGAGCCTCCAACACTGCCCTTGCCGCCCTTGCCGTTAAGGAAAAAGGAGACGTTCACACTGCGGCAATAGCCAGCGAGGAAACGGCAAAGCTTTACGGGCTTACGGTTCTTGACCACGACGTAAACGAAAGTGCAAGCAACACCACACGTTTTGCGGTGCTTTCCCGTGTTCAAAATTCAAACAATTCATCTAAAAACAACACGTTTTTCCTTATGTTTACGGTAAACCACGTGGCAGGTGCGCTTGCATCTGCAATAGGCGTTATAGGCCGTCACGGCTTTAATATGAAGGCGCTGAGAAGCCGTCCCCTTCGTGAGGGTGATTGGCAATATTACTTTTACGTGGAAGCGGAGGGCGACGCACACTCCGAGGCGGGCAGGAATATGCTTTCGGAGCTTTCGGAGCATTGCGACAAGCTTAAGCTTCTTGGAAACTACACGGGCGAGATAAGCTTAAAGGACGGTGACAAAAATGAAAATAACCGTTAACCTACCGAACACAGACTACGACGTTATAGTGGAGAGAGGATGTTTATCCTCGGCTGCAAGGTACCTTGAGCTTGACAGAAGGGTGCTTATAGTTACGGATAGCGGTGTACCTACGGAATACTCGGAAGCAGTTGCCTCGCTTTGCGGTGAGCCTTATACAGTGTGTATACCTATGGGCGAGGAAAGCAAAAGCTCGGAAAGCTACCTCCACCTTTTACAGACTATGCTGGAGGCAGGCTTTACCCGCAGCGACTGTGTTGTGGCAGTAGGCGGCGGCGTGGTAGGTGACTTGGCGGGCTTTGCCGCAGCAAGCTATATGCGCGGAATTGATTTTTACAATATCCCCACCACCGTTCTTTCGCAAATAGACTCCTCCATAGGAGGAAAAACGGCAATAAACTTTTGCGGCGTAAAAAACGCAGTAGGTGCCTTTTATCAACCCAAGCGAGTGCTTATAGACCCCAACGTGCTGAGCACCTTGCCAAAACGCCAGCTTGCAAACGGCTTGGCAGAGGCTGTTAAAATGGCACTCACCTCCGACGAAGAGCTGTTTGAGACGCTTGAAAACGGCAGGGCCGAGGACAACATAGGAAAGATAATAGCAAGCTGCCTTAACATAAAAAAGGATATAGTGGAAAAGGACGAGAAGGAATCCTCCCTTCGCCGTATACTTAATTTCGGACACACCATAGGCCACGGAATAGAAAGTGCATCAGCGGGCAGGCTTTACCACGGCGAGTGTGTGGCTTTGGGTCTTATCCCAATGTGCCACAAGGAGATTTTGCCAAGGGTAAAGGCGGTGCTTTTGAAGCTGGGACTTCCTACGGAATGTAAATGCAACGTTGATGCGGCAATTTCCGCTATGCTTCACGACAAAAAGTTTGGCACAAACGGCGTTACCGTGGTAAAGGTGGACGAGATAGGCAGAGGCTACCTTAAGAGAATATCCGCCGAGGAGCTTGAAAAAACGGCAAGGGCGTTTTTAGAAAAAGGAGACATATAATGAAAAACACCATAGGTAACAGCGTATCCCTTACCTTGTTTGGCGAAAGCCACGGAGAGATGATAGGTGCGGTTCTTGACGGAATGGCACCGGGCATTCCCGTAGACGAAGAATATATTAAAAGCCGTCTTGCGCTTCGCCGCCCCAACGGAAAAAACTCCACGGGGAGGATAGAAGAGGACGAGTTTAAGATAGTAAGCGGCGTTTTTCACGGATATTCCACAGGTACACCTATATGTATACTTATACCCAACACCAATGTAAAAAGCGGCGACTACGAGAGCACAAAGCGACTTGCAAGACCCGGTCACGCAGACTATGCAGCCTACTGCAAGTACCACGGTGCAGAGGATTACCGAGGCGGCGGACATTTTAGCGGCAGGCTTACCGCACCAATAGTTGCCGCAGGTGCTATTGCCATAAGCGCTCTCAAGGCAAAGGGAATATATATCGGCACCCACGTAAGCCGTTTAGGCGGCATAAGCGACAGAGCCTTTGGCGATTTAAAAGAAGATATAAAAGCCCTTGAGGATATGCGCTTTGGCGTACTGGACGAAGAACAAGCTTTGAAAATGGAAGAAGCTATACAGGCGGCAAGGGCCGAAGGCGACAGCCTTGGCGGCGTACTTGAAACTGCCGTTATAGGCTTACCTGCAGGCATAGGCGAGCCTTGGTTTGACAGCTTGGAAAGCCTTCTCTCCCACAGCCTTTTCAGTATCCCTGCCGTTAAGGGCGTAGAGTTTGGTGCAGGCTTTGCTATGGCAGAGGGTAAGGGCAGCGAGATGAACGACCCCTTCCGTATGAATGGTGACAAGGTTATAAGCCTTACCAATAATAACGGCGGCATAAACGGCGGAATAAGCAACGGTATGCCTCTTATAGTACGCTGTTGTATAAAACCCACACCCTCCATATTCAAACCCCAAAGCACCGTGGACTTTATAAACGGCACAGACGAGACTTTGACGATAAACGGCAGACACGACCCTGCGATAGCCCACAGGGCAAGAGTGGTGGCGGACGCTGCGGTTGCCCTTACGCTGTGTGACGCTTTGGCAATGCGCTACGGTACGGACTGGCTAAGGAGCGAAGCTATATGAAATACGGTTTGATAGGCGAAAAGCTTCCGCACAGCTTTTCCGCAGTGGTACACAAAGCCATAGGCGGCTACGATTACGAGCTTAAGGAGCTTTGCCCTTGGGAATTGGAACCCTTTTTAAAGGCAAAGGAATTTATCGGTATAAACGTAACCGTGCCGTATAAGGAAGCGGTTATCCCCTACCTTGACGAAATAAGCCCTCTTGCCGCAGAGATAGGCGCAGTAAACACGGTTGTAAACCGCAGCGGCGTTCTTTACGGCTACAACACGGATATAGGCGGTATGCTTGACCTGATAAAGCGTATGGGGCTTGAAATTAAGGGCAAAAAGGCGCTTATCCTTGGTACGGGCGGCACCTCAAAAACTGCGGCAACGGCGGTAAAGCATTTGGAGGCGGCACACGTTATAAAAGTAAGCCGAAGCGGAAAAGACGGTGCCGTAAGCTACGAAGAAGCTGTTACTAAACACAAGGATGCCGAGATAATAATAAACACCACCCCCTGCGGTATGTACCCGAATAACAAAGGTATTCCCCTTGACCTAAGCGTTTTTACCGGGCTTGAAGGCGTAGTAGATGCGGTATATAACCCTCTACGCACCCGATTGGTGAGAGAAGCCAAAAGGCTTGGAGCCGTAGCCGAAGGCGGGCTTTATATGCTGGTAAAGCAGGCAGTGCTTGCCTCAGAGCTGTTTTTTGATACGAAATACGCAAACAGCGTGACCGATAAGGTATTTACCACCATAAGCACAGGTAAGGAAAACGTGGTGCTTTCGGGAATGCCCTCCAGCGGTAAAACCACCGTGGGCACTCTTCTTTCCGGGATTATGGGAAGAGAGCTTTACGACACGGACAAATATTTGGAAGCAAAGCACGGTATGAGCGTACCCGATATGTTTGCCCGCTACGGCGAGCCTACGTTCCGTGATATGGAAGCGGAAGCAGTGAAGGAGCTTTCCGTAAAAAACGGAGTGATAATAGCTACGGGCGGCGGTGCGGTAATGAGAGCGGAAAGCGCTGATGCTCTTAAGCAAAACGGCAGGATATATTTTCTTGACCGCCCGCTTACGGAGCTTATACCCACCGATGACAGACCTATGTCACGAACGAGAGAGGCGCTGGAGCAACGCTACAACGAGCGTTACGGCACCTATTTATCTACCGCCGACGAGATAATAGAAGTAAAAGGTGCTCCCGAAGAGGTTGCACTTACGATAAAGGAAAGGCACGGCGTATGAAATTACTTATAATAAACGGTCCAAACCTTAATATGCTTGGGATAAGAGAGCCTAAGCATTACGGCAAGGAAAGCTATGCTGACCTTTGCCAAAAAATAGAAGACCACGCCAAAAAGCTTGGCGTGGAAATAGAAATATATCAGTCCAACCACGAGGGCGACCTTGTTGACAAAATACAAGAAGCCTACGGAAGCGCAGACGGTATAGTTATTAATCCCGGTGCGTATACTCACACCAGCATTGCCCTTTTGGATGCGGTGCAGTCCGTTGACATCCCTACCGTGGAGGTACATATCTCCAAGGTAGAGGAGAGGGAGGACTTTAGGCAGGTAAGCTATATAAGACGTGCCTGCGTTGCTACCGTTACGGGCAAGGGCACGGACGGCTACCTTATGGCTATGAACATCCTTTTTGAGGGCGGATACAAAAAATGAAAGCTGTAATACACAAATCAAAAGCAACCGGCACGGCAAAAGCTCCACCATCCAAAAGTATGGCGCACCGCCTTATAATAAGCGCAGCTCTTGCCAAGGGCAAAAGCCGCATTACAGGGGTGGAGCTTTCCGAGGACATAAAGGCTACCCTCTCCTGCCTTAGCTCACTAGGCATAGAATGGCTGTACGAAAACGGTACCGTTACCATAGAGGGTACAGGCAAGGTAATGCCCACAGGTCGCCTTAACTGTAACGAATGCGGCAGTACACTGCGTTTCTTTATTCCAATATGTATGCTTTCGGAAAAGGAGGCTACCCTTACAGGCTCTTCCCGTCTTATGGAACGCCCGCTTTCGGTATACGAAAGCCTTTGTAAAGAGCACGGCTACGGCTTTAAGCGTGAAGGCGAGCTTCTTACGATAAAGGGGACGCTGAAAAGCGGCACTTACACAGTAGACGGCGGCGTTAGCAGTCAGTTTATAAGCGGGCTTCTATTTGCCCTTCCCTTGACCGACGGCGACAGCTATATAAAGCTTTGCGGCAGGGTGGAAAGCAGGTCTTACATAGATATGACCTTGTCTGCCCTTGACAGCTTTGGCGTTAAGGCGTATTGGCAAAACGAAAACGCCCTTTATATAAAGGGCGGTCAGCGCTATACGGCAACCGATACCGACGTGGAGGGCGACTATTCCAACGCTGCGTTTCTTTCCGCCCTTAATCTGCTTGGCGGCAAGGTTAACCTTACCGGACTTAAGGAAGACAGTCTGCAGGGCGACAAGATATACAGAGAGTATTTTGAGGCTTTAAAGGCAGGGTGTCCCACACTGGACGTATCAAACTGCCCCGATTTAGCGCCCATACTTATGGCAATGGCGGCGGCTATGAACGGCGCAACCCTTGTGGGCACGTCAAGGCTTAAGATAAAGGAAAGCGACCGTGGCGCAGTAATGGCGGCAGAGCTTTTAAAGCTTGGCGCCAACGTAACGGTAGAGGAAAACACCATAACCGTAAAGGGTGGGATAAGCCCCCCCAAGGCCGCTCTTTGCGGTCATAACGACCACCGTATAGTAATGGCGCTTTCGGTGCTTCTTACTCTTTTCGGCGGCGAGATAGAAGGGGCGGAGGCAGTAAACAAAAGTATGCCCCGTTTCTTTGAAACCATAAAAAAACTTGGCGTGGAGTGTGATATATATGAATGAAGACGGCTTTAAGCTGCTTATAAATAAAAAAATGAAGGTTCTTATAGTAGGTCTTGGTCTTATGGGCGGCAGCTATGCAAGGGCTCTTAAGCGTTTGGGCTTCACTGTAAGCGCCATTGACACGAGAAAGGAAGCCATAGACTACGCTTTGGAGGAAAGGATAATAGATGCCGGCTCGGTGTCTCCCGACCAAAGGCTTCTTTCCTCGGCAGATTTAGTGGTAATGGGTCTATACCCCAAGGTTTTTGTGCAGTGGATAAAGGATAACCAGCAAAGCCTTAAAAGCGGCGCAATTATTACCGACGTTACCGGTGTAAAGGGAAGCGTTGTATACGAGGTGCAAAGCATTCTTCGACCCGACGTGGAGTTTATTGCCGCCCACCCTATGGCGGGCAGAGAGGTCTACGGTGTGGAAAACAGCACCGAGAGGATGTTTTACGGCGCAAACTATATAGTTGTTCCGACAGCTAAGAACACCCACGGCGCAATTGAGCTTTGCAAGGACTTAGGCGCAATGCTTGGCTTTGCTCGTATTTCCGTTTTGTCCCCCGAGGAGCACGACGAGATAATAGGCTTTGTTTCTCAGCTTACCCATTGTATAGCGGTAAGCCTTATGACCTGCTGTGACAACAAAAGGCTTGTGGACTACACGGGTGACTCCTTCCGTGACCTTACCCGTATAGCCCGCATAAACGACTCTATGTGGAGCGAGCTTTTTAATATGAACAAAGAGCCGCTTCTCCGCCAAATGGATGCCTTTATGGAAGAGTTTTCCGCTTTTAGAAAGATGCTTGCGGAGGGTGACACCGAAGGAATGCGTCAAAAAATGCGCCTTTCTACCGAAAGACGTGCGTGGTTTGATAAAAAATAATTTAAGAAGAAGGTATATACTATGAATATGTTATTTGAAAGAAAGCTTGCCATCCCTATGGAGGTAAAGGAAATGTACCCGCTTACGGGCGAAATGAGCGAGATAGTACGCCGCCGTGACGTGGAGATAAAAAACATTCTAAGCGGTAAAGACGATAGGCTTTTACTTATAATAGGGCCTTGCTCTGCGGATAACGAGGACAGCGTTCTTGACTATATAAGCCGCCTTGCGGTATTGCAGGAGAAGGTAAAGGATAAGATATACATTATCCCCAGAATTTACACAAACAAGCCCCGTACAACAGGCGCAGGCTACAAGGGTATGCTTCATCAGCCTGATCCCAATAAAAAGGAAGATATGCTTCAGGGTATCATCTCCGTTAGAAAGCTTCATGCAAGAGCAATCGAAGAAACAGGTCTTGTATGCGCTGACGAAATGCTTTA
>JAZSLS010000085.1:0-8001 GCA_045535465.1 Eubacteriales bacterium
AAAAGCATTATAAAAGCACTTTGTGAACATATTTCGCAAGGTGCTTTTTTAACTACTCCTGCACCGATTGCGTGTCGGTAGCTAATCAGCAAAAAACGTGTTTTAAGCTTCTATACGGTGTTGGCAAATTCTTCTTAAATAACAAAAATTTCTTTAATCTTGCATATCTATTAAAAAAGCACACTGCAATTGTAACACAAGTACAAAACTTACCTTTGTTTTTTGTTCAATTCATCTTGAAAAGGCGTATTGTATATGATATAATGTAGCCAATCGACAATATTCGACAAAGGATTTATTATGAAACTTAATAATATTCACGGTTTTTCGTCTATTGATGAATATGTACAGTATAAATTGTCAGCTTATTCTGCTGAAGAAAAGAATTTTGAGACCTTGTTTCGCTTTATGTTTGACGAAAGCAACAACGTAATGGTTGAAACTACTGACGGATACAGGGTTAAAAAAATAACCTACGGTGAATTTAAAAATAACATCCTTGCAGTTACCCCTACGGTTGCAGGCTCTTTTTCAGAGCTGGCGCAGGGGGAGATAATTGGTTTGTATATGGCTAACTGTCCGGAGTGGCTTGTTTTGTTTTGGGCTATTCTTTCGGCAGGCTATCGCCCCTTGCTTATGAACACAAGGCTTCCGGACGATACTTTGGATTCTCTTCTTGAGGAATACGGTGTAAAGGGTGTTATCTCTGACGGTAAAAGCTTTTCTGTAAAAACCGTTATGAAAGAGGATGCGCTTGTGTCTTCGGATTCAGCCTTTGAAATCCGTCCCTTTGGCAAAGAAGTGCTTTTTATGTCCTCGGGTACTTCAAACCACGTTAAGCTTTGCGCTTACACGGGCGAAAACTTTTATTATCAGATATGCGACAGTGCTAATATAATTGCAACTTGCCCCAACATAAAACGCCATTACGATGGTGAGCTTAAGCAGCTTATGCTTTTACCCCTTTGCCACGTTTTTGGTTTTATTGCCGTATATCTTTGGTTCGGCTTCTTTTCACGTACCTTTGTTTTCCCTCGTGACCTTAATCCTGCAACCATACAGCGCACGGTTAAAAAACATAAGGTTACACATATATTTGCAGTACCTATGGTGTGGGAGGCTGTTGCAAAAGCGGCAGACGCTAAAATAAGGGCAAGAGGGGAGAAAACCTATAACCGCTTTAAACGTGTTTCCTCTGCGGTTAATTCTATGGGTGGTGTGGGTGACTTTGTTGCAAAGCGCTTTCTTTCCGAAGTGCGTGACGGGCTGTTTGGCGACAGTATAATGTTTCTTATCAGCGGTGGCAGTCACATAAGCGCCTCAACCCTTGCCTTTTTCAACGGCATAGGATATCACCTTGCCAACGGCTACGGTATGACGGAGATAGGTATTACTTCTGTGGAAAAATCCTCAGCCAGAAAAATACTCAACACAGGCTCCATAGGCGCTCCCTTTGGTTATACCGAGTATTCTCTTGACGAAAAGGGGCGTTTGCTTGTTCGTGGTAAGACACGTGCGGCTCGCATACTTTGCGACGGTGTGGAAACGGTAAGTCAGGCAGACGAATGGTTTTTAACAGGGGATATGATGCGCTTTGAGAAGGGAAGATACTTTGCGGAAGGCCGAGGGGATGACCTTATCGTCTGTGAAAACGGCGAAAATCTTAACCCTAACCTTGTAGAACCTACCTTGATTGTAGACGGCGTTGACAACCTTTGCCTGTTTGCCGAAGAAAAGAAAACTGTGGCGCTTGTGGCTTCCGTTCCCGGTTGCTATGCTAAGGAACGGCTGTTATCGGTGCATAGCGCTTTGTCGGATGCTGTGGCAGAAGCAAAGCTTGATACGGTTGTCACACGTATATATTTCACTAACCTGCCTCTTATCGGAGAGGGCGAGTTTAAGATATCCCGAAAGAAAATTGCTGACCGAGTAAAAAACGGCAGTCTTCGAACCTTTGTGATTTCGGATTTGGAAAAACGTTCCGACGAGCTGCTTGAAGGCCTTGAAAAGGAGATAAGGATGTGCTTTGCCGAGGTGCTTGACAAAGACCCGTCTCTTATATGCAAGGATAGCCATTTTTTCCGAGACCTTGGAGGAACAAGTATGGATTACTATTCCTTACTGGGCGTAATAAAGGAAAAGTTTGGGGCGGAAATTGTTTACAGTGAAGCTATGCATCTTGCAACGGTAAGCGACTTTGCCGCATATTTGCAAAATAAATAATCAGGCGTTAAAAATGCAGAAAGAGGTATGCTATGACTAAGTCTCTTGATAAAAAGTGGAAAGAGTTTTTATTTGCTTTTTCGGGTTTTGGGCCTAATCTTCTTATGATAATGATGGGCTCGTATTATTCCGATGCTCTTAACCCCTCATCGCTTGAAATGGGCGAGCAATTTCAGGCAATAATGCCGGGCGTGTGCTATATTCTGCCTGCGCTTTTTCCCATTCTTTTTGCCGTTGGCAAGGTTTTTGACGGGCTTATAGATATTCCCTTTGCGCATATTACGGATACTCTTTCTACAAAATGGGGAAGACGCCGCCCTGCAATAGCCGTTTGCTTTTTGCCTATGCTTATAAGCTACGTCCTTTGCTGGATACCTGTAGGCGGAGCCGACGCAAAGCTGTTCAATACTATTTGGGTAGCAGTGTTTAATATTATTTTCTTTGCAGCGTACACTATGTGTCTTATAGCCTTTTACGGCTCTTTTTCCGCAGTATGCACCGACGAGCCTCAGCGCCTTCGAGTTTCGGGTTATAAATCCTTTTTCGACACTATTACATATTGCTTAGTTTACGCTCTTGTTCCCGTAATTTTGTCCGGTGCACAGATACAGATAGATAGGCTTGTGTTCATTTGCCTACCCTTTATGTTTACAATGCTTATTCCTCTTTTTCTCATCAAAGAGGGCGAAAAATACGGTTATCCCGAAAACGAAGGACTTAGCGAGGAGAAGCTTAGTCTTAAGGAAAGCCTTGCACTTACCTTTAAAAACCGCATTTTCCGTCGTTGGTTGTACGTTAACTGCTGCACCTTCTTCGGGCTTCAAATGTTTTTGTCTGCTATGAACGGTCTTATAATCGGCGGTATGGGCCTTAACGGTATGCAAATGGCTATTCTTAACACCTGCGCCTTCGGTCCTGTTCCCGTTATGCTGTACCTGTTTAATAAGGCAAAGGCACGCTACGGTCTTCGTTCTACCTATCAAAGCTGTTTGTTGCTTTTTGCGGTAGCAATCCTTTCCTTCTTTGTAGGCTCCCGCTTCTTGCTTGGCAATGAAAACATAACCGCAAAGATGCTTATAGGCATCGTCGGCGGCCTTTGCGGAAGCTGGTCAATAGGCACGTTCTTTATGATGCCTTACCTTGCTCCCGCACAAATTTCGGGTGTGGAGGAAAAGCTTACAGGCAAAAACCACTCCGCAATGTATTTTGCAGGCAATGCGGTCACCACCTCCATTGTGGGCGCAATATCGGGCAATTTGGTGTACGAATATCTTAAGAATATATTTATAGCAAAGGGCAAAGGGCTTGTATGGGCAGAAGCCACGGATACCCTCTCCGCTTCCGAGGTTGCTTACCAAAGCTTTTTCGGTACGGCAGGCAGCGAAGAAGCCGTTGCTGAGAAGATATTCAACTTTGGCAACCTTGTAGTTCCCTTTATCGTAATTGTTACTTGTCTTTTGGGCTTTTTCCTGGCATATAAGCTGCCTAAAAATTTCAACTCACGCACCCTTGCGGAGGAATTTAAAAAGATGGATTCTTCTCTTGACATAAGCTCCTTTGAAAAAGATGAGCCTGAAGAGGAAAAGGGCGAGATTATCTTTGTTCAGGTAGGGCTTTCAATTCTTTCGGGCTTCTTATTTGCCTTTATATGGGCGTTTTTGCTTATGAAGTCCGTAAAAGGCTATTGCAAGGGCTTTAAGCTTGCCCCTGCCTATTTGCTTTCAAACTTCATCCCCTTTGCACAGATAGTATATCTTCTTAAGGCAAGAAAAGAGATAATGGAAACAGCAAAAGAAAAGGGAATAAGTGTAAGCATTTCAAAGCTTCCCTTGATACTTACGTCTATACTTTTCCCCTTCCTTTTCACCAACGTGATAGCTCTTGCGCTGTTGCAGCGTGCAATGAATACGGTTTTTGCAGTTGAGGATAAGTAAGCTATGTTTTGTTTTCTGTTCCAGTGGTTTGTAAAAATTACAGGCTTCATCCCACAGCTTATAGTTTTTCGTCTTAAGGTGCATTACGAGGATAAAAGCGTTCAGGGGCGTCTCATACGCTCAAAGGCAATAGTTGTATCCAACCACAATTATTTGTTGGATTTCGGTGTATTGCTTTACGTTTTTTGGTCACGCACCTTGCGCTGCGTGGTGGCGGAGGTTATGTACAACAAAAATATTTTTATGACCGCCCTTCTTAAGGCACTTGGCTGTATTAAGGTAGAGCGTGACGGCTACGACTTTTCCTTTCTTGACAAAGCAAAAAGTATACTTGAAAAAGGCGGCGTGGTCGAGATATATCCTGAGTCACGTCTACCCCAAAAAGGCGAGAAAAGACCGTTGGAATTCAAACCCAGCTACGTTTATATGGCGTTGGAGTCAGGTGCGCCCATAATTCCCGTTTACAGCAACGGGCAGCTTTTCAGTACAAAAAACGAAAGAGTTATTATCGGCAAGCCCATTTACGCATCTTCACTGTACGACAGTGCTCTTTCTGAGAAAGAAAACGTAAGCAGAATTAATGAATACGTTAGGAGTAAGATAATTGAGCTCTCAAAACAACTTGAACAACAACTTGAAGCCTAAGAAAAAGCGTAAGCTGTTTTCTAATTTTTGGTATGACTTTGTTAAAATAACGGGCTCTGTTCCCGCTCTTTTGTGGATGCGGCCTAAAATATATTATCCCCACGGTAAGCCAAACACCAAGGGGGCTATGCTTATATCCTCCAACCATCCTACTTGGATAGACCCGATAATAGTTTTACTTGCTTTCCCTTGGCGTCGTTTGGATAGCCTTGCCACCAAGGATTTGTTCAGCAGTAAACTAAAGGCATTCTTTTTCAGCAAGGTTCGTTGTATTATAGTTGATAAAAACAATTTTTCGCTATCTTCGTTCCACGAGGTAGTAGGCCGTCTTAAAAATGGCAGCGCAGTGGTTATCTTTCCAGAAGGGAAGGTAAACCCTGAGGGTAAGGAAACTATCCTTGCTTTCAAATCCGGTGTTATTCTTATGGCACACAAGGGAGAAGCTCCGATTTTGCCAATGTATATCGTAAGACGAGAAAAATGGTATCAAAGGCAGCGCATAGTAATGGGCAATCTTCTTAACGTTTCCGAAATATTGGGGAAAATGCCCACAATGCAGGATATGAATAATATCACAGAACTTCTCCGAGAAAAGGAAGTGGAGCTTAGAGAGTATTACGAGTCCCTTCCCGTTTACAAGAAATCACATCCTACATATATAGAAAGAAAGGAAACAAAACTATGAACGAAAAATTTAAAAAGTACACAAGCGATGAGACCTTTGCCAAAATAGTAAGCTTTCCAAACATTGCCGCAATGTGGGTAGACCGTGTTTCTACCTACGGAAATAACGTTGCAATAGTTGACGGCGAAAGCTATACATACTCCAAGCTTGATTCTGACGTTGCTGCGTTTAGAACCGTGCTTAAGAATAACGGTGCCACTCCCGGTTCTCTTATAGGCATCCTTTGTCCCAATTCATACGGCTTTGTTAAGGCTTTTCTTGCCGCTGCTACCTTTGGTGTACCTGCTGTTTTAATGCCTACTCATCTTGATGCTATGACCGTTTTCGGTATTGCCTCCAAGTTCGGTATGAAAGCTGTTGTATACGACGAATCTTTAGAGGAAAAGCTTGCCTTGCTTAAAGAAAAGAACCCTTCAGTTGCTTTGATATCCTCCTCCGCCACCGCTGACGAGGCAACGGGTGCTGTTCCTGTTCCTGCCGAAACTCCGGCAGCCATTTTATTCACCGGCGGTACCACAGGTAAAAGCAAGGGCGCAAAGCTTAGCCACAAGGCACTTTTGGCAGGTACAATGAACGGTTGTTACGGTATTAAGGAGATATTTGAACAGCGTTATTTGTTGGTTCTTCCTTTGACGCACGTTTTCGGCCTTGTTCGTAACCTTTTAACCTCTCTTTATACTGGCAGTGCGCTTTACGTTTGCCGCAACAACAAGGATATGTTCCGTGACGTTGCAATTTTCAAGCCTACCATAATGGTTCTTGTTCCCGCACTTGCCGAAATGGCGCTTAACCTTTCCGCACAGTTTGGCAGAAATATGTGGGGTGCTGACCTTAAGACTATAATATGCGGCGCCGCTCCCGTTGCGCCTTACTTGGTTAAGGAATATGACAAGCTTGGCGTTACCTTACTACCGGGCTATGGTCTTACCGAGTCTGCAAACCTTGTAAGCGGCAACCCCGAAGCTTTGGCAAAGCCCGAATCCGTAGGTCTTATCTATGACGGTATGGAGTATAAAATAGTTGACGGTGAGCTTTGGCTTAAGGGCATTAATATGATGGATGGCTATGTAACTCCCGAGGATAACGCCATCGCCTACGAGGACGGCTATTTTAAGACGGGCGACCTTGTAAGAATAGACGAAGAAGGCTTTTTGTACATCACAGGCAGACTTAAGGAGATAATTGTTCTTTCAAGCGGTGAAAACGTTTCTCCTGCAGAGCTTGAGGTTAAGTTCTGCGCTATTGACGTTATTCAGGACTGCCTTGTGTTTGATATGGAAGAAGGCGGCAGACAGATGCTTGTTCTTGAGGTGCTTCCCAGAATGACCAAGGTTAAGGAGCTTGGCATAGAGGATATCTATGCATATATCAAGGCTGAGGTTGACAAGATAAACGATACGCTTCCTTCCTTTGAGAGAGTAAACAAACTTATCATCCGAGATACGGATTTTATCCGTACCCCTGCGATGAAGATTGCGAGGAATTTAAATGGCAATGTCAAGAAATGATATAATTGAAAAGCTAAGTGACGTAATGGCAATGGCTATGCCGTCCTCCGACTACGACCTTTCTGCACTTAGCGAGGAGGCAAGCCTTGTTAACGACCTGGGCTTGTCCTCTGTTGGCGTTTTGTATATCGTTATAGCAATTGAGGAGTTTTTCAATATACGCTTTGACGACGTGGGTTTTGCGGATTTTAAAACCATAGGAGACGTTGTTGACTATATTGAAAAAAAGCTTAGCTGATGAAATGGGTTATGAAGGACCCCAAAGCGGGTGATATGATTCGTGTGGAGCTTGGGACAATATACCATTTTGGCATATACGTGTCAGATGATGAGGTTATTCAGTTCGGGCTTGCACCGTCAAGACGGTTAACCTTGCGTGACAGTGAGGTGGAGGTGCTGGCTTCGGATATTGATGCGTTTTTGGCAGGCGGTTTTCTGGAGGTTTGCGAGTTTGACCGCAAGGAAAGAAAAAAACACCGCTCACCTGAAGAGGTTGTATCCTACGCCAGGTCAAAGCTTGGCACAAAAGGCTACAATATTCTGTATAACAACTGTGAGCATTTTGCCAACGAATGTATATCCGGTCAGCATATTTGCCATCAAGCCGACGATGTGCGAGAAATGTTTCGCAATATGCCTATAGTTGACGTATATGTGGCAAAGCTTCCCGAGGAGGATGTAAAGGAACCTCTTAATTGTTCTTTGCGCCAAAAAGAGCTGGAGGGTATATCCAATCCTACCGTTAAAAGGGAAAAATATTACGTTTGGAAGCTGCTTGGCTACGCTTTGGGGCGTAGCTTTGGCTTAAAGATAGAGGAGCTTACTTTCCAAAAAACAGCCGAGGGCCGTTACTATACCGATAAGGCGGAATTTTCCTTGTCTCACAGTAAGGGTGCTTTGGCCGTGGCAGTTTCAAGGGCTGCGGTAGGTGTGGATATTGAGGAAAAGAAAACGTGCTTTCGCAATGGAATGGCAGAGCGCATTATGACCGCAGAGGAATACAAAG
>JAZSLS010000040.1:0-6467 GCA_045535465.1 Eubacteriales bacterium
CATGGCTACGATCCGACTTGGAAACCAATACCGCCGTAATAAGCATCACAGGCGGCAAGATATACAGTAACAAGTCGCCTAAAAACGGTGGCGGTATGTGGATAGGTACCATAAACCGCTTTACAATGTCAGGTGGTGAAATATACGACAACCACTCTACTAAGGGCTATGGCGGCGGTATGTTCTTCAACCGTGTTATAACGAACGGAGTAACGATAAACGGCAACAATGCGGCTGTAAAGATATACAACAACACGGCGGCAGTTGACGGCGGCGGTATAGTTGTGGGAAATGGCAACGGTGCTATCACAGCAACCATCGGTGGAGGAACCAATCTTGTAAGCATATACAACAACACCGCAGTCAGAGGCGGTGGCATCAGAGTGTATGACAACGGCACGGGCCTTATAGACGTAACCGTCGGTTCAAATACTGCTATATACGGCAACACAGCAAGTGCTTCCTCAAGTGCAGACAACCCCGGTGGCGGCGGTGTGTTTGTCGGCGGCCACAGTGATTTTAAAATGACCGGCGGTAAAATAGGCGATACCACAGCCAACACCAACAACGCAAACAAAGGCGGCGGTGTATATATTTCCTCCGGCGGCAAATTCACCATATCGGGTGGCTCGATTCAAAATCACAACGGTATCACAGACGGCTCCGGTGTATACGTAGGAAATGGCGCTACCTTTATATTAAGAGATAATGGCACAATAAGCGGCAACATCGCAACATACCGAGGCGGTGGTATATACGTAGAAGAGAATGGCGCTATATCCATAGCAGGGACTACTCAAAAAAAGGTTGCAATAACCAACAATCGCTCAACAAATCGTGGCGGCGGTATATATTTGTTTAAAGCAAAAGGCTTGGATGCCAACGGTGCGGTTTGTGATACAGTTACTTTCTCCAATATAAGTGTAAATAGCAACACCTCTACGAGCGAGGCAGGCGGCGGCATATGTATAGATACTACTAATGTTGTTATGCGCGGCAACAACGAAATAAATGACAACACTGCGAGAATGTACGGCGGCGGCATAGTTGTGCGTGCCGAAACCAACCCCGATACCGCAAGTCTTACCATCAACACAGCCGATGAGACAAACGCCTCAACCTCCATAAATGATAACGATATTTCCCTTTACGATGGCGGTGGCATCCACGTTGGCGCAAGAAGCACCTTGACAATAAACGGCGGCACGGTTAACAATAACAATAACACATCCCAAAGGGGTGGCGGCATCGATATACAAGGAACCGTTATACTTAATGGCACACAAATTAGCAACAACACTACTCAAACCTCCGGCGGTGGCATTAGTGTCAGAAGTGGCGGTACCCTTATATTTAATGACGGCGAGGTGTCGAACAACACCGCAAACCGCGGTGCAGGTATTTATATTGCCGACGGTACTGTTACTATGGGCATAGTAGGTGAGACCGGCAACACCCCTGCGATAAACGGGAACAAAAACGGCGGCGGCGTGTTCTTATACGGCAAAGGCACATTTACCTTCAACAGCGGCTTGATAAGCGCCAACACCTTTACAAAGCTCGTTAGTGGTTATGGTCACGGAGGCAATAACTTAGGTGTCGGCGTGGTGTTGCAGGGAACCGGCGACGGTACCGGAACTTTCACAATGAACGGCGGCACCATAAGCAACCACCAAAACACCCAAGAAACCAGCGGCAACAGAACCATATACGTTGGCGGTGCTGTCGGTATGTCAGACGGCGGTACCATAAACATCAACGGCGGTGTAATAGAAAACAATACTTCCGACGGTGCAGGCGGTGCTATTGCCGTTCGTTCGGATGCAAACACCGATAAAACCGTTAAAAGCTATTTGTATATCAACGGCGGCACTATCCAAAACAACACTTCAAAAGGCGGCGGTGGCGGCGGTATATATATGCGCGGCGCAAATATTACATTTAATATGACCGGCGGCACAATATATAAAAACACATACAGCGGTACAGAAAACGCTCAGGGCGGCGGTACCGAAGGCGGCGGCGGCATAAGTATGTTTGACGGCGTTACGGCTACTATTTCAGGCGGCAATATCAAAGAAAATACCGCTAATTTCGGCGGCGGCATAAGTGTAAAATCCAATAACACGAGCGTTTGCACGCTAACAATAACGGGCGGCACCATTGAAGACAACACAGCCACAGAAACTGATAAAACAAAAAAATTCAAAGGTGGCGGCGGTATATTTGTTGATGTGGGCGGCACCTTGATAATTGACGGTACCACCGACAATCCCGTTAAAATCAACAAAAACGAAGCGCTTTTCGGCGGTGGTATATATATCGCAGGCGAAAGCGGTAAAACAACTACCCTTTCCGTTAACTATGCGGAAATAAAAAACAATATAGCTAATCAAGAAACAGCTTACATACCGGGCGACCTTAATCAAGAGGACAACTCCTACGGCTTGGGCGGTGGCGGTATATGCATCTTTAGAAACGTAGCACCCGTTACGATCAGCAACTCCGTTATATCCGAAAACAAGTCTTATATGAGAACAGGCTCCGGCGGCGGCGGCATATCTGCTACTTATACTAACGCCATTACAATTAACAACTGTATTATTGAAAACAACGGCGGCAATCAAACGATTAGCGATTGCGAAGAGCAACTTTGCGGTGCTACAGCGGATGGCGGTGGCGTGTTCTGTCGTAACGTAGAAACGATAACCATAACAGGCGGCAAGATAACGGGTAACAGAGCGCAGCAAGGCGGCGGTCTTTATGTTATCCGTGACACCTATTATGGCACAACCTATAATTCAACTACCAACGTTACAAACGTTGATATTTCCGACAATCACGGCGGCGGCGTGTTTGTTCAAAGACACGAAGCAACCGTAGCTCTTACTTTAACAGAGTGCACAGTTGAGGATAATATCATACACAACGGCGGCACCCACAAGTTCGGTGGTGCAGGTATAACCGCAGTTAACGGTATTAAGGTTGGAATTGTAGGCGGAAGTATCAGCGATAATACAAACAATGCAGAAGCTGTTGCCGGTGCAACCGAACAAAACGATACAGCAGCGCACGGCGGCGGCATTGCTATGATTAAAAAAACTGCGTCGTTCACCTGTGGCGAATTAAAAATCAGCGGCGGTGCTGTTATCTCCGGAAATGAAACAACAGGCAACGGCGGCGGTATTTTCCTTGAGGATGATGGTTCCGGCAAAACAGAAATAATCGGCACTGAGGAAACCCCCGTTCAAATCAGCGGCAATTTTGCAGGTATCAAAGGCGGCGGTATATATCTCAAAGAATGTAAAGGCATCAACGAGGACACCGTTACAATAGCCTATGCTGTTATTAACGGCAACGAGGTTACCGAAAATGCATCTGACGGCGGCGGTATCTACTGCGAAGACACCAACCTTTCCCTTTCGTATTGCACAATAAGAGACAACAAGACGAATTACGAAAACGAGAGCAACGGCGGCGGTGTTAATTTTGACTATGGCGTACTTACAGTTTACAACTGCGAATTTATAGGAAACCGCACAGGCGGCTGGGGCGGCGGATTATATGTCTCTAATAATTCCACTTTAAGCATTAGCGATTCAAGCTTTGACGGTAACGAAGCATCACGCCAAGGCGGTGGCCTTGCTATGTACAATAAAGTAGATGCAACTGTTGTATTTACTTATTTTGGCAACAACCAAGCTTCGGGTATTGATAAAAACTCCGATACAATTGTTGACGGTGCAGGCGGCGCTATCAGCGTTTTAAGCGAAAGCCAAAACACAGCTTGCAAATTGACACTTATAGACAGTAGTATAGGCTGTCTGATAGATAAAAATGCACCACCACCGGTGGGGGACGAATCGCCCAAGACGATTCCGGCCAGAAACTACGCAAAATATAACGGCGGCGGCATCCTTATCGATGAATACTGCACAGTGATTTTCGGCGGCAATGTGGCCGTTTGCAACAATAAAGCAGGCGCCAAAGGCGGTGCTATCAGCTTTACCGCTAATTCAATAGTTACTTTCGGCCACGGCGAAAAGGATATTGTTACTATCAGCGAGAACGAGGCGGGCACTTACGGCGGCGGTATATATGCCGGTACAAACTTTGTTGTTACCAACCTAATTATGACCAACAACAAAGCCGGCAAAAGCGGCGGCGGTATTTTTGTTTATAATGCTACCGTCAGTGTTGACAACACAGGAAAAAGTGAAGGTTTCCAAATAAGCTACAACACTGCTCAAAACGGCAACGGCGGAGGTGTTTGTGTTGAAGGTCAAAACGCCAGTCTTACCGTAAGAAACTGCTATATGATAGACAACCACGCATATGGAACCTATACCGATAACACTGCTTATATGAAAGCCGAGGGCAAGATCGCAGGCGTAGGCGGCGCCGTAGCTGTGTTTGACGGTGGTAAGTTTGAATTTATCACTAACAAAGACGGCGCTATCTATGCTAACGATGCTTCTACCGCAGGTGACGACGTATTTGCCAACGGTAATAATACTCAGCTTACCATTACTGCACCCGATTATATAGACAAAGCGACTATCAAATTAGAGGACGGCCTTTGGTGGGAAGACTATATGACCAACGATGCTTCCTATGGTAGTGGTCTTAACGGGGACAACCGAATTAAGGAAAGATACGACCTTTCCCCTATCTCCGTTCGTGCATATACCTCTAATAGCGAGGGCCTAAGTACAAATTACATCAACTCCACGGGTTATGTGGCAATAACCTTTGATGTGCCAAAGTTCAATGTGGGCAGTATTAAAATAACCGCCCCGGAAGCGACGGACGAAAACCAAAGGTTTGTGTTTACAGTAAGCGGTAAAACTATGCTGGGGCCCGTAGACATCACTGTAAGTATAGCGGCAGGTGACACCATAGAGATAACCCAGCTTATCACGGGTGACTACACCATAATCCAACACAGTGACTGGTCTTGGAGGTATACAATAGACGGCGTTACTATTGACGGTGTAGATAACAACAACGGTGTTGTCGAAATAGAAATCACAGGCACAAAGCTTGAAGAAGTTTATAATGTTGTCTATACAGCCGAAAGAACCAAAAACCAGTGGCTAAGCTACAGCAGTCCTGTGGAAACCAACACGGCATCCGTTTCCCCACCGGAAACAGCTTATGCATTTGATATTGCAGAAGCAAAAAGAAGTTTTATAATCTAGCATTATATGAGCAAAGGCTTGCGAAAAACGCAAGCCTCAGAGCTAAGACTAACTTGCTCCTTGCGTGCCCTGAGAAAACAAGAACCAATAAACAAAAAATGCCTCTCGTGATGTAGCGGGAGGCATTTTTGCACCGAAAAGTTGTATTTTGTTGTATTCAAGGCACTTTCACATAAAACTTCGCTGTCGTAGGTCACTACGTCGACGCTCGTTTTTCGTGAAAAATAGCTTCGTTTCTCTCACTCTGTATCAGTATGTAGACTTTGTCTGCACACCGAAATCCGCTAAAGCAGGTTTTTCGTTTTAATAATATAAAACTATGGTTGAACAGATTCGGAAAAAGCTACCATAATCTTAACGAAAATCCTACGATACACAACATTATCTTCAGGATTGATTCATCAGCACAAGCGAATGAACGTTTTTTATAATTTTTTAGGGAAAAGGAATGCCAAGGGCGCTCTATCTTGTGTGATGAGTCGTAGAATAGCTGACAAGGCTTACTCCAAGCACGCTTACTATCTGTTCCATAATTGCGGTCTTGCCTACACCGGGATATATTCATACTCTACGACTAAGGTACCGCTGGCGTTGTATATGCCTGTTGCGTCGCCCTGTAAGTTTTTGCGGAAGTAGTACAGGGTGCCGCCGTAGCTTGTCCCACAGGGGACAGGACGAAAACCCCGTCCCCTTTTTGTTTGTGTTTACGGATATATCAAAAAATTCAGCTCAGTCAAGGCTATCATAGTACGACCACTTTTTTGATCTATATACGCAACATCTGAGAGTTGAGAACAAAAATCGAGGTACATTTTATAATTAAAATCACTTTTAGAAACAGTAATAGCTAAAGGATGCCATTGGCTGAAAAATTCATAATCACTTATAATCTGTTCTCTAACTTCCAAGATAGAAGATTCAGGAGGAGCTATATAACACGGATATTCGACAAAATGTTCGCGTTTTAAATAACACGGAAAATTATGCACCACGAGTATCTTATCGTCCTCAAACGCAGAAAACACCTCATCAAACTGATCCTCTTCCAATTCAGGAAAAGCGTAAGGATCGTCCTCATATTTGATGATAGCATCCTGCATAAATTCATTTTCTTTGTATATCGCACTGTGATAATATTTTTTGTCTTTAAATAGCTTTAAAATCCATTCTCTTGCTATTTCTCTATTTTCACGATCAAAACTTATCATAACATTTTCCTCCTATTCGTAGGTTAAAAACTAGGTATGCGGGGGTGTTTCTAAACCG
>JAZSLS010000071.1:0-3888 GCA_045535465.1 Eubacteriales bacterium
CTACGATCCGTCTTTCCCTGCTCGTTACTTGCGCCTAAAGCCTTTAGCTTTGGAATACCCTCCTCATCTATTATACATAACTTTCCCTCATTATCATCGTTACCGGTAACAAGGATTTTATCCACCAAAAGCGAAGCTATAACCTTTGCGTTGCTTCCTTTTTCAGCCGCATCCTTGGCTTTTTCCATAATAACAGGGTCTTGGTTTTCCTGATAAGCCTGCATTAAGTACACATCTGCCAGCACCGCTTGTTTTTCCGCTGATTCGGGTAACATACCGGCAAGCTTTTCCGCTTCGTCAAGCAATGCATCAAAACCTTCAAAGGATGCTCCGTTAAGGGCGTAGTAATACTCAAGCTGTTTAAGCTTCGCACGCAGCATTTTATCAAAATCTTCGTTCCTTTTGGATTGTGTATTTGTTGGGTTATTGTTTTCTGTCATAAAGGCAAGTCCTCCTTTTAGCTTTTTCCTCGCCTCGTGCAAACGGCTCTTGACCGTCCCCACAGATACTCCCAGCCTGTTTGCGATATCCGAGACGGGCATATTTTCAAAGTAATACAATAGCGCAACGCTTCTGTTTTTGTCGGACAGCTCTGAGATAGCCTTTCTTACAAGACAGGCAGTTTCGTTTCTTATAACGTAATCCTCGGGAGAGTTGCCCGTAGGTAAACCGGTGATACCTTCTTCAAGGGAATAATAGCTTACATAGTGTTTTCGCCTTGTATAGTGATTAAGTGCCTTGCGTTTGGCTATTCCGTACAGCCAGGGTGCAAGAGAGGTGTTATCACGCAGAGAGCCCAGCCTGAAAAAACCGTCTATAAAGGTTTCCTGCACTACGTCTTCCGCATCGCCGTCTCCCGAGAGGATATGTAAGATAACGCTATACACCATATTCTTATAACGGGACATAACCTCTGTATACGCATCGGTGTCGCCCTCAAGAATAGCTTTTACAAGCTCTTCGTCGCTAAAACGGCGGTAATTATTCTCCTTTGACAATGTATCACCCCTTTCCTTTGCACTTATTTAATCGCGATTACATACTATAGTATCTGTTTCTGCCTAAAAGGTTGGATGTTTTTTAAGAAAACATTTTTAATGCTTTGCAAAAAAACTAAAGGCTGTCAAATGTTGAAATAGTCAATAGTTAATAGACACAAAAAAGAAGAATTAAGCTGCCAGTTCGATCCTGCATCGGACTGGCGGTTTTCTGTTTAGTTTTCGAACAGGTCTTATGTAATTGAAGTAGTGGACAGTATCGGCAACAACCTTAGGGGCTGTCTTAATGAGACAGCACCATTTTAGCATTTCAGTTTTATAACACAGCCTTTTTGTTATTCGTTCACAGAAGAATAACCCCCAACGTTTCCAAACGGTCTTTCAAGGGCTTTTGTAATGGTCATACCTTCAATTGTACTTTTGTTCCAAATTTGGATATAATGCTTTTCTATTTGAGGATTTGCACATAGGTATTTTCACATTATATGAGCTTACTTATCAAGTTCAAGTTTAGAAGGCACCAAAAACAGCAGAAAATGCCGTTTTTGTATCAAATGGCAGTAAAAGGTCATTCAGCAAAACTAAAAGACAACTTTAAAGAGCCAAAAAGTCTCCATCCAAGCACTTTTTGGCTCTTTGTTTTTGTTATCGCCTTGTCAAATTCCTTCTGTTTGAATTTTACAAATCTTTAAACGTAAAAACGTTTTTCGTCAACCTTCCAATCCAAATGATACGCCACGGATTTTGTTGCCTCATTCTTTTCCATATCGCTGTTGTGACTTAGCCATAGGTTGTTATCCTTTGTATTGGTAAATGTAACGGTAACCGTATCGTCAGCATTAACACAAGCAAGATAAAACGTAATGCTGTCACCATCTTTTATCTGAGTTTGCGAACCGTTTTGCGAAACACTGTTAAATCCATAACGCCACGTCCAAGGAGTCTGCTGTTTGACAGTGTAGGTGCCTGCGGTAAGATTGGTTATCGTAACAGTTTCTCCCGCTTTCAAGCTTACCGTCAAGGTGTAGCGTTCTCCGCTTAAAGGAGCTGCAATAATGGTATAGACAAACCTTTGGTTAGGGTCAGCATTTTCTGATATTTCAGGCACAGTAATAGTAATACTACCCGTGTTGTTAACCGCAACGCCTATGGTTATGCTAACATAATCTTCAGCGTTGACCTTAGCGATCGGCGCCAATACAGAAAACGGAGTTTCACGGTAACGGAAAATATAACCGGAGTTGCCGTTAAGACCTTGACCGTAGTTAGCGTCACCCGTCATATAGTCCTCATACCAGTTATAACCTTCAAGAGTTGTGGGAAATTCGACAGGCAAATTCTCCGGCAAGTCGCCCGTGTAGAGGGTCATTGCCGTTACATCGGGGATTGTAATCGCCTTGGAGCTGTTGGCGTACACATCGTCACCTGCAGTTGCAGCAAGGTTACCGTAAATAGCGCCAACGTTTACCGCATCAAGGTTAAAAACAAACTTACTGCCGCCAAACACAGCCACACCGCCGCCAACACCTGCCGTAGCATTATAGGCTTTTTGGTAGGGGCTTTCGCTTACATTGGTTGAAGCATCACCGGCGTGATTCCCTATTATAAATCCACCATTCATAGTCAAAGTTGTATTGGTACCGGACAGTGCTATAGCACCGCCGTTACCTGTTGCATAGTTGCCTATGAATTTGCAAACATCACCGGTGGCTGACTTAGAAAGTGTAATTGTAACACTTGTTGCCGAATTGTTTTCTGCAAAAATAGCACCGCCGGAGATGCCGTTTGCTTTATTACCTGCTACATAATTGCCAACGAAATCCACACTATTCAGTTTCAAATTAACATTGTATCCCGCATCACCGCTGCTTGTAACGTAAACGGCTCCGCCTTTTGCTTCGCTCCAGCCTAAATATTGGATGTTGTTGTTTTTAAGAACACAGTCAGAAATAGAGCATCCATCGGCGTTGATATACATACAGCCGCCGCGAATACCTGCAAAGTTACCGTCGAAGATACAGTCACTGATATTTGCGGTAGAGCCTACACGTGGAAAATAGAACGCACCCGCAAACTGTCGTCCTTGGTTTCCGTTGATATCGCAATGCAAAATTTCGGCTTTGCTTTGTTCGTGAACGTAAATAGCACCGGCACTATTTTGCGAATAGTTCCCTTCTATTAGCGTTCGGTTGTTTCCTTCCGCCGTGTTTATATTGAGTATTGCAATTTTTTTAGAGGAATATCCCCTTACATACACGGCTCCGCCGCCAAACTCAGACTCTATAGATGTATTATCGGTCCACGTATTGAGCGTTCCTGTTATTAAAACTCTGTTGTATTTAATGTTACCGCCCGTGATATTAAGCGTGGTTTCAAAATTATTGCTAATCTCGCCGTATTTTTTAGCATAGCTAAGTACAAAATAACCGCCGCCGGAGCGTACTACTTCGTTATAACAGGCATCAACATTTACAGCATTAACAGTGGCACCCATCTGAATGGCAACACCGGCGCCGTAAACGGCTTTATTAGGAGAATCTTGCTTACCCAACTTCACATTGTCCAGATTTAAAACTCCCGCAAAAGTGACAGTGTCGCCGCTTGTGTATCTGCCGCTGATATAGATGCCGCCGCCCATACCGACATCGCTGACGCTGGAGGTGCCTTTATCGGTCATATCGGGCGCATCCGTCAATGCCTCATTGCCGTATATTTCGGTACCCGTAATCGTGTAGGTGTTGTTGGAATTCCATATGTAAATACCGCCGCCGTTACCGGTTTTAGCAATATTACCGCTTATAGTGCCGCGTAATAAACTGAACTTCCCGTTAAGTGTTGCTGCTATGCCACCACCATAGTTGGTAGCAGTGTTTTGATTGAAGCTGCAGTC
>JAZSLS010000147.1:0-8845 GCA_045535465.1 Eubacteriales bacterium
ATTTTCCTCTTCATCATCAGCAATGGTCCCGTAAGCTTTCTTCCAACCTGTCTCCAAGGGGATCTTACCCTTAGCGTGAAATTCGTAACCCTCGCAGGTAAATACAAGCTTTGTTTCCTCGTATTTAAAGCTTTCCATAAGAACAGCCAAAAAACGCCTTACAACCAAATCGTAAATATTGCGCTCTTTAGCAGACATTTCTGCAAAGTTGGGTCTTTGCTCGGTTGGGATAATTGCGTGGTGGTCTGTAACCTTTTTTGCGTTTACAATATACTGGGTTTGAATCTTCGCCTTAGAAAGCTCCTTTGCCATATCTGCATAAGGTGTCATAAACAAAGCTTTTAGTCTTTCGGGAATGGTATCTGCAACGTCTTCCGTTATATATCTTGAGTCTGTTCTCGGATACGTAAGTACCTTATGATATTCATAAAGGTTCTGCATTGCGGAAAGAGTCTCTTTAGCCGAATAACCAAACTTTTTATTTGCGTCTCTTTGCAATTCAGTAAGGTCGTAAGCGGCAGGAGGCGCTGTTTCTTTTTTTGTGCTGTTTAAAGAGCTTATCTGACCTTTTTTGCCGGTTATTGCGTTAGCAACTTTTTCTGCCTCTGCCTTGTCGTACATTCTCGCAATACCATCCTTAGCTTTGTATAAAGCTGTAAATGCGGAAGTTTTTGCGTGTACGGTGTAATAATCTTTGGGCTTGAAGCTGTTGATAGCCTTTTCCCTTTCAACTATCATTGCAAGAGTAGGCGTTTGAACACGACCTGCGGATAATGAAGTATTAAACTTACAAGTAAGTCCACGTGAAATGTTAAGACCCACTATCCAGTCAGCGTGAGCACGGCACTGTGCGCTTTTATAGAGATTGTCGTAGTGCGCAGCATCCTTTAAAGATGCAAATCCCTCTTTTATCGCTTTATCGGTCTGAGAAGATATCCAAAGTCTTTTTGTTTGACCTTTCCAACCGCATTTAGTAAGAATCCATCTTGCAACAAGCTCGCCTTCCCTACCGCTGTCAGTAGCAATTATAAGCTCACCTACATCCTTGCGTTTGGTAAGTGCACTGACAGCCCTATATTGCTTAGATGAATTTTTAATAATCATCAACTTCATTTTTTTCGGAAGCATCGGCAAGTAATCCATACTCCAGCGTTTATATCTTTCGTCATAAGCTTCAGGATCTGCGAGAGTAACCAAGTGTCCTAAAGCCCAGGTAACAATATATTTATCGCCTTCAATATAACCGTCCCCTCTTTTTTTACAACCGAGGACACGGGCTATTTCTCTACCAACAGAAGGCTTTTCTGCCAAAACAATAGATTTCATATAAACAACTCCTTTAAGGTTTGTAAACTGATTATATCATAAAATATGAAAATAGTAAACGATTAAAATTTTTATATCAAGTGAGCAAATAATTTTTGACAAACATCTTGACAAATCGTTTTCAATGTGCTATATTACTTCAAGTGCCGAGTGCACTTATATTTGCACCTGTAGCTCAGCTGGATAGAGTGCCTGGCTACGAACCAGTAGGTCGGGGGTTCGAATCCCTCCAGGTGTGCCAAAAAACAACCGTCATTCTGATACGACGGAATGACGGTTGTTTTATACCCAAAATCGGCTTTTTGAGAACTTTTCGGGAACGAAATCTCCTAATCGATCGTTTAATCGTTAAAATACAAGTAATCGTTAAATTACACCCATAATCGTTGATTTACAGAGATAATCGTTGAAAAACAGCGAGTTTTATGATATGATAAATAAAAAGAGGCTAAAATATGAATAAGAAGTTATTTGTGATTTCTGTTCCGATAGTGCTTGTTCCTTATCTTGCTCTGTTTACATTGGCTACGGTTTTCTTCTCAACCAAGATCCCCTTTTTTAATTACATAATGGAAGCTGTGTTTGACAGTAATGCTTTATATCTAATTGCCGCATTATTGCTTTATTGTCTGCTGACCGGTGTGTTAAGCATTGTTTTCTTTTTTGTAAGTATATATAAAAAGTGGGATGCGATCTCCTTAGCAAAAACTTCGATGATTATGAAATTAGCACAAATTCCGGCTTATGTGTTAATATTTGCGTTGGGTGCTGTATTCGTTATAACAATCTTTACCATCCCATTTTCTATTGGTCTTTTCGTAATTGATTGTCTTTCGGTATTTATGACAGGACTTTTTGTCATTTCTTCGGTAATTGCTACAATCAGGAATGATGCTTTCACGCTTAAAGAAGTTATTTGGGTAATATTATTACAGTTTGTTTTTTGCGCCGATGTGATTTCTTCAGTTATTTTTTATATTAAACTAAAAAGAGCCAATCAACAACAAATGCTCAATAATAACGTCGCACCCCTAATGACTTAATCCACTCCCTAAAATGAATTTGTACGCACTAACAACAAAAGTGGGTGCATTTGCATTAAAATTATTGTTAGTCTTCAAAGAATCAAGTCTTTTGGCTTGGTTCTTTGTTTTATAAAACTAAAACGGGATGTAATTGCTTATTATCTCTGATATGCTCTGCCTTAAAACATTTCCGTTAAGAACGTCACCATTTGGTGCAAACGAAATACATCTTACGTTATAAGGATCTTCTATGTATGGATTCTCAACCGTTTTTTCATTGAAATATTCAGCAAAATATTTAAGTGCGTTACCTTTGGCGAATATTACATTGCCTTCGCTTTGTTCTATCCCAAGTTCGTTAAATTCACGAAGTATTGACATAGTTTTTTCGTTATAAGGATTTTTGTCATCACGGCTAACAAGCCACGCCGGTTGCGTTTTTATAGGAATACTTGCATTTTTTGCTGCTAAAGCGAAAAGCTTAACTATTTCTACAGGGATAGTTTCTTGATGGAAAGCGTCTACAGATAATCTAAGGTCGTTGACTCCGCTTTCATAGAGCTGGTAAACGACCTCGTTTATACGTTTTACATCCTTTGAAAAATACCCATTGGTTATTATCTGACGATGTGGTATTTCAAACTTTTTAGCGGTTGTATGAATTTTACATACCACTTCAGGAAAAAGCAAGGGCTCACCACCAAAAGTCATAACCGTTTTTAGTTTATAGTTAGCTGCAATAGTTTTTAAAGCGTTGGATGCAACAATGGGATCTATATATTCTCCGCAAGAGGAATGTTCACCCTCAGAACAATGCTTACATTTTCCTGTACAAGCATAGGTAATAACGTACTCAACTTTTTCTAAATTTTTAAAATATTCATTCATAATAATTTTGATTTCTATTTTTGGTTTATTGCAGAAACACTAAGAACGCTATCGGAGTACTTTATGATAATACTCACACCGCAAGCACCGTTTGTTACACCAAGTGATGCGTAAAAGCTGTCATTTTCTTCATCAAACTCTTCTTCATAAAAACCGTCTTTGGATTTGTAATTGCTTTTAACGTTATCGTATATTTGTTTAGCAATATCCATAGCAGTGTCATAATCAGAAGGTTCAAAGTTGTACTCAACCTCAGTCAACTCGCTGCTTAAAAGCTTATTATCAAATATATACGTAGTATCCGCCTTTAATTCAAATACGTTTTCAGCATATGTATACGCAGCAAAAGGAGTGTCACAATAATCTGATAACGCATCAAGAGGTTCGCCTTTTATATCTTTAATTTCATCAAAGGACATACCAAAGCGCACACCATCATTCTGTAAAGACACAGAATAATCAGAACTATTGTTATCGCAAGCGGTAACTGCACAAATGAAAATCAGCAAGAGCAAAAGCGACGTTAAATATTTTTTAATTTCAAAATGCATAATCGTAAATCCATTAAAACTACAAATGCTTAATGCGAGGAGTGTAACGTTCAATTAAAGCTTCATTGTACTCAGCTCCTCCCTCAACGTTACCGCTTTTGTAAATGGGAGCTTTGACCACAGCAGAGGCAATACCTGCAGCTTCAACGAGCACGCTGTTTAAAATGAGAGTGCTTGCCGCTGTAGAAACAGCGCCCATCTTTATGCCGTCAATATCGACAACAGCGTCACCTGATGGTACGCAATTATCAAGATACAAATCAGCGCACTGGTAAAGCAACTTTCCGGAAGAATGTCTGGACTTTTTATCAAAGTACGAGGAAGAACATATAGCAGCCGTAAACACACCGTTTTCTCTGCCCAAAGTTGCCATTTCTATCGGTACAGAGTTTATTCCTGAAGTAGAAACCACTATCAAGGAGTCATTTGCGTTAGGTGCATATCTTTTATAAATATGTTTAGCCAATCCTTCCATACGTTCAAATGCGCTGCTTTTTGCTGCACCGTTATGAAGCATAAGGTCGGTGTCAAACATAGCACACACATTGGCAAGACCACCTGCACGATAAAATGCATCACCTGCTATTAAATGGCTATGTCCGCAACCGAAAACGTAAATTATACCGTCGTTTTCTATAGTCTTGGAGATATGTTTAGCCGTTTCTGAAATAGCCTCGGCTTGAGTAGTGTGAATTTTTTCCAAAGTTTCAGTTAAAGCATTGTAATAAGTATCAATAGTAGTCATTATTCAATAACCAGCTCTCCAAAGAATTCAGGACGATGAAAATCGGGTTTAGGCAAATCAATAGGATTCCACATACCAAAATGAGGAATAGCAGTATCATCACCGCACTTATAGAAGTTACCTCGGAAGGTATAACCTGAAACGTAATCAACGTGACCAAACAAGGCATCCAAAACCTCAAAACTGAGAAAATATTCTACACGCCAAAAACCACCGTTTTTTATAACATTAACGGGAGGGAGCTCAACAACGTCAGCAGCGCTTTTCTTATTTTCCCTACTCTCACGAATGCCCATAAGAAAAGCACCGGCGGAGTTCATTTCTAAATTGCTGTAAAGAGGAGAATTGTTATTAAACGAAGCAAAAAACTCAAGACAGCTATCAGTCCAAACAGGATCGTTAAAATTCTTATATACTGCTCTCGGCTCTTTTTCATAGCAAGTCATCTGCAAAGCAAAACCCTTACCTTCAATAAGTACAAGCTTAGCGTAAGCAACGGGTCTGTAAATGCCGCCCCAAATGTATTTGTTTATGTATGCAGGTGCTACTGCATCGAAGTCAAGTTCTTTTTGTCTTTTTACAATATAGCTCATTAATTATATCTCCTTTTCAATTAATAATTTTAGTTTATTAGCAGACTCAAAGACGCATTTCGCCTCAGAACCATCTGCTTTTACCTCTAAACTTAACACGCCGTTGTAGTTATTGGCAATAAGGGCGTCAGTAAATTTTTGCCAATCAATTACACCAGAAAACGGAGTGTAATGCCTGTCCCTTTTGCCATCATTATCGTGAATATGCAGGAGTTTTAAGCGAGAACCGAGAATATCAACCATTCGTGCAGGATCGCCTCCGCCGGTAAGCACGGCGTGACCTGTATCAAGACAAGCTACAAACAGTTGTTCGCCGCACATATTGTTCAACGTATCAACCATATAAGCCATACATTCGGCTGTGCTGGCAACAGTAGGAAGCGGCTTGTCTAAATCCCAATCCCAGTTAAACATATTCTCTATGCCAACCCTTACACCGCTGCGCTTTATGTCCTCAAACAAGCATTTGTAGTAGCCAAAGTTATCCTCAATTGCTTGCTCAACTTGGTCTCGGGTTTTAGCCTCAGGAGGAACGTTTGGGTGAATCACTATATAAGGCGAAGAGAGTTCCTTTGCCATCGCAATAGAACGTTTTTGAAACTGAAGAACCTGTTGAATCTTTGCTTCGGAAGAAAAATATGTAGGATACGGTGAATGAACTTGACCTACAATAATTCCATTTTCGTCAGCAATAGACTTTAGTTTTTTTGCATACTGTATATGTTCTTCATCACTCAGCAACCAAAAAGGCGAAACCGGATCTCTTACGCTGTATTTGTTTAGATTATAGTCTACGCTGTTAAAACCCGCAGCAGCGAGAGTCCTGAAAGACTCAGCATCGGAAACTGCAGCAAATGACAAGGTATTACAGCCTATAAGCATTATTAATCACCTCAAAACTCAATATATCACAAAAACGCAGTCAAGTCAATTGTTTACAAGTTTTTGATTGCATCAATAGGACGCTTGGAAGCGATTTTTTTAACAGGTAAAAAGCTTGCCAGCCAAGCAACACCGACACTTATTACAAATATTAAAACAACTTGTCTTATGCCAAAATTAAGTATTGTAATCAGTATCCCTATGTCTTGTCTCGTAAGTGTATTCAAAAGATTTGTAATTGCAAAAACTCCAACAGATGAAATAACAAAGTTTATCATAGCGATAATAAAGCTTTCAGCAAAGAATATTCTAAACACGTCGTTTCCTCGTGAACCGATAGCACGAAGAATACCGATTTCTTGTTTTTTATAAGAAACACTGGTTGCAATAAAATTAGAAAGCAATATGGCTGCAAAAACAGCAAATCCAATGCCTATGTACATAAACACTTTTGAAAGCATTTTTAGGACTTCGTTGACAGTGTCAAGCTCGAAGCAGACAGGATTATTCAGCTCATATTTTACGTCATTTCTTGTTTTGTAAATATATCTTACAAAATCCTCTATTTCAGATTTATCGGTTGGCATACTTCCCAATATGAAACTCGGAAGTGACGACGTACTGTTTTTAATATCTGCCTTCAAGGCATTGCTCGCCACCACAAGATATCCACAATCAAACTTATAATCGTTTTCATTGATAACACCCACAATTTTATATTCATTTGATTTGTCAGATGTTTGAGTAGCGCTTATAAAGAATAACGACCTTTCGTTTTGAATAACTTTGTTATCAATTTCAAGTTCACCATTGGCATTGTAGAAACCGTATCCAAGTGCTTGAATAATATTTTCAGACACTATTATTTCGTCATCAGCCAGCTTATCTTTTTCTTCTCCAATCCACCTTATACGGGAGATGTCAACACAATTCATATACGTAAGTCCTTGTACAAGAGCAAATATTTCACGTGAGCCATCTGAAATCTCCATATAAAAATCGTGGTCTGTGATATAATCTGAATTTGCAGTTAAAATATCATCAATTTTGCCTTTGGCTACCATCATTAAACCCGTATAGTCGTTTTCTACAGCGGATTCAAGCTCGGTATACAACACAAAGTTCACAACAAGTTTATCATCGTTATAAAGATCTGCCTCAAGAAGCTGTTTGTATCTGTCCCAATCAAAGCCGGTATCAATTACTCCGGATATTTTAAAAATTCTGCCTTTAACTTCAATATCCTTGCCTACAATGTCGTTGTATGAAGTAATTGCCTGCGGTGCATCGTCTACAACCGTTGAGGATGAGTTGGTTATTGACGGAGGTAAATCGTCATACTTCTCGGATAATTGTTTTGGTGGCAAATAACCGCAAACCTTAAAGCTTTCATACACGTAAGAGCTTATTGCCAGCTCATCCTTTTTGGAGGATGGTAAATTACCGGCAAGCATTTTGTAACCAAGTTTATTAAGGTCATTTTCATCAATCTCGACTAAACCGTGAAAACTATTTGCATAAACAGAATATCCGTTATAAAGCTTTGATGTATCACCCAGTTGATCAGCAAAGCTTAAATCGTTTTGTTCGTCACCGATTACCCCTTTAAACTCTATCCCCGTTTCCCTGCTTATTTTTTCTATTTCGTCGTCGGAAAAGCTAGTGTTCCAGCTTTGCCAATACTCATATCCATCATCATCAATTTTTACAGATTTTGAAATAGCTGCATATTTAACATTCGAATCTTTAATTGAATTTGTGCAAGCATCAATGTGGTTATATGCTGAAAAAGTATCCGCAAGGCCGAATAGAGTAAAAGCAATGCAAGACAGCAAAATAGTCATTACAAGCCTAAACTTTTTATGCTTTAATCCGCTTGCACCTATTTTAAATGAATGTTTAAGCGACAGCTTGGATTTTATAAGCTTAAAAGGGCTGGTGTCCGAAGAGATTATTGATGCGCTATCTGTACTAACAAACTTGTTGGTGCTTGAAGTTTTAGAAAATTCAAGCTTTAAACCATTTTTAATGCTTTCAAGATATTTGTTAATCGCAAGTAGATCTTCCTCTGTGAGCCGATAATCGGCAGGGATTGTTGCTGTGTTGCCTTCATAAATGATGGTTTTATTGGTTTCAGATTCCACATTTTCTTCACAAAGGCTTACATCGCTAATTACCTTACCATCGGCAAGTTCAATTATTCGGTCAGCATACCTGGTGGCAAAATCTCTATCGTGGGATACAACAATAACCAGCTTATTTTCAGATAGCTTTTTTAAAGTATTAAACACTTGCTCACCGGTTTGAGAATCTAAAGCGCCGCTGGGCTCATCCGCCATAATAATTTTCGGGTGCTTTACAAGAGCACGTGCAATAGCAACACGCTGTTTCTGACCGCCAGACAATTCGTTTGGGCGTCGGTTTCCATACCCCTTAAGGTCAACTTCTTCAAGTATACTGTTAATTTCTTCATTTGTAGCCTTTTTTCCTTGAAGCTCAAGAGCAAGTGCGATATTAGCACCAACAGTAAAATCATTAAGTATATTGTATTCTTGAAATATAAAACCTAAGTAGGTGTTTCTATAAGAATCAAAGTGGCTTTGCTTAAACTTTTTGGACGATACACCTTTGATAATTATTTCTCCGTCGTCATATTTATCAAGTCCCCCAAGCACGTTAAGTAAGGTGGATTTCCCGCTACCTGACTTACCGAGTATAAAAACCATACCTGTATCTGAAAACTTAAGGTCTACACCATCCAATGCTTTAACAGCTACACCCTTTTTGGGCTTATATATCTTTATAAGATTTTTTGTTTCTAGCATCTTTAATACC
>JAZSLS010000069.1:0-35135 GCA_045535465.1 Eubacteriales bacterium
TGCGGTAAACGGTATTTTCGATATCGGCAACTGGATTTGGTGCATTGTCATCGGTGCTTTGATTATTCTTTGGATTATGATCGGCATTAAGAATCTTGGCAAGGTAAACACTGTTGCAATGGCAGCCTTGTTTATTCTTACAATCGTTCTTAGTTTCGTTATTTTCGGTAAAGGCACAATGCGGAACATCGGCGGCGAAGGAATGACCTTCGGTGCTGCCGTAGAATTATCCGTTGCGATGCCGCTGTCTTGGTTGCCTCTTATCAGCGACTATACAAGAGAAGCCAAAAAGCCTGTGAAAGCCACTGCGGTCAGTGCTGTCACATATGGCGTGGTGAGTTGCTGGATGTATATTATCGGTATGGGTGCGGCTATCTTTACCGGTGAGTCTGATATTGCTCAGATTATGGTAAAAGCAGGTCTTGGTATTGCCGGACTTCTGATTATCGTGTTCTCAACGGTAACCACCACATTCCTCGATGCTTATTCCGCAGGCGTTTCAAGCGAATCGCTATCATCGAAGATCAGCGGGAAATGGGTTGCAGTCGCTGTAACTGTAATTGGTGCAGTAGGCGCAATTTTCCTGCCACTTACCGATATTACCGACTTTCTGTACTTTATCGGCTCGGTATTTGCACCGATGATTGCTATACAAATTGCGGATTTCTTCATTTTGAAGCAGAACAAAGAAACAAGTGCGTTCAGCATTCAAAATCTGATTATTTGGCTTATCGGCTTTGTTATCTATAGATTGCTGATGCACGTCGATATTGTTGTCGGCAACACCTTGCCTGATATGCTCATCACCATCGTGATCTGCGTAGCCTTCAGCAAAACCAGAAGTAAAATCAAAAAATGAGTTGATAAAATGAAACGATGTGTAATTGTCGGCGGTGCTGACATAAACAATTATGAATATATCAAAAGCTGTTTGCGAAACGATGATTTCATCGTGTTCTGCGACAGCGGACTGAAGCATTTAGAATCTTTGCAAGTAAAGCCCGGACTTATCGTGGGAGATTTTGACTCCCACGATAACCCGCACCTTGATGTTGAAACGATTGTGTTGCCTTGCGAAAAAGATGATACCGATACTGTGTTTGCCGTAAAGGAAGCCATTAAAAGAGGATTTGACGATTTCCTATTAATCGGTGTTGTGGGTGCAAGACTTGACCATACACTCGGTAACGTATCTATCCTTCTTTACCTTGATTCGCTTGACAAGAACGGCAAAATCATTGACGATTATTCTGAAATGGAAATCGTCTCAAAAGAACCTGCATATATTGATGATTCCTATGCCTACTTTTCACTTCTGAACATAAGTGGGACGGCAAAAGGAGTCACCATTGAAAATGCAAAGTATCCTCTTGATAATGCCGAGATCACTTGCGAGTATCAGTACGGTGTCAGTAACGAGGTTTTATCAGGCAAGACGGCAAGGGTGACCGTCAGCGAAGGAAGATTGCTTTTGATTAAGGATTATAAATGAAAGCAGGGCTGATCGTTAATGCAAAGGATACTGCGAAGCTACAGCTTGTCTTCAACGGTGTTGACGTTACAAGCAAGACATCGGCGGCGCTGTATATTTTGGAAGCAGACAAAGTTTTTTTAACCCTGGCCGAAGGAACAACAAACACGCTTGCCAACGGAGGGAGCTTTGTGGCTATTGATGATAACAATATCGATGCGGCATTGTTCTCAAAGCAAGACCTGACCTTAAACGGAAAAGGCTCTTTGACTGTTACTTCTCCTGCGGGGCACGTTTATCGGCACAGGTGCATCCGGTATGGCACAGACCTTTAGTGACTCCGAGCAGGGGGTGATAGCAGTAAGTGTTGGCAATCAGTCTGCAGGTACAAAAATCGTCCTGAAGGATAAATCCAAAATATCATTTTCTGTTCAAAAACAGATTTTCCCTAACAAATGATATACAAGAATTAAGTTCCGAGACTATCTCCAGTTCGTTTGTTAGCATACTGATCGACGCAAAACAAAAGAAAACGATTATGCAAGAATTAGAGTGTGTTGGAATTGATAAATCATTTGTTTTTCCAGAGTTGACATATACTACGGAAAAAATCAAAAACAAATATATTTTAGAAAAATAGCATATCATCGCAACTTGTTACCAAACGGATATTTTTATGCAAGAATTGTAAGGGTTCGAATTCATACGCAAAAATGCAGAATATATCTTTTTTGTAGCCCATAGACAAAAATCGACAGGTTTAGACCTGTCGATTTTTTATTTGCTTCGCAAAGCGTTGAATTTGATTACTAAATATGTTATAATGAAAACAGAAAGGCGGTAACAAATATGGATAATTATTTGATGATTGAAAGGTTAAAAGAATCAGGACTTCGCTTTGATAGCGGTCTTTCTGATATTGAAATCAAAAAAATCGAAATCACTTTTGGATTTCGTTTTCCCAAAGAAATTGCATCGTTTTTATCTTGTGCCTATCCTGTTGGAGGAGATTTTTTTGACTATCGAGATATCTCTCAAAAAAACATAGATAAATTTCACGCCTTTCAAAAAAGAATTGTAGAATCATTTGAATTTGACATCAAAAACAATACCGATTCATTGCAGACGATGTTAAAAGAGTATTTAGGCGAATTCAACGACGCCGAGGATTTCAAAAAGGCGATTATGAAAAGCCTTGAAAACAGCTCCAAGCTAATTCCTTTTTATGCTCACCGTTGCTTCTTTGACGGAATAGATAATATGCCCATTATTTCGTTTGGGCAGGCAGTAGATACCATCATCTACGGTTGTGATCTTGAAGATTATTTTGAATCCGAGTTTTTAGTCGACGTGAAGGATATCACGTCCGAAAAGATTTGCGATAACGTTGCCGAGAAATTAAAAGCTACAGGAATTTGGTATTATATCATTTAATTGAATAACGGATTGATGATATACACGGCTCGCCGTGATTTATGCAAAAGTTCTAATCTATACGCAAAAAGCATTTTGATTGCTTGTGTATGAAGGGACGCAGTTCTCACGAATTGCGGTTTTGGTTTTACAAATAGGTCTGATAAAACCGAATTTGCAGGTAAATTGGTATGAAGAAAGTCATTGTAATTGGTTGCCCGGGAAGCGGTAAGAGTACATTTTCTAAATCGTTGCACAAAATCACAGGTATTCCATTGTTTCATTTAGATATGCTTTTCTGGAATGCAGACAAAACAACTGTTGAAAAAACAGTTTTTATTGACAGATTATTAAAAACAGTTCAAAATGACGAGTGGATAATTGATGGCAATTATGGTTCTACGATGGAGTTTAGAATGCAAGCGTGTGATACGGTTATTTTTCTTGATTATCCATTGGATATTTGTCTTAACGGTATTAAGGAAAGAAAAGGGAAAGCACGAAGTGATTTGCCTTGGATAGAAAGCGATGAAGCCGATGCGGAATTTATTGAGTTTATAAAAAGCTACAATTTACAAAGCAGACCAAAAGTGATGGAGCTTTTGGATAAATATTCTCACAAAGAAATTTTTGTATTTTCAACTCGTGCACAGGCAGAAGACTTTTTAACTAAAATACAACGGCAAATCTAAAATTTTTAAACAGTATACTGCTCTTCACCTAATAATAACCGCAATTTTGTTAAAAGGTTGCGGTTATTGTCTTTTTATGCTACAATAAAAAAGGAGTTGATATAAAACGCAAAGCTTTGCCATAATCCAAATAAAGCAAGCTTGTAAGGGCGTTGCAAGGGAAGAGAACGCTTTTGATTTTTAAAAGGAGCTTTTATGAAACCAAAAACCAAAAAAATTATTGTTATATCGGTATCGGCTTTTTTGCTTTTGGGCGCTGTTCTTTTTTGCTTGGTGTGGAACGGTATTATTATATTAAACGGCATTTCTGCGGGGGAATACCCGATTAGGGGCGTTGACGTTTCTGCTTATCAGGGCGAAATAGATTGGCAAGAGCTTTCCGCCCAAAACATATCCTTTGCCTTTATAAAAGCCACCGAGGGCAGCTCCCACGTGGACGAACGCTTCGATTATAATTTCAAAGAAGCGCAAAAGACCGACCTTGCCGTGGGCGCTTATCACTTTTTCAGCTTTGACAGCGCAGGAGCTTCGCAGGCTGAGAATTTTATCGACAACGTAAAGGCTTTTGAGGGGATGCTGCCGCCTACCGTTGATTTTGAATTTTACGGTGATAAAGAAAAGAACCCGCCCAAAAAGGAAGCTGTTACCAAAGAGCTTGACGTAATGCTTGAAATGCTGACGGAGCATTACGGTCAAAGACCGATTATTTACGCTACGGAAAAATCCTACGAACTTTATTTGTCGGGAGGCTATGAGAAATACGATATTTGGATAAGAAACGTTATTACAAGTCCAAGGCTTTCGGACGGCAGGGCGTGGACTTTTTGGCAGTATACAAACCGTGAAAGGCTAAGGGGCTACAACGGTGAAGAAAAGTATATAGATATGAACGTTTTTTACGGAAACGACGCAGAATTTAGGGAGTATTTAAACTAAATTTTGCGGTAAATCAAAAACCACATCATACGGTAAAAGCCGTTATATAATCACGGTACGGTTTGAGGGCGTAAGCTTTTTGAGCCGCTAAAACAGCCGAAAGGAATTACCGCTATGAAAAGGATTTCTGTTTACCTGTTAATACTTTTGTTTTTGCTTGGCGTTGCAGCGTGTGACACCGACGTGCGAGTATATCGCCCCGAAAACCACAGTGCAGAGTCTGCACTGGGTGCAACAGCCCAATCCGACGTAAGCGGTAACAAGCTTTCTTAAAACAATCCGACAAGGCAAAGGGCGGTGTGCTATGGACATTAAAAAACGTTGCTCTTGGTGCAATCTTAAAAACCCTGTCTACGTGGATTACCACGACAGAGAATGGGGCGTATATAATCTTGACGAGGGGTATCTGTATGAGATGCTTATACTTGAGTCGTTTCAAGCGGGGCTTTCTTGGGAGTGCGTTCTTAACAAAAGAACAGCCTTTAGAAAAGCCTTTGACGGCTTTGACGTGAACAAGGTTATCGCCTACGATGAGGACAAAATTGAGAAGCTTTTGGGCGACAAGAGCATAATACGAAACAGGCTTAAGATAAAAGCGGCAATTACAAACAGCCTTGTGTTTAAAAGGATAGTGTCGGAATACGGTTCCTTTGGCAGCTATTTAAAAAGCTTTGCGGGAGAGGGCGTGATATACGAGACGGGCAAGGTAACAAGTCCCTTATCCGACGCTTTGTCCAGGGATTTGCAAAAACGAGGAATGCGATTTGTGGGCTCTACCATCGTATATTCCTATTTGCAGGCTGTGGGAATAATAGATTCTCACGATGCAGAGTGTTATCTTAACAAAAATATTTAAGTTGCAATTTGCGTTTTTAGGTGCTATACTTTTCATAACAAGCTTTGTTTTACGTAAAGGTGTGTTATATGAAAAAAACAGGAAAAACATCGGAGCTTCTATGGGTTGCAGGTACAGTGCTTTTGGCGCTTGGCGTTTCTTTGTGCAGTAAGGCGGATTTAGGCGTGTCTATGATAGCCGCCCCTTCTTTTGTTATATCCTCCGCCTTGGAGGAGAGGGCGCCTTTCTTTACTACCGGCGTTACAAGCTATATTATCCAAGGCATTGTGCTTGTATTAACCTGTGCCGTAATACGCCGTTTTAATTGGCGCTTTCTTTTAACCTTTGTTTCGGCGGTTGTATATGGCTACACCTTGGATTTGTTTATATGGCTTTTAAGGGACGTAAGCTTTGACACCGTAGCTTTGCGCTGGGCTGTGCTTTTGGTGGGGAACAGCATATCCGCCTTTGGCGTTGCTTGCTTTTTCCGTACCTATCTGCCCTTGCAGGTGTACGAGATGTTTGTGTCGGAGGTATCCGCAAGGTTTTCCTTTTCCGTTACAAAAACAAAATGGTGTCTTGATTTAAGCCTGCTTGCCATATCCGTATCTCTTGCCTTTTTGCTGTTTGGCGACGGCGGCAGCTTCAATTGGTCGGGCATATACCGCAGCTCTTTTCACAGCGTGGGGCTTGGTACGGTAGTAACAGCCCTTATCAATTCGCCCATAATAGGCGTTTCCGTCAAGCTTCTTGATAAGCTTTTTGACCACACGCCGCTATCCCCTTGGCTTTACAGGCGTTTAAATACAAAGCTTTGACCAAAGCTGTAAAACACAAAACTTGCTTTTTATATTTATAATATAAGTAACGGAAGTTAAAATGAGGAGGATTATTATGAACTTTTGTCCCAATTGCGGAACTCAAAACGACGATAACGCTGCTTTTTGCAGCGGCTGCGGTGGCTCTTTAGGTGATTATACCGCTAATCACACCGGTTATGCCACTGCCACTCCCGTGGAGGAAATTCCCATACAGCCCGAAAAGAAAAAGAGCAAGACTAAGCTGTTTATCATCATAGGTGCGGCTGTTCTTGCTTTTGCGCTGGTTCTTTCCGTAGTAACCGTTGGTTACTTTACCGATTGGTTTGGCCTTGGCTCTCCTCTTGGCGGTTTAACAAAGGCGTTGGCAAACACCCTGCAGGCTGAAAGCGGCACCGTTAAGCTGGAGGAATATGAGATAAATATCGATAGCACAGGCGAAGACGAAGACGGCTATGATAAGGCTTATCTTGAAGCGGCTAACTCTTTTAAAAACGTTCAGCTTCGTTACAACATTGATTATGACAAAGAGCAGGCTGCGTTTGTTTTCACTATGGAAGGTCTTGGTATTGAGTACGATAGCGAAACCGATAAATACTCAACCGAACCCGGTAAAAGCACATTTTTCCTTTACAAGGGTACGATGTATGAATGCACCGAGTATGGCGGCTTTAATTCTGCCTACGATGAGGATATTTCCGACGAGCTTGACGATGCTTTTGATTATTATGACCGCTTTATAGATGAAGACGGCATTAACTGGAAAAAGATAATAAGAGAAGCGGAGCTTGAGGATTTTGTTGATGCTGATGAAATAGAGCCCTTCCTTAAGGAGCTCTACGAAAAAAGACTTTCCGATGAAAAGTGGCTTAAGCAAAAGCTTGGCTTTAAAAAGAGCGGCAAGACCTACACCTTCAAGCCTGACCTTGAGGAGCTGGTAGACGACCTTTATGACGTTGTTCTTGACTCCGACGTTCTTGAATCCGATGCAAGAAGAGCCCTCCGTAATACCCGTTTAGAGGTTCTTGATGAAATATCCAAGCTTGACTTTGATATGGAAATAAGCATTACCGTTAAGGGCAAGTACATCTCCCGCATCGAGGTTAAGGGCGAAATAGAAAACGTAGAGGTTAAGGGTGCGGTTACTTTATCTAATATGAACAAGACCAAGATAAAGGAAGACGAGCTTAAGAGCCTTAGAAAGACTGCAGAGGACGTTATTGAGGAAAATACCTGCAGTAAGTGCGACCGTAGGTTTTACGATAAGGAAGACAAAGAAAATCACGGCGACTGCGCAAGATGCGGTGATCACGGCTACATAGGCTACGGCGACAACAGCAATTACTGCTCCGACTGCTACTACGATTATTATTATTACTCTTCCTACGAAGCAAGTGAATACTATGCTTATTAATACAAAAAAGGCTGTCAAATGTGACAGCCTCAGACCGCTGACAAAGGCACAGAGCACGAAAAACAATAAAATACAGTTATTCTAAAGTAGAAAATTCAGGGAGAATATCCCTGAATTTTCTGCATTTTATATATTTTTTCGTTCGAAACGAACCTCAGCTTACAGTACTTAGTACAGTTATCGCCTCGGTTCGTTTCGTCTGCACTCTTTCTCAGCACTCTGCCAGCTTGATGACAAGGTTTGTCATCAAGCTGAACGAAGCAGTCGCTTCGTTCTTTTTTTATCCAAGCCGCAGGCTTGGCATATCATCACCGCACGAAGTGTGGTGCATATCATCAAGGGCGGCTTGCAGCCCTTGTATATCATCACGCTTTAGCGTGTATCCTCCCGCGCCTTGATGATATACAAGGCTTCGCCTTGATTTATTACGGGTGATATATCTTTGATATGATATCTGCTTCGCAGATGATATGCGCTTTGCGTATGAAGAAACGGATATTACCACAAATTGAGCTTTACAATAGGTATGATAATTGATATAATTAGCCTATAAAATGAAGGAGAAATACTATGAAGAAACTATTCAAAGACTTTCCGCATTTAGAAAACGGGCGCATTATCCTGAAAAAGATGCACGAAGTTGATGCTGGCGCTTTGCTGAATATGAAGCAAAACGAAAATGTGTATCGTTATCTGCCAACCTTTCTCGTAGAGCTCCAATATGATGATATGTCAGAGGTCATACGCCTATGCAACGAGACTCAATTTTTGACAAAAAGCGCCATCTTGATGGGTATTTACTTAACCGAAGGTGATCTTGAGAGGTTTTGCGGCATCGCAGAGATCTATCACTACGATGGTGACTTAGCCCAAGTAACGATTGGTTATAGGTTAGCAGAGGAGTTTTGGGGGCGTGGTATCGCAACTGAAGTAGTCGAAATGATGGTCAACTATCTGTTCTTTGACACGGACATAGAGGTGATTATTGCCAGCCACTTTGCCAGCAATCCCGCTTCCGGAAATGTCCTTAAGAAAAACGGATTCAAGATAATCGCTTCATCTGTTGAACAGGATTGGGGATACGAAGCAAAAACTGTTGTGGATAAGTGGCAATTAACAAAAAGTCATTACATAACGCAAGAAAACTAGTATAATCAAAGATCCGGATCAGCTTAATAAACAGAGGTCAAAACACAAAAAACTTTACACTACTTTTAGTCGCTCTTTCACACCAAAGAAACCTCTTTTGTCTACCAAGGCAAGAGAGGTTTCTTGCCTATTGACATTTTCATATTTTTTTGGCATAATTAGTTTAACAAATTCGATTTTGATAAGGAGGTTATCCCTATGAAAAAAGTATTGATTATCGTGTTGGCGTTGACTTGTCTGTTAGTACCGGTCGGTTGCGACCCCGCAACAAATAATCTTTCCGAGGATGAGCTGCTTACGAATACGGTAAAAATTGAACTTGTTGATTATGAGAATGAAAACCCTAAGCTCCTCACCCTCAGCGGTACGAAAAAGCCAAAATTTGATTTTAACAAGACAACTTTAATTGCAACGTTGGATGAATCTCGTTTTGAAGATGTTATAAATTATGTAGCAGAGAATGACTACCTGGACTTTGGAACAGCCTTGAATGAGCCGATGGGTAAAACCTTAGTTTTATATCAAAGCAACGGCAATATGATTGTTTTGTATGGTTGCATCTACACAAATGAAAAAGACAAAACCTTCTACTATGGCGATTGTTATGTATTTGATGAAGATGGTGTGTTTGTTGAGTATATAGGTGATGTGAGCCACCTTTTTTCTGATACGATAGAATCCACATATTTTCAAAGCAACCCGTAGGCAAAGAGAAATTTGTTGAACAGTGTGCGTATGCACCTTTTCGCTTTCCTTTGCCCCGTTTGCGCACCGTTATGCTGCTCTTTCGCAAGAAAAAGTCACCTTTGTCTATGACAAAGGTGCAGCTTGATGACAAACCTTGTCATCAAGCTGGCAGAGTGCTGAGAAAGAGTGCAGACGAAACGAACCGAGGCGAGAGCTGTACTTTGTACTGTGAGCCGAGGTTCGTTTTGAACGAAAAAATATATAAAATGCAGAAAATTCAGGGATGTTCTCCCTGAATTTTCTACTTTAGAGTAACTATATTTTATTCTTATTCGTGCTCTGTGCCTTTGTCAGCGGTCTGCACCTTTGTCTATGACAAAGGTGACTTTTTTTGAACTAAGTGTTCCGCAAGCGGAACGTGAAGTATGCTTCGCAAGCGAGGTGCGCTTTGTGCAAAAGCTCCTTGCGCCGCTTTTTTACAAATTATTGCTTGGTTTTAATCGTTAAAAACGTAAGCATTAACAAGAAATACGCCGGGGTTTGTGCCGCTGCTGGTATAATCCGTAGAACGGCTTTCGATACGAATCATATCGCAGTTGTCAATGTCAACTTTAAAATCAACTGCCTTGGTTGCGCGGGTAATGCTGCCGGAGCTGTATACAAGCTCGTCGTCCGCATAAACCAAAAACTCTATGCTGAAGTTTTCGGATTGCTGGGGGCGGGTGAAAATGGTACCGGATAAATACTTATATTCGCCATCTGCAACAAACTCTGCGCTGTCGATGTGATCATATTCACCGCCGTATTTGCCCCAACTGCAAAGCTCTGTACACACATCCTTGTAAACGTTGCCGTAGGAGTCCTCAATAGCGCCTGCAAAAATATCAGCGGTGTGGCTGTAAACGTGCAAATCTGTAAGCTTAACATTAGAATTATACTCTTCGCCTTCTGTAAGCTCGCCGTCAAATTTGTTTGTAACGTTTGCGTTTACAAGTATTATGCCGGGCTTAGTGCCTTTGCTCTCGTAAGAACGGCTGATTATACGGATAATATTGCAATTGTTAATGTCGATGGCAAAATCAATAGCTCTTGTGCGGCGTTTTATAACGCCCGAATAATACACCAATTCATCATCAGCATATATCATAAATTCAATATCATGCTCTTCGTTTTGATCTTTTCTGCAAAAGAAGGTGCCGGTCAGATACTTATATGCACCGTTTGCATTTAGTTCGGTGCTGTCTTGCATTATATATCCTTCCTTGCGGCTATTGCTGTAGCTGCGAAGCTCAAAATAAGGGCCTTGATATTTGTTGCCGTACGCATCCTCAACGTCACGCTCGATAAGATTGCTGCCTTCGCTTACCACGGGAAGCTCTGCAAGCGGGGTAGTTTTAGCTTCGGGCTCTTCATAAGAGGACTCCTCGCTGACAACGCTTGAAGTTTCCGTTATGCCGTTTTCGGAAACAAGCTTGGATTCTTCCTCGGAAGCAACGCTTGCTTCGACAATAGTGGTATCATCGAAAACAGAGCTTTCGTCCTTGGGTGGAGTGACGGAGCAAGCGGAAAGAAGTGTTACTGTTGCCAGTGCGATGGCTGCAAAGGACAATGTTTTTTTCATTTTAATTCTTCCTTTCTTTTATTGCATTAATTTTGCGTAGTATAGCATATAAATGTGGATTTTTCAAGCAGGTGTCGAAAGCTTTTAAGAACAAAATAAAAAGATTTTGTCTTGACTGTAAAGCGGATGTGTGCTATTATTATAGTGCAAGCTTTATTGCGTGCTGTAATTTTTGTTTTTTAAAATTTTATTTCTGAAAGGATGGTTTTTATGGGATACAAAAGAGCAGAATGGCACAGCGGCTTTACTTACAAGCAGACCTGCCATAATTGCGGCACTAACGTTGAATACACCGATTACGATTTGGGCTTCCGTCCTTGGTATGCAGACGGTTTTGTATACTGCCCTAAATGTAAAACTCCCCTTCGCCATAATGAAAACTACGCTATAAACAACCCTAATATGGTTTCCGTCCCCGAGGTGTCTGTTCCCGACCCTGTTCCCGCTGCTCCCTCTGCACCCGCTCAAGGGTCCGGCTTTTGTACAGGCTGCGGCAGCCCCTTTGGTGAAGGCGACTGCTTCTGCGCTAAATGCGGCAAAAAGAGATAAATAATAAAAAAATACCTTTCGTGTTACAACGAGAGGTATTTTTTGCATCGGAGTAGTGTTTTTATACAGAACGTCTTAACAAAAACCACAGCTTGTTTAAAAACGGTACTATAATTTATAATACAACCCTGCGCAAAAGGGGAGGAGGAATTATAAATGAAATTTTTAAAACCGCGAGAATTGCTTGCAACAGGAATTCAGTTAATGATAGTTGCGGCTTTGCTTCCTGCTATCGGTATTCTTCTTGGTGTTATAAACACAGCTTTTCCCGAAGTAATATCTAACTTTTGCTCTGATTTGGCTTCTATGGTCTTGTCCGAGATACCCGGTTCCGACGAGATACAAAGTGCTGTAACCGGCATCAAAGCATCAGGCGGCAGTGTATCTCTTACAACGTATGCAACCGTTGTTTTAGAATACCTTAGCAATGAAATGGTTACGCTTATGTACATAGGCTCTTGGTTGTTTGCGTTCCGTATAATATTTAAGGAAATGATCAAAATGCCCGGTATACCGATACTGCAAACTCTTTGCGGATTGTTTTTCGGTGTACTTACTTACACGTTTTTTGGCGACACGGTTATGATGGTAATGGCAACGCTGTTTATTATGACTATGGATATTGTGTTGACCATTCTGTTTTCGAGAAAGGCAAGCTGGAAAAAGGCCTTGGATTTGGCGCTTAACCTAAGTCTGCAATCCGTACACGCCGTTTTATGTATTAGCTATGCGGTGGTTATTTCGTCTTGCTTTACCGGCAGCTTTACCAACGTTACCCACGCCGTTGTTTCGGTTGCGGTAGTTACTCTTCTTTGGATAATTTATCTTGTGGTTCAATATATTGTAGTGGAATAGCAAATTACAGCCGCTATTTGTTATTCCAAGCTATAACCGAGGGATGCAAGCTTATCCATAAACAGCTCCTCTGTGGTCAAAGGCAATATCTCCAACAGCACAGGCTCAAGAGCACAAAGCCTTGCCCTTACCTCATCCTCGGACATTTTTGTTATAAAGCTTGCAACACGTCCGTTTTGCTTATAGCCGTAAAGCTCTATGCCCTCAAAGCTTTGCTCGTCAAAGGCGCCCGCAAAGGCTATTTGCACCTTGCTTGTCGTACCCAAAGCAGTGCTAAGGTCGCTGTCAAACACAAGATTGCCTCTGTGAAGCATTGCAAGGCGGTCGCAGGTATCCTCCAGCTCTCTTAAAGAATGAGAGGAAAGTATAACCGTAGTGCCGTTTTTTGCCACCTCGTCGTAGATAAAGCGCTTTGAAAGCCCGCGCATAACGGGGTCAAGCCCGTCAAAGGTCTCGTCAAGCAGCAGGTAACGGGGACGAGCCGCCAGCGCCAACGCCAGCGCACCTTGCCTGCGCATCCCTTTGGAAACAGCGCTTACCTTGGAGGAAGGGTCAAGGCCGTAGTCCTTAATAAGCCTTGCAAACAGCTCCTTATCAAAGCTTTTGTATACGGCGGCATACATATTTGCCATACCGTTAAAGCTTGTTCCCGTAGGAAAATACTGCTCATCCGTAACAAGGCTTATACCCGCCTTAACAACGGGGTTTTCGTAAACGGGCTGTCCGTCGCAAAGCACCTTGCCCTCGTCTGCCCGATAAATGCCGCTTATAAGCCTAAGCAGGGTGGATTTGCCTGCGCCGTTACTGCCCACTATGCCGCAAATGGCTCCGTCTTCTATTTTAAAGCTAACGCCGCTTAATGCCGCCTTGCCGTCAAAACGTTTTGTAAGGTTAATAGTTTCTAACATTATTCCTTCACCTGCTCCCTTAATAATTTATACGCCCTTGGAGTTAAGCTTTTGCTTACGTTAAACGCCCAATTCTCCTCTTCACCTTTGCTGTTTATAACGCACATCCAAAAGGTATCGTCAACGTAAGCGGTGCCTCTCAGACTATTACGTGCCGCCACGGATACACTGTAATACTCCTCCGAAAAAGCTTCCCACAACGCCTCCTGTCGGTCCGATTCAAAACGGGAAACTTGCGGCAAGGGCCTAAACCGCCTGTTTATTTCCGGCTCGTTTTCAATTACGTAACGTTCAAGAAGCTTGTTATTTAAAAGCTCTGCCTCTGCTCTTCGATATATGGTTTTTCCGTTTTTAAGCTTAAAGGTTATACTTATTCCCGTATCTCTGTAACCTCTGTAAAGCTTTTTACCCATAGCCGAAAAGGCATAGCTTATAAGCTCCTTGTCCTTTACCTCCATAGTGCTGAAGTCGTATTCCACCTCGTATTCCAAGTAAAGCTTATCTACGTTAAAGGTAACGCTTTCTATCTCCCCGCAATTTGCGGGGGTATTTTTTTCCATAGTCTGACCTGTAAAATAAGCGCAGCCTAAAACAGCGCCGCTTGCGGCAAACACCGCCAAAAGCCAAGGCATTGCTTTAAACGTAATGCGCAGGCTTTTTGTTGATACGTACATATAAACAAACATAGCCACAATGCCTATGAAGATAAACGAATAGCTTTCTCTTGTGTCGAGGGGTTCATAATAAAAGCTGCATATACCCTTTAATATAAAAGCAAAAGCAAAAAGGCAGGCTGTAAACACTTTTATTTTGTTCGAAGCAAAGCCCAAAGATGCCGTTTCGCTTTTGCGCCTTGCGTAGCCAATGCCTCCAAGCACCAGCCACAAAACGCCAAGAACCGCACTTGAAATTACAGCCGTTATGGAAGCAGGACCGTCAAAAAGCTTGTACAAAACGTTGCTTTCGGTGCCTACGTATTTAAGCAAACCGCTTACGTAGTCGTAATGGCAGTAAAAGCCGCCAAGGGATTTTTCAAACCAAAGAACGGTTTGTACGGGAACGCACACAAATAAACCCGCCGTAAAAAACGCAGAAACCGCTCTGCCCGTAATCATAATAGCCGCAAGGGTAGCACCCACTACGATAAGAGTTGCGGAGGCGTAGTAAGCAAGCAGCTCCAAGCACCGCACACGGTCAACGTCAAAGCCTCGTATCTCCCCAAAGCCATAGGCGCTGGCACCGCAGTTTAGAACAAGAATACAAAAAAGCCAGGTAAACAGCGCAAAAACGTAGCTTACATACACGGTAGTGCGTTTATGAGGCATAGCGTGGTAAAAATCCGCCGAGGTGCGCTTGTTTAAAAAGGAAAACATAAGGTAAGTGAGAACGGGAGCAAGAAGCAATAAAAGGATAGAGCCCATCATAATATCGTCTGCCATTATTATCCGTCTTATGCCTGTTCTATCGCACGTTTCACAGTGTCTTACCTTCATAGTCACGGCGTTCAACAGCTCCGCTCCGACAGAAGCTATGGCTATCGCCGCTCCTGCCGCACGAGTACGTTTTAGCCCCTGCTTGTATAACGCAAAGGAAAACAAGCCGGTCATAGCAATCCACTCCTTTCCTTTTTAAAAGCCTTCATAGTCTTCCCCCAGCCCTTCCTTTAGCATAAACTCGTAGGTTTTGGGGGTAAGCTCTTTTGTTGGCCAATGTTTCCTGCTAAGCTCATCGCCATTATCGTTTTCGAAAATCACAGTAAAGCAACGGGCTCCCTTCACGGGGTTCCAAAGAGAGCTTCTTTTGTTTATGGGAACAGAGTAATACTCCTCCTTGAAAATCCCCCACAGCTCTTTTTGGATGTCGTTTTCAAAACGTGTAGGCTCTGTCAGGGATACTGCTTTTACGTTAAGCTCCGGGGTGTTAAACACGTAGGTTTTAAGCACCTCGTCTCCGTCTCCCCGCAAGTCCACCTGTCTCCACAGCTTTTTGCCGTTTTTAAGCTTTATAAGCACAGTAACGCCATACTTGTCGTCCGGACGTGCCTGCTGCTTGTCAATGCTGTCAATAATCCATTCTGTAACGGCTTTGTCCTTTACGTTGTTTACAGGATACTCTATGTAGCCTTTATTTTTAAAATAGTAATACCCTTTACCGGTTAGGGAAACGCTTTCCACCTCACTTGAGATATCGGGTACGTTATTTTCCAAAACCTCGCCTGTAAGGTATGCCGTGCCCCCTACGGCACAGCTTAAAGCAAAGGCTACCACAAGCCAAGGCATTGCGGTGACCGCTTTTTTAAAGCGTTTTTTAGTAAGCAGCTCGTAAACAAGCATAGCTGCAATACCCACCGCCGCTAAGCAAAGCGTATAGCGTACGCTGCCTGTACGCATAAAAAAGCTAACGCCGCTAAGACAAAGCATAAAAGGAAGCAGCAAGCTTATAAAAACGTGGGAGGTACCGCCCACAGTAGCCTTGCCCGCCACCTCGCTTGGGCGCCTTGCGTAGCCTATGCCTCCAAGCACCAGCCACAAAAGCCCCAGCACGACAGCGCCTACTAAACAGACAAAGGCTTTTTCTGAGTTGTCAAGACCTACTATAATAAAGTTGTGCGCACCAAAGTATTTAAGCAGTCCGTGAGTGGTATCAACACAGGGATAAAAATACAAAAGAATATTTTCAAAGGTCAACATTGACCACAAAGGTAGGATAATAAGCCCCGCCGAGGTGTACAGTGCGGAAAAAGCCGTGCCCGTAAGCATAACCGCAAGCACCGTAGCCGACGCCACCGCAAGCACTGCCGAGACATAAAGCGCAAGGTGACCAAGCATTACCTCGGGGTCAATAGCAAAGCCTCGCACCGCACCGTAGACAAAAATGCTAACACCCCAAACAATAAACAGCGTACCGAAAAGCCAAGTAAACAGCGCCAAAACGTAGTTTATATACACGGTAGTGCGTTTATGAGGTATAGCGTGATAAAAATCCGCCGAGGAGCGCTTGTTTAAAAAAGAAAACATAAGGTAGCTAAGCAAGGGCGTAAAAGCAAGCAACAGCATAGCGCTTATCATAAACCTACCCTCCTGCGCCTTATAAACAGGTGTAAAATTTATCTCTGAAAACATAACGTGTGGACGTGAGTTAACGGCAATTATCAGCTCCAGAGTCGCTACCACCACAGCCAGCGCCGTGCCTGCCGTGCGTATGCGCTTAAGCCCCTGTTCGTAAAGAGGATACGAAAACAATTTTTTCAAAGCCTTTACTCCTTTCCCATTCCCTTTTCCACCGCCAAGCGGATGTCCTTAGGGTCAACGCCCGCTTCCACAAGACGTGCCGCCAAAGCACGTATAGCCTCCAGCTCCGGCATTAAGCGCCCTTTTATACGCTCCGCCGCATCCTCCGCAACAAAGCTCCCTCTGCCGTGAGTAGACACTATTACCCCTGCGCTGTCCAAAGCGGAAATAGCCTTTTGCACAGTGTTGGGGTTAACGCACAGACTTACCGAAAGCTCCCTTACAGAAGGAAGCTTTGCGCCCACAGGCAACACCCCTGCAAGTATCTCCTTCTCTATGCCCTCCACTATCTGGTCGTGTATGCTTTTTTTAAGCCTTTTGTCTATTATCATACAATCACCCGAAAATAATAATAACTGTACTATGTGTACTAGTACAGTTATTATAAAACATTTTATTTCGTTTGTCAATACCTATTTTAAATTTTTTAAATAGTCGTGAATACGCTGTGCCAGCTCGGGATTTACGCCTTTTACGGCTTGTATTTCTTCGGGGGTAGCATTTTTCAAAGCAGAAAGACCGCCAAAGTGGCGAAGCAGCTCCTCCGCCTTTGCCTTGCCAACGCCCTTTATCTCCGTAAGCACGCTTTGCTTTACCGTCTTGCGGCGGCGGGCATCCATACGGGAAAGGGCATAGCGGTGTACCTCCTCCTGAAGCTTATAAATAAACACAAACAGGTCCTGTCTTTTGTTAAGGGACATTTCGTTCTCACCGTCGGTAAGAGTGCGAGTCTTGTGGTGCTCGTCCTTGACCATACCGAAAACCGGAATATCCAGCCCATATTCCGCAAGCACGGCTTTAATGGCATTTATCTGGGTAATGCCTCCGTCGGCAAGAATAAGGTCGGGCGCAGACCACGCCTCGGACTCATTAAGATGAGAAAAACGGCGGCGGAGAGCCTCGGCAGTAGCGGCAAAATCGTCCTGACCGTTGCTTTCCCTTATGTTAAAGCTACGGTACAGCTTTTTGCAAAACCTGCCGTCCTTTACCACAACCATCCCTGCGGTTATATGCTCGTCACCGCTGTTGGAGATATCGTAGCTTTCAATACGCTCCGGCACAACCTCAAGCTGAAGGAAGGAAGCCAGCGAAACAAGCAGGTTGCCGTGGCGTTCGTTTTCCTTGCGGCGAAGAAGAAGCTGTTCCTTGGCGTTGGTTTCCGCCTGTGCAACCAGTGCCCTTTTGTCACCCTTTTTGGGGAATATAAGCTTAGTTTTACCAAGAGAGCTTTCGAGAAGCGCCGTTTCCTCGCCCAAATCGTAGCCGCACCATATCTCCTTGGGCACAAAGCCACGCAACGTATAATACCTGCCGAGAAGCGAGGTAAGGGCAGAAGCATCAATAAGCTCGTCTGCACCGAAAAAAAGGTTTTCCCTATCCGTAACAGCACCGCCTCGAACCATAAGAACGGTTATGGCGCTGCCTGCATCGTCGCTGTACAGCCCTATAACGTCTGCCTCCACCTTAGGGGCGGCAACTATATGCTGCTTATCCTTTATCTTAAGCACCGCACGCATACTGTCACGGTAGGCGGCAGCACGCTCAAAGTCCATATCCTCAGCGGCGGCGTTCATTTGCTGCTCCAGCTCCTTAACCAATAAAGCGCAGTCGCCGTTCAACAGCCTTTTTGCATCCTTTATACGACGATGATACTCCGCCTTGGTCACGTTTCCCGAACAAACGCCCATACACTTGCCTATGTGGAAATTAAGGCAGGGTCTGCCCTTGCCTATATCCTTAGGAAAACGGCGGTTGCAGGAGGGAAGCCCAAAGGCGGCAAGAGTGGTGGCAACTATATTCTTTGCCGTAACGTGGGAAGCGTAGGGCCCGTAATAAGCGCCCTCGCCTTCCCTTTTATTAACCGTGGTGATACGGGGATAGTCCTCGTCGCTGACGTGGATATAGGGGTAACCCGTATCGTCCTTAAGCTTAATATTATAACGAGGCATATACTGCTTTATAAACTGGTTTTCCAGCACCAACGCCTCCAGCTCCGTAGCAGTGTGGTACACCTCAAAATGATGTACAGAGCTTACCATACGGGCAGTTTTGCCGTAATGCTCCGCATAAGGGGCAAAATAGCTGCCAACACGGTTACGAAGCGCCTTGGATTTGCCCACGTATATAACCTTATCGGAGGAGTTTTTCATTATATAAACACCGGGAGTTGCAGGCAAAGCCCTTGCCGCCTCGTAAAGCTCTTCTCTTGTCATATAAATACCCCCATTACTCACTGCGTTCGTAACGGGGACCCCAAAACGTTTATCACCATTTACGTACGCTCGCGCCTTCGTGCCACTTGCGGAAACTATGGTATATTTTTTGCGGCACGTGTCCGCAAAAAATATAAAACATAAAAAAGCTCCATTACTCACTGCGTTATATCAAACAAAAAAGGGCGCGGTGAGGCAAAGCCCACTGCGCCGTGTTGATTACAAAATATTAGTCACTAAAGCCGTTAAGAAGGAAATTGGATATTTCCTCAACCGCCTTTTCTTCTTCAGCACCCTCGGCAGAAATGGTAATAACGTCATTCTTATACACACCGAGAGCAAGCACGCCGAGAAGGCTTTGCGCATTGGTACGTCTGTTACCCTTGGATATAAAAATCCTTGTGGTTTCCTTGTACTTCTCCGCAGTCTTTATAAAATTAGAGGCTGTCATAGAATGAAGACCTACAGCGTTTGTTATGGTAATTGTGCGTTCTGTCATAAAGACCCTCCACAGTAATGCTATACTTAATTATAACAATAAGGCAGAAAAAAATCAAGAATTATCTTTCGGCGGTTTGTGTTAACCTTGCTAAGCCAACACCTGTTTTTATATGCAACTTGCACAAAAACCAATTATTGGGCAGTTACAGAAAGGATTTTAACGGTAAACTCCTCTGTCTTGGTGTGTAGCTTGTACTCACCATCAATAAAAAGCTTAGCGTCGCTTTCCAGATAATAGCCGCTGTCCTTGGACACCGCACTGAAGGCAAGCCTAAGAGCTTCACCTGCTTTTTGCGCTTTTCCGACCTCCACGCCGTCCATATACACCAAAGTTTCCTTTTCGGCAGCACTCAAGTCACCGGCAATTATCTCCGCTTCGCATATAACGGAAACGGTGTTTTTGGTTTCCATTATTTGTATCTCGTCCGTAAGCTCCTGCCGCCACATTATACCCATAACCAGCGCACTTATAGCAAGGATAATAAGAAGGTCAAGAAAGTTAAACCTTGTTTTGCGTTTCTTCATACTACTCCTCCTTATCGCCTATGCTTTTTACCACGCCGTCAAACTTACAAAGACGGGTTTCCAAAGTAAAGACGCCGTTAACCCTTACGGGCTTGCCGTCCAAATAATAAACTCCCTCGTCCTTCTCCATATCAACAAGCACCACCACATAGTTGGCGGAATTGTCAACAAGCTGTACGGTACCTATGGTTTCTTCCCCAAGGAACAGCTTTTCGTTTTCGTTTATGCGGGCAAGCTCCTCCTCAGTGCAGTTTTCCACGTAAACCATAAGGCTTGCCTGTACGGGTACGGCAGTAGACTTTTCCTCGCGAGGGAAAAGGAAAATAACGGCAGAGCCCACCAGCAAAGCCACAACAACTATAAGTATAAGAGCATCCGCTACTGTAAACCAATGCTTTCTTTTCTTAACAAAAACGCTCATCTGTATCCCTCCCGTCTGCCATTCTTAAACGATACGCCGCACCTGCCAGACCAAGGCACAGCCAAAGTGCGGTGGAAAGCTCCGGAGTGCTCCATAAATTTGTTCCAAAGCCAATAGCTAACCCCGACAAAACGGATGCGCCCGCAGCGGCGGTTATAACACGGTTTTCGGTACCTACATCGCTAAGGCTTGCGTAAACCCTTTGCAGAGCAAACACAACCGCCAGCACCAAAAGCAGATAACCAAAAGCGCCGCATTCCAAAAAGATTTGCAAAAACATATTGTTGCTGCTGCCCTCGAACGCCAACGCCACGGATTCCTCCGACATACCCACGCCAAGGAAAAAGTGAGGAGATGCGGCGGCGGCTGCCGCTGTCCAGCCCGACATAACGTCGTAAATCCCCAGACCGCTGTAGGTTATGGGAATGTTTGCAAAATACAGCCCTCCTACGGGCAAGCCGAAAGCCAAGAACAAGGGACGGAACAAGCGGCCGGAGGAGATTGCCATATATGCCGCAAGACATACTGCCGCAAGCACCGCCAAAACGGTATGACCGAAAAAAACGGAATAGGCTATAAGTCCCACAAAAAGCAGGTAGCCAAAAAACTTGGAGAAAAACTTGCCGTTGCTTGCCTTGCAAAACATAAAGGGCAGCATTAATATAACGTAGCACCCAAACGTAAGGTTGTCTTCAAAAACAGAAGGAGAATTTTTAAGGGTGTCCAATAAGGATTGACCGTGAAAAGCTCCGTTAAACATCTGCAAGGAAAAGGCAAGAAAAGCAAGGCTAAGACCCTTTACAAAGGTAGATACCAGCTTTCTTAACAAAGCGGGCGTGCTAAGCAGATTTGATGCCAGCATATAAACGGCGCACATACAAAAGGCAAACAGCGCCTTTTCTCCACCGCCTTTAAGATACACAAAGAAAAACGAAGTGGCAAGAATGGAAACAAACACACCTGCCGCACCGGAATGGATACTGCGTTTGCCCCGCAACACTTTTATAAGATAGCTTATAAAGCTTACGCTTGCCATAAAGGAAATAAGCAAGCGCCCTCCAAATGGGAAGATAAACGCCACCGAAAACAAGCCCAGCTCCGGCGAATGAAAAACCGCAAGGGTGTATATTATACCCGCCAAGAAAACAAGCATTCTTGTTTCTGTTGTAAAAAAGCAAAGTGCGCCCAAAACAGAGCCTACTAAAATAGCAAGCGCAAAGGCGGTGCTTTTTCTTTTTGCATCGTATCTGTCCGGGTCAACACATTCCGAAAGCATTCCGTTTACAAAAGCACTGCTACGCAAAAACATAATCAGTGATTTTCTTGAAACAAGAAATGGTACGGAAAAAACAAAAATTGCAAAAGCTACCAATATGCTTCTGCTGCGGATAGCCGCCTCAAAGCCGTCCAGCCTTATAAAGCAAACCGCCGCAACGTATATGCTAAAGGTTAAAAGAAACACCCCGTAGGTGCGTGCAGAGGTATATAGGGCACGCTCCAGCCCAATACGGTAGTATTTGGTAATAAAGCTATCCTCCACCGCAAGGGAAAAAGCACGCTTTGCAGGGGTGATAATGCGTTTTTTAACCTTATATTTTTCAAGATAACTGCCCGCAAGACCGTCCTTTAAATGGTCGTCGGCATAGGCGCTGCCGGTAAGTAAAAAGGACACCATACTGACCTTTAAAAAATAAATAAGCCTTGATGACAGCTTACCAAGGCACGACAAAATAAGGCTTTCTTCACAAAGCCTTTTTATAAAACCGGTTTTACGTGCGCTTCCCTTATTTTTCATCTTCCGTGTCCTTTATTAAAAGGTCGGGGCGTTTTTGCAAAGTGCGCTCCAGCGAGCGTGCGGCACGCCATTTTGCTATCTCTGCGTGGTTGCCGCCCAAAAGCACCTCCGGCACCTCAAGACCCTCAAACACACGGGGACGGGTGTATTGGGGATATTCCAACAAACCGCCCTCCAGACTTTCGTCCTCAAAACATTCGCTGGCGGGCAAAACGCCCTCCACCGTTCTTGCCACAGCGTCTACCACTATGGCGGCGGCAAGCTCGCCCCCTGTAAGCACGTAGTTGCCCACAGAAAGCTCCTCGTCCACCTCAAGCTCGATTATGCGCTCGTCTATGCCCTCGTAATGACCGCAAAGCAACACAAGATTGTCGTAGGAGGCAAGCTCCCTTACCACCTTGTTGTCAAAAAGCCTGCCCTGAGGCGACATATATATCACACGGGTATTACCCGTAAGCTTTGACTTAACTGCTCGAATACAGTCCACCACAGGCTGACATTGCATAACCATACCGTAGCCGCCGCCGTAAGGAGTATCATCCACACGACGGTGCTTGTCCTTGGTAAACGAGCGTATATCAGTACAGGCGACGCTAATTAGCCCCGCCTGATTTGCTCTGCCGATTATACTTGATTCAAATACGCCGGTCAACATCTCGGGAAAAAGTGTAAGCACCTCAAAACGCATATCAGCTTACTTCCATCCCTTCGATAAGTCTTACGGTTATGCCCTCTGCAGGGTCACGGCTTATAATAAAAGCGTCCACTGCGGGCACAAGATAATTGGTCTCGCCCTCTATTCTGTATAAAAAGTTGCGTGCGCCCTCTTCAATAGAAGCAAGTACACCAAGCTTTTCGCCGCTGTCGGCATCGAAAACGGGCAAGCCCAAAAGGTCGGCGTTAAAGTAAACGCCTTCAGGCAAAGTGATTTCGTCCCTATCAAACCATATCGTTTTCCCCGTAAGCAAGGCGGCGGTTTGCCTATCCTCACGTCCTTCAAAAACAATAGAGGGAATAGAAGCGTGATAACGCTTAACGCCAAGGCTTTTCTCGCCCTTTTCGTCAAAGTAAAAGCGTTTTACGCTTTTTAAAAACTCGGGACTGTCACAATAGCAGGTGAACTTAAGCTCACCCTTAATGCCACGGGGGGCGCCAAGGACGCCCGCCTCCAAATACTTCTTCATAAGCTTACTGAACTATATCAACAATAACACGCTTGTTCTGCTTTGCCGCTGCGGCACGCATAACCACACGTATGCACTTGGCGATTTTACCCTGACGGCCTATAACCTTGCCCATATCGTCCTTTGCAACGGTAAGCTCCAGCACACAAGTGTCACCGCTTACCTTTTCGGACACGGATACAGCGTCGGGATTGTCAACTATCGCCTTGGCTATGTCCACTAAAGTTTGCTTCATCAGATAGCTCCTTATATAGCGCCGTTCTTTTTAAGCAAGCTTCTAACGGTATCAGTGGGCTGTGCGCCGTTGGATATCCACTTCTTTGCCTTTTCGTTATCAATAACGATTTCAGCAGGCTCCTTCATAGGGTTGTAGTAGCCGATTTCTTCGATAAATCTACCGTCTCTGGGATAACGAGAGTCAGCAACAACTACTCTGTAAAAAGGTGCCTTCTTAGCGCCCATTCTCTTAAGTCTGATCTTAACAGCCATTTTTTGTTCCTCCAAAAATTTAAAAATTTAAATATTGTTTATTTTATGCCGAAGGGTAATCTCATTCTACCCTTTTTGCCTTTTTTGGTGAATTGCTTCATAATGTCCTTGGTCTGCTCAAACTGCTTAAGCAACCTGTTAACCTCCTCCACCGTTCTGCCGCTGCCTGCGGCAATACGCTTTTTGCGGGAGGAGTTCAAAACCTCGGGATGGTTTCGCTCGTAAGGAGTCATCGAAAGGATAATAGCCTCCATATGGGACAAAACCTTTTCGTCTATCTTAGCATCCTTAAGCTTAGAGGTGTTAACACCCGGTATCATAGCCATTATCTGCTCAAGGGAGCCCATATTGCGTATCTGGTCAAACTGCTGCAGGTAATCCTCCAAGGTAAAGGTAGACTCCCTAAACTTTCTTTCCAGCTCCGCCGCCTGCTTATCATCGTAGGCGTTTTGTGCCTTTTCGATAAGAGAAAGCACGTCACCCATACCCAAAATACGGGATGCCATACGGTCGGGATAAAAAGGCTCAAGATTTTCAAGCTTTTCGCCCGTGCCGACAAACTTAATGGGCTTGCCCGTTACGTAACGAACGGAAAGCGCCGCACCGCCACGGGTATCGCCGTCAAGCTTTGTAAGGATAACGCCTGTAATATCAAGCAGGTCGTTAAAGCTTTTAGCCACGTTAACTGCGTCCTGACCCGTCATTGCGTCCACTACCAGCAAGGTTTCCGTAGGATTTGCCGCTTCCTTAACCAAGCGCAGCTCCTCCATAAGCTCCTCATCTATATGCAAACGACCTGCGGTATCCACAATTATCATATCGTGGCCATACTCGTAAGCGTAGGAAATAGCCTCTTTTACGGTCTTAACAGGGCTTTGAGTGCCTCTTTGGAACACCTTAACCCCTGCTTTTTCCGCAACAACCTCAAGCTGCTTTATAGCCGCAGGGCGATAAATATCACAGGCTACCAGCAAAGGGCTTTTGCCCTTGCTTTTGTACATAAGCGCAAGCTTACCGCTGTGAGTGGTCTTACCGCTACCCTGCAGACCGCACATAAGCACTATCGTAGGCGGTTTGGGTGCTATTTCAAGACGGGAGTTTGTAGAGCCCATAAGAGCCACAAGCTCCTCGTTAACTATTTTTACTATCTGCTGTTCGGGCATAAGGCTTTCAAGCACGTCACTGCCTATGGCACGCTCGGTTGCCTTTGCAATAAATTCCTTAACTACCTTAAAGTTAACGTCTGCCTCAAGCAACGCCAGCTTTATCTCTCGCATACCTACCTTTACGTCTGCCTCGGTAAGTTTGCCCTTGTTGCGGAATTTTTTAAATGCCTGGGATAATTTATCCGTAAGGCTTTGGAACATTGTTTGTACCCCCGTTATATTTCACTTAACAGTCGGCGGGCAAGCTCTGCCACCTTGTCGTTACCCTCTGCGGCTGCGGCAAGCTCCTCCGCCCTTTGGCGTAGCTTTACCGTTTTTGCCAGAAAGCCCAGACGCGCCTCCCATTCCGCCAGCTCCTTTTCACCTTTTTTAATAGCATCACGAACACCCTGACGGGTTATGCCCGTATCCTCCGCTATCTCAGCCAGCGACAAATCATCATTATAATAAAGCTCCAGCACGTAGCGCTGTCTTTCGGAAAGTACGGGGCCGTAAAGGTCTACAAGCGCCGAGATATGCACCCTGTTGTTTTCCACCCTTGCCCCTCCTTAAAGTCTGCCCCCTGTAAAAGAAGCATTAAGACCTGTAAAGCAAAACACTTTACAGGTCTGTATTATACATTGTTATTTCCCTTTTGTCAACAGTTTTTTGCACTTATTTTCATCTTTTCCTCGTCTTTTGTGGCAGAAACAGCAAAAAATTCCTCCGTTCTCTCCGCAAGCCGCCTTTTCAGCTCGCCCAGCCCTCGGTAAGGTCTGTCGCCCTCCTCGTAAAGCGCCGCCGCTATACGGCCTTTTTCCGTGTCGCTGAATCCACCCAGCCTATCCACCATATCTGCCACAAGACATCCGGCGGCAGTGTGCAAGCTTTCCTCCTTCAACGGCGCAAGCCTTATCCATTTTTCCGTCTTTTCTCCTATGGAACGGTATCTTTCGTTTGCTCCGCCGCCAAAGCCTACGGCGCTGCCCGCTTCCTCGGCGGCAAGCACTACTACGTTACCCGAAAGGCTAAGACTTAATCCCGACGCTGTTTTTACCTTACCCGCAAGCACCCGTCTTAAAAATTGCATAGCCTCCGCCGAGGCTTTGTGTATATTATCAAAAAGCAAAAGGCTGTGAGGAGTTGCCCTTAACACCTCTGCAAGCTCGCCGTTTTCGCCTTCGGGCCTGCCCAAAAGCCTTTGCATACCGTAAGGCTCGGTGTAATCCGCCATATCAAAAGCGTGCATAGCCTCCGATTTTCCATAAACAAGCCTTGCCGTTTCTCTTGCCAAAGCGGTTTTGCCCGTACCCTTTGCCCCCGTAAAAAGAAAGCTGCACACCGTGCCGCCGCCCGTGCCAAAGCCCGCAAGGCAACGGTTTACGGTTGCGGCTATCTCGCCAAGCTCCTTTTCTCTGCCGCAAAGACGCTCTGCCGCCTCCGCAAGGGCAAGGTGCTTTATTGCTTTGGCACTTCCCGATTTGTCAAGAACCGCCTCCACGTCCTTGTCCTCCACCACGGCGCACTTCACAAGCCCCTCGGCACGTTTTTTTGCCGCCGCTTCATCAATAAGATCTATTGCCTTATCGGGAAAACGGCGGTTAGGCAAATGCCTGTCCCCAAGCTCCACGGCTTTTTTAAGAGCGCTGTCGCTTATTTTAAGTCGATGAAACGCCTCATAGCGCTCCCTTATGCCCCTTAGTATCTCAAGGCACTCCTCCTTGCTTGGCTCCGCCAACGTAACCTTTTGAAAACGCCTGTCCAACGCACCGTCCTTTTCTATAAACTTTGCATACTCCCTAAAGGTGGTTGCACCCATTAGCTGCAGCTCTCCTCTGGCAAGATAGGGCTTTAATATATTAGAAGCGTCCACCGCACCCTCGGCCGCTCCTGCACCAACTATGGTGTGAAGCTCGTCGGTAAAAAGGATAACGTCTCCCGCACTGCGTACCTCCTCTATTATTCCCCTCAGCTTTTCCTCAAACTCTCCTCGGTATTTTGTTCCCGCCACCAAGGAAGGGACGTCCAGCACCACAAGACGCTTGTTTTTAAGGGGGTCGGGTACACGGCCTTCCCATATACGCAAGGCAATTGACTCCGCTACGGCGGTTTTGCCCACTCCCGGCTCACCCACCAGACAAGGGTTGTTTTTGGTGCGTCTTAACAATATTTGTATAACTCGCTCCTCCTCCCTCTCCCTGCCTATCACGGGGTCTATTTTACCCTTTGCCGCCTTTTCCGTAAGGTCTGTGCCGTTTTTGTCCAAAAGCGGTGTAGGCTTACGCTGCGGCGCTTTGTTTCTTTGTAACATTTTATCCTCCAGCATTAGCTTTTCCATACCCTCGTATAAGCCTTTTACGTCAGCAGCTTCCTCTGCTATACGTTTACCCACACAGTCCTCCGCCATAAGAGCAAAAAGCAGATGTATGCTGTCGGCGCTTTTGCCCTTGCCCGCAAGTGTGCTTGCACGCAGCAAAACCTTTTTTAGCTTTGGACTCATTTCTTCGCTGCAGCCCACTGCCTTTCGTCGTTTTTCTACCGCTTTTATTAAGGTTTTTTCATCAAGCCCCGTTTCGGCAAGAAGCGCCCCCGTGGCATCGGTAAGAGTGGATAGCCCCAACAGTAAATGCTCTGTCCCTACGTATTCGCTGTCAAATCTTGCCCCGTAAAAAAAAGCCGCATTTACCGCAGCAGTTGCCGAAGGCGTAAAAGCTTTGTCCATAAAAAGCACCTCCAAAAATCTTGCCCCTTGTACCCTAACGAGTCTACCCCGTTTTTACCGCTGTATTTACATTTTATAATTTTTTTGAAAAAAAGTTAAAATTTCTCTTCCCAAAAGCTGCATTGTGTGATATAATAGGGTGAGGTGTTATACTTTGAGCACGGAAAATAATACAAATAGGGGTAAAGCTCCCGAAAAAACACATAATGTCGCCCCTAAAAAGGTGGCAAGCGCAAAAAAAACGCTCACTCCCGAGCAAATAGACGCCCGCAACAAGCGCATTGCCGAAGCGCAAAGGCTGCGCCGTGAAAGGCTTGAAACTTTTTTTGCAAGATTTTCCTTGGGGCTTGTAATATACGTAGCAATTTTTCTTATCACCGCTCTTTTTGTGTTTTCCCTTTACAACGGCGGAGCAAACGAGCAGGGTTACAGGCTTTATATTGCCGACAGCAAGGGCAACCCTGTTAAGAAAATAAGTGCGGCGGCTTCCAATATCGAAGGCGTTCAATACATATCCGCTACAGACCTTGCACTTCTTTATAAGTTCACCATAGCAGGTGACAAAAATCACGTTACTTTGTATTTTCATAATATAGATCAGAGCATTTCTTTGTACAAGGACTCCTCAGCTGTGGAAATAAACGGCTCTATGGTGCGGCTTCGTTCCGATATAATTTTCACCGACGATTATTATATTCCCGTGGAACTGATTGAAACCTACTTCTACGGGGCTATTATAAAAAGGGAGAAAGGCATAACCACGCTTTCCCGTGGGGGGGAAGATGACGGGTTTACGCTGAGAATACATTCGCCTCAGCCCGCCGTTCCCGCATAGGGGCTATCTTGGCTCTTATGGTTTATACAGAAAGGAAGATATTTATTATGAAACTGAGAAAGACGGCATTATTGCTTGCGGTCATTATCACCGCCATAACAATAATGTCTGCCCTGCCTACCGCTAAGGTTGGCGCTGCCTCCTACGAGCAGATGCAGTATTTCCTTAACACGGTAGGCCCTATGTGTACCAACGATATGCGTGATAACCACATTCTCGCATCTTTCTCTATGGCACAGGCTATATGGGAAAGCGGTTGGGGCACCAGCACCCTTGCCGTTGAGGCCAACGCCCTTTTCGGTATCCGTGCCTACAGCGGTTGGAGTGGCAAGGTTTACGACCGCAGCGAAAAGAAGCTTTACACCAATTGGGCGGAAATTTACGCAACAAAGGGCGAAGCCTACGTTAAAAACAACACTCTCGCCTTCTGGCGTGCTTACGACAGTTGGCAGGAAAGCGTTAACGACCACAGCAACCTTTTCAACACTATGTCCATCTATGAAAACCTTCGAGGCAACTACGACTATAAGTCCTGTTGTGATTTGGTTGTTAAGGACGGCTACTGCGGTGAACCCTCTTACACCACTGTTCTTATCCAGATGATAGAACAGCAAAACCTTGAAAGGTTTAACTACGACTTTGGCAGCGGCTCCGGTGGCACTACCACTCCTCCCGCAGGTACCTCCGTAAGCCTTTCCCCCTCTGCGCTTTATATGGATAAGGGCGCACTTTACACGCTCAGCATAAGCGTAAGCGGTGCGGAATATACCCTTACAAGCAGCAACAGCTACGTTGCTATGGTTACAGGCAACAGCGTTAAGGCAGTTGCCGACGGCAGTGCTGTTATCACCCTTAGTGCCGGTGGCAAAAGCGCAAGCTGTACCGTTACCGTAAAAAGCGGCTACGGCGGCATAGTAGCTGACGGCGTTTACGTTAAATGCCTTGCTGCCGGCGGCACTGTTTCCATACCTTCCGAAGCTAAGACCATATCCAAGGACGCATTTAAGGGCTCATCCGTTACTACCATTGTTGTAGGCAACGGCGTTTCCACCATCGAAGACGGTGCGTTTAACGGTATGGGCACAGGCTTTACCCTCTTTGGCTACGGCAACGGCGTAGTTCAAAACTACGCAAATAAGAACGCAATAAGCTACGTTAACCTTGCAGGCTGGGCTGTTGACAAGTACGCCTCCATCCTTTCGGGTATTCAGGTTTACACCACCGCAGCTGTTGTTGATTCCTACTATAAGTTAAACGGCGTTGCCGCTACCGTTAAGAGCGCAAACGGCGCAGCGCTTGCGCCAACCGCTTACGTTGGCACAGGCTGTAAGGTAACCATTTCCGGCGCTACCTACACCGTTACCGTTAAGGGCGATACCGATGGCGACGGCAAAACCTCCACGGCAGACCTTATCGCACTCAAGTCGTATTTGGAAGGCAACGACAGCTCCCTTCCCGACAGAGCATATCGCCGTGCTGCTGACTTTAACGGCGATAACAGAATAACTACTGCGGATTATCTTGCGATATTCAACGAGAAATAAGCGAAAACACCGGTTAAACCGATGGCTTACACTGCCCCTATAGGGAGCAATTACAGACGTCGTCCCTAAAAGGGGCCACTAAAGATTTGACGCTTATCGGCAGCCGCCAAAAGCGGCTGTCCTCAGAGCGAAGACAAACTCGCTCTTTACGTGCCCTGAGGGGATAATAACCAACAAACGCAAAACGCCTCTCGCGGTGTAACGGGAGGCGTTTTCACATCTAAGTTGTATTTTTTATATTCAGAGCACTTCCGCGAAAAACTTCGCTGTCGTAGGTCACTACGCCGACACTCGTTTTTCGTGAAAAATTGCTTCGTTTCTCTCACTCTGTATCAGTCTGTAGACTTTGTCTACAGACTGCGGCAGCCGCCAAAAGCGGCTGCCTTTTTTAGTCTATTTATTCTTGGCTCCTTTGTAGCTTGTGGTGATTACAGCTTATATCGGTATATCATCCAAAAAATTTGTTTCAAAATCAAATATAAAGGGCGTTTTATTATCAGCTTTTTAAGCTTTGGGAAATCGCAACCATAATCGCCACAAAAGAATCCTTTTTTAAGCGCTTTTGTAACAGCGTAAACTTTTCGATACCTATAATATTCAGCATCAACTTCTTTTTCTTACATTAAAAATTCAAAATAAAGGAAGTCTTCCATTTCTAAAAAGAGCCTACTTGTTTCTTTGGGAACCGATTTATCCTTGCAAAGCACAGCAAGTGTTGCATAGGTTTCTTTTAAAAGATATTGTAATTTTGAGATGTGAATTTTCTTTAAATCCAAAACAGTACGGGTCATTTTCTCCCATTCATCTGCCGGTTATTTTAATTCCTTATGTTCCATTATTTTTACCCTGTGGCTTTTGAAGTTTGTTTTTTGCTTGCCTGCAGCATCCTCCTTTGCGATTTATTTATTGTTTACCAGCACAACGTCGTTATAATCCTTATCAATTTCGTCCTTCAGAAAACTAATAAAAGCAGCCGTGCTGATATTATCAATATCCAGCACATATTGTTTGATTTGAGTCGGCTTTGGCCCAAGGAAAAATTCAGATTGATATTTTCCTTTAAAGAACTCGCTTTTTAAAGCGTAGTTTAAATAGTATAGGCCCGAACAAATATCGCCAAGATAGTTTTCATCCATCGTTGCAGCATAGTAAGTAAACTCGTCCATCAGCATAATAACCTGACAAGCTTTTCGGGGAACCAATTCCGTCTCGTGCAACGAATTGAACGCCTTGTGAGTGGCTTTAAAAGCCTCCAACAACTCCGAATATGAAATATGTTCTGAGTTTTTTGCTTTTGCGGCTAATTGTTTCCATTGGTTAGAGAGCGTTCCAAGATAGTCAAAACCCATTTTCAATTACCTCCGTTTAATTTCTCGCAAGATTCGATCGTAAAATACTGTCCGGCGTATTGCTGCTGAAAAGTATATATTGCGTGTTGACGGTCGCCCGCTTCTACAAACGCAACTCCTCGCATACCGCCATTCAGCACCTTAGGCACATAAACAATTTTCCACGTTTCCCATTTTCCATAAAAGCTCATAATAATTCCTCCTCCGATTTAAGATATAAAATTCGATTGAAATTTTAAAAATAACGTGTCCTGTAATAAAAAATCATTTTTAGGGTTTTGGAAATTGGTCATTTATTAATCCTTTCTCATCCAATAACCATACTCCTCCCAATATGCATCTTCGGTGCGGCAATATGCGCCATACACCTTTTTGAACGGCTCAAGCAAGCTCGCATCTTCAAACATCAAATTTCCGTTTGAAAAAGGATCGCCATTGATGGTTTCCCTACAATAAAAAGTATAGTGACCGTTACTATCCGGGGTTGTAGTAACTACACCTATTTGGGAGGCTGTAATTTTATTCAAATAAAACCTGCGTTTCGTTTTAGTTGAGATAACAACCTTTCCAATAAAATCTTTAAGTTCCATTTTATACTCCTTATCCGAATATTTTGTAAAGCTTTTGCTGCCCAAAGCGCCCTTCTAAAGCCGCCGGCTCGCTTTCACTGAGTGTATTATAGCCAATCACTAAGTAAATGTAAAGAGTTTTTTGCAATATTTTCAAATTTTGTTAATTTTGCACAGTTGTCACTTAGTGAGCTTTGGCTATTTATATAAGATTTCGTCCACCCCTTATACAGCAAAACTGCGTCGGAGCGTTATGCCCCGACTCAGTCTGTTTATTTTGTAAGTTTGTTAATCAAATTTGTATATCTGTCTTGAAGGAGCTGCGCCGACTTACCGTCAACGAACAATCCTCTGCAAGCGGTGCCCGACATATTGCGATATTGATAATCAAAACAAGAAACAGGTCCGTGTACCGAAACGAGATTAGTGTTGGATTTTTCAAACAAGCCATTGTTTACGGCAACGTCCAATATCTCAATGAGCTCTTTCATATCCTCATCGGGTATTTTTTTGTCTACTTGTTTTCCGTCTACAAAACCGACGCCATAGAAAATGGTTATAGTATTGTTTTCGATACAATATCCTGCTATATGTTCATTTTGCGAAATAAAAGAGTCAAAACCTTTTTTATAACGAATATATGGATGTTTTATCATTTTTGCCACTCTGTTAAGAGCGCTTTTGGTATTATTATGATCTTTTGGGTCACGGAATTGACCGTCTTCAGAATATGCTTTAATTATCCCGTCTATTTCAGAATAAAGCTGTTCGATAGTATAATTATTCCTCAATAATTCCCTTATTTTTCCGGAATAAATTCTGATAGATGCATCGGAAAGATCATCTGATTCCCTCATAGAATCTTCCAACGCATTCAAAAATACATCATCATTAATCGTATTATTCTTTTGATCTAAATAATCGCTGTACTTTCTTAACGCTGAGCGACAATTGCTATACTTTTTCTTGGTCAACTCATCCTTTGCTTTCTTTGCATCGGCAATTTTTTGAGTACAAGCATCAATCATAACATCTATGTTATCTTCCAAATCGGCAATAGTGTTTATGGTCAATTCCTTCATAGCAGTTTTTAAAAGCGAGCTGTAGTATGGCGGATTTGAAACGCCGTTTTTGGCAGCGTACGCTTCAAAATCGGCCAATTCATTGTGAATGCGCACAGAGGGCTTTTTACAGCTTGACCTTGATAAGCTTTTGCTGTTTGTTGCGGAAATTGAGTTGCTTTTGGTTTTCCAAATTCCTATTCCGTATTTTGCGTCTATTACTTTATTGGATATTAAATCGTTGCTTTGTATAGGATAAATATAATTTAAAAAGTCATCGTATACCGTTTTGTACTTTGCTTTGATTTTGGCTTCAACATAATTTATCAAATCCTGCTCTTCGCCAATTTCATCTTTTTCAACACCATTGTCATTCCACAAAATGTTGGTTTTTAAAATCCCTGTTGCGTCATCATATCTGTTTATTTTGTTCGGAACAAGAAAATAGTTAATGGGATGCACCATCCTCATAAAATGTGCTACAAGAAATTTTCGTGCTTCAATGGCCTCGTCCGAAAGCATATCAACAAATCTGTAATGAAAATCGCCGTAAGCATCGGTCCTTATAGCGTTCCACTCAGTATTAACGCCTCTTGGAAAATATTTGTTGCATAAAGCTGCCACAGAAGCAAAAGGCGATTTTTTATTAAAATCTTTTCCGGCAGAATAAATATGGGCAATTTTATAACCTTTATTGCTTACTCCGGGATTTCGGCCTTTTAGATAAGCAGCATATTTTCTTTCGTCTTCCGTCTGAAAGCATCCGCAAGGAAAGCTTCTTCCTTTTATACATTCTTCAAAATCCGATAAAGACGGAACATATCCGTCACGTGCCATTGAGTAAAAATAGGAGGTGAACCCATTATCCACAAAAACCGAACTAAAGCCGTGATCAGTGGCGTTTATAAAGCCTCTTCTTAACAAAGGACTGTTTCCGGAAGGAGTTCCGAACGCACGAATAAAGAAAATTGCATCTTGCTTTTCAACATATTGCTTAAGCAATTCGTGCCACTTAACAACAACATTTTCATCGGGCAAATTGGGCTCAATAATATTTGCCCACAATCCATCAAAATCTTTGGCTGTTCCGGTAGGCAATACCGTTAAAGCGGATGATTTTTTTATTTTGGCGATTTTTTCTTTTAACAGCATAATTCTTTCCCCTTTAATTTATATATTCGCCCCGTAACAACAAGCTTTAAACTTATCAAATTTATTAAAAGCTGCACGAGTGTTGGGCCAATTTCGATTTCCCTCAGATTCGGCTATTTTCATACTTATATAGCAATTAAGTTCTTCCGTATGATATAATGCATTCAAAAGAGGGCTATTTTGATTGATTTTTTCTTCGTTAATTTCAAGTTCTTTCGGAAGCTCGCCTTGAATATATTCCGTATAAAAGGATTTCCACAAATTTTTAATACGTGAACAATAGTCGTTAACGGTGTAGGAGGATTTTCCATTGTTCAAGCAATATAACGTAAACGCTTCTTGCAGCTGCTTATCGTTTTGAAAACCTTGTTGTGAAATACCGTTCCCAACAGAAATATTAGTGAAGGACATAAATTTTTGTCCAAACGGCCGACCGCTAAAAGGAACATCAGCCTCATAAACGTCTGCAGAATTTATCTTTTCCTCGTTGTTTTCCGATTCCAAAGCGCTAATTCGTTCACGTTGTGTTTCTATAATTTTACAAAAAGCCTCTATCATTTCATTTACGAACATTTCGTCCGTACTGTCTTCGTACACATCATACAAATCACTGATTTTTTTTAGTTCAATTCTAACTAAATCATCATATCGATTGGTGGCGTTCTGTTCGTACCACTGAATACGCTCATCAATTTTATTCATAATAACTCTCCGTTTTTTACTATTGAAGATATTATATCGCATCTTCCAAGTGAAGTCAAGGGGTGAAACGAAATTTTCCAAGAAAAAACCGCCCCTTTGGGGTGGCTTGTTTCTGTTTCAAGCGACAGGACTTTCTACTCACGATCGAAAGAGCCACCGGCTCTTTCTCCCAACTTTTGTTCCAAAAGTTGGAGTTCGTTTCAAGTCCGTCATTTTTCCCGCACCACGAAACACGCCACCCCTTTGGGGTGGCTTGTTTCTATTTCAAGCGACAGGACTTTCTACTCACG
>JAZSLS010000149.1:0-2017 GCA_045535465.1 Eubacteriales bacterium
CCGCCCCTACGGCATAAGCGTTTATACGGCTTCTTTTATTTATACGAAAGGCTTTTTGGGGTCCCCGTTAGGAACGTAGTGAGTAACGGTGGAATAACCTTACGCCGTAAGCTCTCTCTCTATCTCATCTATTTCCCTGCGGAAGGTATCGCTTTTTTTAATGTTGTTTTCTATTTTAAGACAAGAGTCCATAATAGTGGAGTGATGCTTATTAAGTACGGTGCCTATTTCCTTATAGGTCATATTAAGCATATCACGCATTAAAAAGGCACATATATGACGGGCATTTTTAACTGACGCATCACGCTTGGGCCCTGTTATGTCCTCTTTTTTTATGCCGTAACGCATAGAAACGTATTTAAGTATTTTTTCGGCATTAACGCTGTCTGCCTCGGCCTTACGTAAATACTCCGCCAGCACTCGCTTTGCCATAGCAAGGGTTATCTCCTCACCGTTTATAAGGCTGTGCGCCTTAAGAGTTTTTATTGCACCCTCTATCTGACGGATATTTGTCTTTATGTTTTCTGCAAGGAATTGAAGCACGTTTGCGGGTATTTCCACCCCGTAGCTGTCTGCCTTGTGCTTAAATATTGCCTGTCTAAGCTCTTCATCAGGCGGCTCTATATCAAAAAGACCACCCATAGAAAACCTTGTTGTAAGACGCTTATCAATATTTTCCATTTCCGAAGGATGCCTGTCCGATGCAAAAACAACCTGCTTGCCCTTGTTGTAAAGAGCCTCAAAGGTGTGGAACATTTCCTCCTGCACCGCTTTTTTACCTGCAAGAAACTGAATATCGTCTACAAGCAAAAAGTCAAGACCACGGAACTTGGAACGGAAAATCATAGGGTCTGTCTTTTTGGAAATGCTGTCTACCAGCATATTTGTAAATTCCTCACAGGTAATGTAAACCACCTTAAAATCGGGGCGGTTCTTTTTTATCTCGTTGATTATTGCAAACAAAAGATGCGTCTTACCCAAACCGGAAGGCCCGTAAAGAAAAAGGGGATTGTAATATTCCGAAGGGTTTGAGCATACAAGAAGACTGGTTTCGTAAGCAACACGGTTGGAGGAGCCTACAACAAAGTTAGAAAAGGTGTAAGCGGGGTTAATGTACATAGCCTCGTCACGCTCTTCCTCACGCTTTTTTTCTTCTTCCTCTTTTTTCTTTTTCTCGTCTGCCTCCGCCATACATTTTGCGTATTCTGCGCCGGTTAAAATGTAAAGCTCAATATCGTCTCTTTCAAGCTCGTTTTCCAAGCCCTCAATAAGCATACTGCGATACTTTTCCTCAACAACGTTGCGCTTCCATTCTTCCTCAACCATAAGTGTAACTCTGCCGCCTTCAATTTCCAAAATATGAAGGGGCTTAAACCAAAGGTTCATAGTTATATCAATGATATCGTATTTTTTTTCAAGATAATCAAGTACGCCCTGAAAAATATATTTAGGGTCAAGCATAATTTTTTTCCTCTCAGAAAATATTTAAAGGGTTATAAAAAGGCCTTAAATAAAAAAGGCTGCATTCAAACCCATTCTACTCTATTATTATAATACCATAAGTTTTCCACATTGTAAAGAGAAAATGCAATTTTTTCTATAATATATATATAAAGTTTATATTATTTTATATATAGCAGCCCGAAACGTAACGAGTTGTTGTTAATGAAGGCGTGGTAACGTATATACCGTAGGGGCGGTCATCGGCCGCCCGATACGCAAGGGGTTACGCCAACCTTGCACGGAACGCAATCGGGAGCGCAATGCGCTCCCCTACAATGAAAACGGTTTGTTGTTTTAAGGTGTGACAACGGATACAATGTAGGGGCGATTCTTGAATCGCCCGCCACTAAACGTTTAAAACCAAGCTGACAGGAAACACGGAAAAACTCGCAAGGTAGCGGGACATTCGAGAATGTCCCCTACATAAAAATCGATACGTCCTTTTACAGACCGATAGGTTAAAACAATTCGGCAATGAAAACGTGTAACGAATTTGTTCGTAGGGGCGGTCATC
>JAZSLS010000014.1:0-27546 GCA_045535465.1 Eubacteriales bacterium
GTAAAGCGCTTCGGCGGCACGGTCCATAAGGACTTCGGCATCGATGCCGCAGCCCTCGTCCATAGCCTTTATATTTTCCGCAAGATAAATGTCACCGCTTATCATTTTATTTTATAAGCAGAAGCGTTGTAAAATTTTAAAATGCTGTTTGCTTTTTTTGGAGCTTCAAAGTAAGCAATGCATCTTTCGCCGTTTTCGTTTTTAAAAACGGCATAAAGAATATTGGAAGCATCCATAGAAGAAACACAATAAAAGGTCTTGTCAAACTTGCTGTCGTCGGAAGGGGTAGAGGCTTTGTCGGCAAACAGCTCAGCAGAGGAAAGCTTAAAGGTAAAAAGCTCTTTCCTGCTTCTGCCGCCGTAAACTATGTGCATTTGCATATCGCCGCCGGAAATAACGTAGTCGTATTCAACCTTGGTAAACTTCCAAAATATAAAAATTCCGAAGACAATAAGCACCGAAGCCATAGGGATGACAACAAGCATAGCGGAGGCAAAGATAGAAATCAACGAAAACAACAAAACAAAAATTGCAAACGCAGAAAGAATAATAACCGCCTTTATGGTTTTTGTTCTCTTGTTGGGCTTTTCCGCTACGGAATATTCCAAAAAATTAGGAGAGCCGGAGTCACCGAACATATTATATACCTCCAAACGTTTTATGACTATACAATACCACAAAGCGTTTCTTTTTTCAAGATTATATAAAGAAAAATGTGCAAATTATATACAAGGGCAGTTAAAAACTCCGTTTTCCACCACAGGGGCAAGGAAAGAGTAGGGATAACCCTTGGTGAAAAGACCGTAAACGTTTTGACAGTCTATTGCCGTAAAGCTTTTTATGCGTACACAATCGGGCAAAAGGCAACGTTGGTTTCCGTTGCAGGTGCTGTACTCAATTATGTCGGCATATCCGTTGTTATAAGCTGTAAGGCAATACCCGCAGGCGGGAAAAACGCTTATAAATTCTTGTCCGTTTTCCGCACATTCAAGTCTTTGGTGTGTTCTGCCGCACAGGTCGCCTGCATATACTCCGTTTCTGTAGGTAAAAACAAATCCGTTCCCAAGGGGGCAGGGGTAAACGCTTTGTAAAAGGTCCCCCACTGCGTTTGGTGTAAAGGCATCCGTTTCCGTCATATCGCCATCCAACAGATAAACACGGTTAGAGCAGTCACCACCCAGCGCCAAAAGTGTTGACGGACATACCGATGCAATAAAACGGTAGGGCCTTTTGGTAGGAATACAGCATTTCCTATCAACGTCGTAAACCGAGCATTCAAAGCCATCGGTAGCAATAATGCGGTCGCAGCTTAAGGTGCTTCCCCTTGCGGGAAGCCCGGAAGGTAAGGATATCGGTATTTTCATAAGTAAAGCTTCCTTTCGGTTATATAATCATATTATGCCGTGCGTACTTTTTTGTCTAAAATGTTGCAACAAAAGCTTATGTGTGTTAAAATGGTAAGTAACGAATAAACAAACGTAAAAATCCCCATTATATATGTAAACCTCAAAGGAGAATATGTTTTATGAAAAAAATGTTTGCAGTCCTTTTGGCGGCGTGCTTGCTTTTGCTTTTTGCCTGCGGTCAAGAGGATGATAATAAACAGGATGAAGCAACCGGCAACGCAAGTGAGGATACGGTTGCGCAAAGTGCGGAGAAAAGCTTAGCGGATGGCGAAGAGCAAGCTTCCCAAACAGAATACGAAAGCTCGGAATATTCTGTAACGTTTGAGGAATCTTCGCTTTACGAGGATAATACAAGTGAGGAAAGCTCTGCGGAAACGGTTCCCGCTTTTTGCGGCGGCCGCTTTGACGGCAGGGAAACGATAAAGCTTGTAGCTTTGGGTGACTCTATTGCAAGAGGCTACGGTCTTGATAAGCCCTCAACTCAAGCCTACCCCGCTATCTTGGCCGCTTCTATCGAGTCTGTGGTGGAAGGCGCAACCGTTGAGTACGAAAATTTTGGTATCGACGGTCTTAAGACCTCGGGTCTGCTTTCTATGCTGGAGGCCGGTGTGCCGCAGCTTGACAATGCTGACGTGGTGGTGGTGTGCATAGGCGCAAACAACCTGCTCACTCCCTTTTTGACGGCTTTCAGCGGTACGTTGGTGTTTGACCCTTCGGATGTCAGCTCCGACACGGGCTCGGCCGAACAGTTTCTTGACAGGTTTAACGAGCTTATAGACAGCGAAGAGTTTGAGAAAAGTATGAACGCAGGAATAGAGGATGCTGCCGAAGATTTACCTCGGATATTAAAGCTTATTAAGGAGCGAGCACCCGAGGCGATAATTGCGGTTACCACCGTATACAGCCCTTATCACGGTATGGTGCTTTCCTTGCCTTACCTGGATAAAAGCGTAGACGTGGGTGAAGCCTCTGACCGTTGGGTGTCTTTGCTTAACGAAACCATAAGAGAAACAGTGAAAGCTGAAAATTGCTTGCTTGTGGAAAGCTACTATCCCTTTATAGAGGGCGAAAACCTTTTAAACGCACGCTTTAGCATAATACCTCCCAAGTTCAACGTTGACCCGCACCCTAATATCGGCGGTCACATAAAGCTGTCAAACCTCTATATGTCGGCAATCAACGAAAAATACGGTCAATAAAATCAAGGGGCTTCGGAAAAGCGAAAAAGCTTTTCCGAAGCCCCTTTTTGCAAGGTGTATTTTCTACGCCGTATAAACGCTTTGCGTTTCCTCGGTGGAAAGCCCAAAGCTTATGCTAATGGCTTCGTTCACCTGCGACATCACCCTATCATCCAAATGCCCCATTTTTTCCTTCAGCCTTCGCTTGTCAATGGTGCGGATTTGCTCCAGCAGTATCACCGAATCCTTTGCAAGACCGGACGATGCCAGAACTTCGATATGGGTAGGTAATCTGGTTTTACCCGTTTGGCTGGTTATTGCTGCTGCGATAACGGTGGGGCTGAACTTGTTTCCAACGTCGTTTTGCACTATCAATACGGGGCGTATACCGCCTTGCTCCGAACCAACCACGGGACTAAGGTCAGCATAGAAAATATCTCCTCTTCTTATGCCTTGATTATTTGTAACATTCATAGTTTAACACGTCCCATCAACAGTTTATTCCTCCGCTACTATTTTTGCCAAAAGAGCGTGGATTATACCGCCCGAACCAAAAAGAAACAAAAAAGCTTTTTGTGTGAAAAAAGCTACAAAAATATAAGCGCTGCTATCAAAAAATTGTTGACATTTAAGGCTGTTGATGTTATAATAACAACATATAACACTAGGCGAAAAATATCATTACGAAAGAGAGGAAACAGCTAATGAAAAAAGCTTCTTCTTTAAGAATGTTAGCGTTCTTTATGGCTTGCTTGGTTGTGGTAACTACTTGCTTTACCGTTTCCATTAGCGCTATATGGGACTATGACGATGAAGGCACGGGTATGCCTGCTCCTGATGATGATGCTCAGGGCCTTCCTTATCCCGATGCTAACGACGAGTACGCTATAACTGAATATCAGTTTAAGTACACCCCTTCCATATTGGATGCGGAAAGCCAGGCTGTTCTTAACAGTGCAAAGGCCGGCGACGTTGTACTTATCAAAATAGCAATTTCGGATATCGACCTTGAAAACAAGCCTCTTGGTATGTCTGCTTTCCAGGGCACCGTAACCTACAACGTTGAGGATATCAGTCTTTTCCTTAACTGTGACGAGGCATATTTTGCAGATTGGTTTGCAAACTGCATCAAGTTCACTCCCGATGAAGGTATGAGCCCTCTCTCCTCCATCACAGTGAACAAAAACGTTTGCTGGACTTATGACAATCTTCCTCCCGACTGGTATCCTGAAGAGGAAGCAGGCTTTGGTTTGCATTGGAGCTTCAATATTGACAAGAATACTGCAGGCGCCAACGGCGTTATGACCGATGATTGTCTCCAGCTCATCTTCCCTGTAAAAATTGCTGAAGACGTAGAAGAAGGTACTGAATACACCTTTACCGTTCCTTTCCCCGTATATGAAAATATGGGTACCGAATACGTTAAGAGCGGTGACTCTTCTGCTCTTTACGCAAGCGGCGGTGCATATACCATCACTATCAAAAACCACGCCGATATCGATGCTAACATAGCTACCGACGCTGTATATTCTGCAGTTCTTAGTGGTTATGATTTGGGTGAAAAGGGTGCGGGCATCCTTAACGATAAGCTTATCCCTCTTACCGAAAAGTCCAAGTACGAAGTATTTGAAGGCGATGCGGCTATTGGAATGGACTTTGCTGCTCCCGTTGACGTAAACGGTGTTACCGTTACCTTTAACGCTACCGCAGCTACCGAGCTTCCTGAGTGTATCGATGTTTACGGCGTTGATGCCAACGGCGGTTACACCCTTCTCGGCACTCAGACTGTTGGCACTGCTTTTGACGAAGGCTTTGCTTTCAACTCCGGTTTTGTTCTTGAAACCGACACCACCGTTAACGCAGCAAATGCATATCAGTACACCGTTTCCGGTTTTGACGTAGAAACCTACACCGGTATATACGTTGAAGCAACCGCAGCTGACAATTCTGCTATCGCTATAGGCGAAATCGAAGTTAATGGCGAATATACCAAGTTTGGTGTAACCGTTGAAAACGGTACCGTTGCCGAACCTTCCGAAGATGGCAGATACTATCCCGGTACTGAAATCGAAATCACTGCTGACCAACTTGCTGACAAGATCTTTATCGGTTGGGAAGTAGAAGGCGAAGGCAAAATTGCTGATTCCACCTCTAACACCACCACCTTTACCGTTGGCAATTCCGATGCAGTTGTTAAAGCAGTTTATGAAGACGTTCTTTACGGCCTCGAAGTTCAAAACGGTACCGGTAGCGGTGAATATGCAGTAGGTACTGTTGTTGACATAGTTGCAAACCCAGCAGAATACGGTAAGGTATTTGTACGTTGGGAAGTAATGAGCGGTGACGCTGTTATTGCTGACCCCAACTCTGCTACCACCACCGTAACCACTGCAAGCGGCAGCTCTGTAATCGCTGCAGTTTATGAGGATGCTCCTCGTTACTCCGTAACCGTTGACTACGGTTCTATCGCAACCGAGCCTGACGAAGGCTTTACCGGTTACCTTGAAGGTACCGTTGTTACCCTCGTTCCTCCCACAGCAAATGAACTTCCCGAAGGTAAGATCTTTGTTGGTTGGATGACTCTTTGCGGCAGCGGCACTCTTGACTCTGCTAACAACACCTTTACCGTAGGTACCGGTGATGCAGAAATCTTTGCTAAGCTCGTTGATATACATAAGCCCGTTCCCGACAACCTTGCTCCCGATTCCTGGTTCAAGTTTACCGTTGGTACTCCCGATGTGAGCACCATAGGCGACGACCTTGGTCCTATTAACGGTTATGAAGGTTGGTACAAGGGCGGTTACCTTAATGACCAGCTTTATCCTCTCCTTGCAGAAGGTAAGTGGGTTCCCGTAACCAGCTCCGGCAACAAGTTTGCTATAATGGCAATGCTTGACAGACATACCGCTTATGATATTCACAGCGCAGCAGTTACCGTATCTTACGTTGTTAACAGTATGCAGGGTATTCCTCCTGTAGGCGTAAAGCTTTACGGCGCTATTGACGGAAGCGGTGTTTACAAGACCCTTCTTGGTGAGCTTAACGCTAACCAGATGCAGAGCACCAACAACTTCATCACCTTCGATGAAGATTACGGTCTCACCTCTATAGCAGCAAGATACGTTATCGAAGTGGATCCTACCCTCATCGATAGCTATGCATATCTCATTTTCGAATTTGACTGTATGTCCATCTGCACCAACTACCGTGTTGGTGAACTTGAAATCTACGGCGCAGAAAGCTCCTTTGACGTTTCTATCGTTAACGGTACTATGAGCCCCGAAGCTTCCGAAGAAGGCTTCAAGTATGAAGACGTTATCACCATTACTGCTGACGAAATAGCTGACAAGGTATTTGTTGGTTGGACTATCGAAGGCATTGACTACATTATAGCTGATGCAAGTGCTGCTACTACCACCGTTACCGTTGGCAGAAGCGATGCAGTTATTACCGCAAACTATCGTGACGCTCTTTACACCCTTACCGTTAATAACGGTTCCGGTGACGGCGACTACGTTCGCGGCTCTGATGTAACCGTAGTTGCTGATACTGCAACTGACCCTGAGCTTGTATTTGATAAGTGGATAGTTGTTAGCGGCAGCGCTACCATAGCTGATCCCGCAAATGCTACTACCACCGTTACTACCGATGGCGAAGCAGTTATTGAAGCTACTTATAAGAAGAGAGTATATGACCTCACCGTTGAAAACGGTACAGGCAGCGGCACCTTTGAAAAGGGCACCGTTGTTGACATTACCGCAAACGAAGCTCCCGCTGATATGGTATTCTCTCACTGGACAATAGTTACCGGCTCCGGTACTCTTGAAGATGCAAACAGCGCATCCACCAAGTTTACTACCTCTAACGAAGCTACCACTCTCCGTGCAGTATACGTTGACGTTCTTTACAAGCTCGAAATCCAGGGCGGTAAGGCAACCACCGATGTTGACCTTAACGGTTTGGTAGTTGGCACCAAGGTTGAGATTGAAGCTATAGTTCCCGACCACAAGGCATTTGTAAGATGGGAAATCGTTAGCGGCGCAGGCTCCTTTGCTGATGCAACTTCCGCTAACACTACCTTCACTACCGGCAGTGGTGACACTGTAATCAAGGCTGTATTTGAAGACGTTAAGTACGACCTCACCATTGAAAACGGTACAGGCAGCGGCGAATACGTATATGACACCGTTGTTGATATCACCGCAAATATCCCCGAAGGTTATCTCTTCGATTCTTGGGTTATTGTAGAAGGCGAAGTTGAAATAGCAGAAGCTACTTCCGCAAATACCACCGTTACCATTAAGGGTGACGCAACCGTTAAGGCAACCTTCGTTGAAAAAGAATACACCGTTGACGTTATCAACGGTAAGGTAGACGAAGCTGATAAGGCTGACTCCTACAAGAAGGGCACCGAAATCACCATCATCGCTGACGACGCAGAAGCTAACAAGCACTTTGTTGGTTGGACCATCGTAGAAGGCGACGCTACCATAGCTGATGCTACTTCCGCAGAAACCACCATCACCGTTGGTTCTACCAACGTTGTTATCCGTGCAGAATATGCAGATGACCTTTACAGTGTAACCGTTGAAAACGGTACCGCAACCGGTATCGAAGAAGGCGGCAACAAGGTTGGTGACGTTATCACCATCGTTGCAGACGACGCAGCAGAAAATATGCACTTCATCGGTTGGACCATCGTAAGCGGCGAAGCTACTATTGCTGACGCTACTTCCGCAAACACCACCGTTACTGTTCTTGCTTCCGACGTTGTAATCCGTGCAGAATATGCAGACGACCTCTATACCATCACTGTTGAAAACGGTACCGCAACCGGCATCAACGAAGAAGGCAACAAGGTTGGCGACGTTATCACCATCGTAGCTGATGAAGCTCCTGAAGGGAAGGAATTTGATAAGTGGGTTATCGTTAGCGGCGAAGGTACCATAGCTGATGAAAACTCCGCAGAAACCACCTTCACTCTTGGTGCAGGTAACACTGTTATCAAGGCAACCTATAAGGACATCGTTCCTACTCCCGGTACCGGTGACGCAGGTGTTGCAGCCTTTGCACTCTTTGCAGTTGCAGGTCTTATAGGCACCGCTGTTATCCTTAAAAAGAAGAAGGACTAATTCTTTAAAGGTTAGTGCAAGTTAAATAAGCAAAAGCCCCACAGCTTTAAAACTGTGGGGCTTTTAAAATGCAAAAACAGCTCTAACAGAGCTGTTTTTTTGCGCTGTTGATATCAAGCAAATCCTTAATAATATTCTCTGCCATTAAAAAGCCTGCAGTAGGCGGAACAAATGAAACAGAGCAAACGGTGGGACCCGTTGTTTTAGGCTCTTCCTTACTGTAAATTACTTTTAGCTTTTTAACTCCTCGTTCCTTTAAAAGGCGGCGCATAACTCTTGCCAAGGGGCAAACGGCGGTCTTTGAAATGTCCACACATTCAAAGGCGTTGCTTGTAAGCTTATTGCCCGTACCCATACACGAGATAATGCCTATGCTGTTTTTTTGTGCTTCTACCGCCAAAGCCAGCTTTGCAGTGATGTTGTCAATAGCATCCGCTATATAATCGGGCTTGTACTTTTCTATAAGAGCGGGGATGTTTTCTTCTGTAAGAAAAATTTGCTCCGCAAAAACCGTCGCAGCGGAATTAATCGCCTTAACTCTTTCTTCTGCAACCAAAACCTTAGGTCTGCCTATTTCCTTCTCGGTACATAGAATTTGGCGGTTAAGGTTAGTGGTGTCAAAAACATCCGAGTCTACAAGAACAAAATTGCCGCACCCTGCACGAACAAGAGCTTCAAGTGCGTAACCTCCTACACCGCCAAGACCGCAAAGCATCACGGTTTTTGTGCGCAGAATATCGGCAGAGTCCTTACCTAAAAGTGGAAGCTGTCTTTCGTATCTGTTGTCCGTCATTTGTGTTTACCCGTAAGCTCAACAACGGTAACGCCCGTGTCACCTTCGCCGTATCTGCCGCTTCTGAACGATTTAATGCGCTTATCACCACGCATATAACGCCATAAAGCTGCACGAAGCGCCCCTGTACCTTTTCCGTGAATCAGGGTAACCGTTGTATATCCTGCAGTAACCGCACTGTCAAGATAACGGTCAACCATAAACCAAGCGTCATCTCCCGTTTCACCTCTAAGGTCAATCTCGTTTTTAACCGAGTCACGTAGTGTTTGGGTGGCTTGCTTTTTGTTTGAAGCAAAGCTTTCGGGAAGTTCAACCTTTTCATCAAGTAAACGCAAATTTTTAATAGGCGTTTTGGTTTTTATAATGCCTGCCTGAACAACCGCTTTCTTTCCTTCAATGGAAATTACTACACCTGTTTTGTTGATGTCAACTATCAAAACGCTGTCTCCCTTTTCTAGGGGGCGGGGCAACACGTAGTTTTCGTCTACGGGGTCTGCAACGGCTACACCGCTGTATATCTCTTCATCGGTAGCCTTAAGTCTGTCACGTATACCGGCACGTGAGGATTCAAGCCTTGCCTTTGCATCAGCCTTATCCTTTTCACGTTGAAGCTTGCCAAGCTCGTCAAAAACAAACTCACTGGACGCCTTTGCGCTGGCAAGTATTGCGTTAGCTTGCTCTCTTGCTCTTTCCACAAGCTTTTCGCTGTTTTCCTCTGCCTCCTTAGCCTTGGCGTTAGCTTCCGCCAAACGCCTGTTAGCTTCCTCGGTGGCAGCGGCAAGGGCGGCACGTTCCTTTTGCAGTACGCTTTCGGTAGCCTCCAGCTTGGAGAGCATATCCTCAAATTTAACGTTGTCCTCTTTCATTATTTGGGCAGCTCTTTCAATTATTTCAGGAGCAATGCCCAGTCTTGCAGAGATGGAAAAGGCGTTGGATTTACCCGGGAGACCCGTAATAAGCCTATAAGTGGGCTTTAGAGTTTCCACGTCGAATTCGCAGGAGGCGTTAAGCACGTCGTCGTTTTCAAGGGCGTATAGCTTAAGCTCCGCATAATGAGTGGTGGAAGCAGAAAGCGTACCTGCTTCCTTAACACGTTCAAGAATAGAAACGGCAAGAGCGGCACCCTCAACGGGGTCAGTGCCTGCACCAAGCTCGTCAAAAAGAACAAGGGTGTTTTCATCCATCTCCTTGAGGATGGAGGCGATATTTACCATATGGGCTGAGAAGGTAGAAAGTGATTGCTCAATGCTCTGCTCGTCACCGATATCGGCAAGCACACCGCTGAAAACGGGCAGCTCCGAGCCGTAACTGCAAGGGATATGCAACCCGCATTGAGCCATCATAGCCAAAAGCCCTATGGTCTTAAGGGTAACTGTTTTACCGCCCGTGTTAGGGCCTGTAATTATCATTGAGCTTTGTTCCTTGCCAAATTCCAAGCTTATGGGAACAACCTTTTCCTTATCAATAAGGGGATGCCTTGCTTTAATAAGCTTAATATTTCTGGGCTTTACGCTCATAACAGCGGCACAACCGTCTATCTCGTAAGAGTAAGCGGCACGTGCAAAGATACAAGCAAGGTCGGTTATAACCTTGCAGTTAAGAGTAAGCTGAGAGGAAAAACGAACAACCTCGTCAGAAAGCTCCGCAAGTATACGTTCAATCTCAGCTTCTTCTGCAGACTTAAGCTCACGCAGGCGATTGTTTGCCTCAAGCACTGCAATAGGCTCGATAAAATAAGTAGCGCCGGAAGCGGAGGTGTCGTGCAGCAACCCCTTAACCTCGTTTCTGTACTCCGCCTTAACGGGTACAACGTATCTTCCGCCTCTTATGGTAACAATATTCTCCTGCAAAAACTTAGACTTTGCGCCTGTGGTGTAGCCGGAAAGTATATCACGGATATTGTTTTCCGTTTTTCTCTGCTCTCGGCGTATTTTGTAAAGAGCGTCGCTTGCGTCATCGGCAATCGTATCCTCGCCTGCAATTGCGCCCGATATTTTTTTCTCTAAAAAAGAGTTTTCTTGCAAAAACGAAAAATAAGAACTAAGACAATCGGTGGAGCTACCTGCGTATTTAATCAGCGATGCTACAATACGCAAGGTGGCAGCAACGTAAATAAGCTCGGAAATAGACAAAGAACCGCCCTTAACTGCACGGTCAAGCATAGGGGTGATGTCTTTGGCGCCGCCAAAGGGAGGGGTGCCCTTAACCACAATCATCTCTTTTGCCTTTGTAGTTTCCTCTGTAAGCCTTTTTATCACGACAGGGTCAGTGGAAGGCATTATTTCAAGCAAAGCGTTCCTTGCCCCTTTGGTGCGGGCAAGCGCAGCCAACTGCTCTCTTATCTTGTCAAATTCAAGGGTATAAACCGCTTTATTAAAATTACTCATTATAAGTCCTCTTAAAAGCCTTGTTTAAAAGATTTATAAAGGGGAAGTGACTTTGGCTCGTACTCAAGACGGCACAAAACGTTCTTCTCACTTATTGCAGAAAAAACACTAAGAGTCTCATCGTCGGTGCGGAACTTAAAAAGCGCATCCTTTTCGCAAACAACCGTGTGAAGCATAGAACGGTAAACAGCGGCAGGCATCCGTATAACGGTATCTTTGCCCTCGGCACTTGCAACACAATTTTCGCAACGCACACAGCCTTGCTCTATATCAAAAAAGGTGACAAGCTCCTCATCGGGTAAAGAAATCCCGCAACAATCACATTCCTCAAGATAAGGCGCAAACCCCAATAAAACGCAAAGACGGGTTTCGTAAACGGCTTTAACGTGGTCATTGGGAAAGCTTTCCTTTTCCAGCGTGTGAAAAGTGTTAAGAAGCAGCCTTAAAACCTCCTTATCCTCTTCACCGCCCACAAGGCTTATCTTGCAAAGCTCTGCACAATATGAAGCCAGCGCAAAACGCTCAACGTCCTTTGAAAGCTCAAAGAAACTGCGTATATATAAAGCGTCAAGTATGGTAAGCACTCCTGGGTTATATCCGCTGTGAAAATGAAACTCGCAATAGGTAAAAAGCTGAACGCACCGAAAATAACTTGCGCCAACGTTTTTCCCCCCCGTGGCTTTAGCATAAACAACTCCACGGTTTTCGGTCAGTATGGTAAGTATCTTGCCTTTTTCACCGCTGTCGGTTTGCTTAATAATAAGCCCACGGCACTTTATATACATAAACTAAGCCTCGCTGTCGTAACCAAAGTCGGAAAGTAAGGTGCGCCTGTCACGCCAATTTTCTTTAACCTTTACCCAAAGGTCAAGATGAACGTGGATGCCAAGCATCTTTTCCGCATCTTCTCTTGCGTAGGAGCCTATTTTTTTAAGCATAGAGCCGTTTTTACCTATAAGTATGCTCTTGTGAGCTTCCTTTTCGCAGTATATCTCGGCCCTTACTCTTAAAAGGTCCTTTTCTTCTTTGTATTCTTCAATAACAACCGCAACGCCGTGAGGAACCTCGTCACAGGTAAGACGAAGCACCTTTTCACGTATCAGCTCTGCAAAAAGCTGTCTTTCCGGTTGGTCGGTAAGCATATCATCGGGGAAAAAGTGAGGAGAGGGAACAAGCAGAGGCTCAAGCTCTTTAAATATAATATCAACGCCGTCGTTTTCCAAAGCGGAAATGGGAATAATGGAGTAGAAATCGTATTCCTCGCTGATGTTAGCAATAAACTCGGCAAGAGCACCCTTGTTAACGGAGTCTACCTTGTTGATAATTAGAATAACCTTAGCGCCGGAGTCACAGTTTTTTCTCAGCGCATCTCTTTCGGCAGGGTTAAGCTTGGAACAAGCCTCCACTACGAAAAGAACAATATCTGCATCCTCCGAAGCGTTGCCTGCCGCCTTCATCATATATTCGCCCAAAAGGTTTCTGGGTCTATGCAAGCCCGGAGTATCAATAAAAACGTATTGGGCATCGCCCTTGGTCACAACGCCCGTAATACGGTTTCTGGTAGTCTGTGGGCGCTTTGAAACAATTGCAATCTTCTCCCCTGCCAAAGCGTTAAGAAGGGTGGATTTACCCACGTTGGGCTTACCGGTTATCATTATAAAAGCTGTTTTAGTTTCCATAAAAAGAACATCCTTATCTGCCAATGCCAAAGTGATTTAGCACTTCTTCCTGGCGTTTTTCCATATAAATGCGGCCCTCTTCATCGTCAACGTGGTCGTATCCCAAAAGATGGAGAGCAGAATGAACGGAAAGAAAGCAAAGCTCACGAAGTAAACTGTGACCGTATTCCTCCGCCTGTGCCGCAGCACGCTCCAAGGAGATTATAATATCCCCAAGCATTGAGTAAACGGGCATATCAAAATCCAGCGTAGGGAAGGAAAGCACGTCTGTCGGAGCATCAATTCCACGGAACTCATTGTTAAGCTCTCTTATATATTCGTTGTCGCAAAGGGTAAGAGAAACCTCGCCTAAAGCGTCGGGCTCTTCTGCTTCTATTGTGTAGCAGATGACCTTTTTCATAGCGTTTAAGGTCTTGCGGTCAAAAGCGGAGCCCGTTTTGTTGTTGAATAAAACCTTTATCATCCTTGCCTCCGTCTGAAGGTTTGCTTAGCGCCTGCGCTTTCTTTAGCGTTTTTTTCATAAGCAAGTATTATCTTTTGTACAAGTGGATGGCGTACAACGTCCCTGTGTGAAAACTTAAATATAGCAAGCCCTTCTATATCCTGTAATATCTCAATAGCCTCCACTAAACCGCTTTGCTTTATAAAGGGAAGGTCTATCTGAGTAACGTCACCCGTCACAATGGCTTTGGAGTTATTGCCAAGACGGGTAAGAAACATCTTCATCTGTTCGGGAGTGGTGTTTTGTGCCTCGTCAAGGATAATAAAAGCATCGTCAAGGGTTCTGCCGCGCATATAAGCAAGGGGCGCAATTTCTATAATGCCCTTTTCCAAAAAACGTGCAAAGCTTTCACCGCCAAGCATCTCACCCAAAGCGTCGTACAAAGGGCGCAGATAAGGGTCTATCTTGCTTTGCAGGTCACCCGGTAAAAAGCCAAGCTTTTCGCCTGCTTCATCCGCAGGACGTGTAAGAACAATACGGGATATTTCCTTTGCTTTAAGGGCGGAAACCGCCATAGCCACAGCCAAAAAGGTTTTACCTGTACCGGCAGGACCAACACCAAAAACTATGGTGTTTTTCTTTATGCAGTCCACGTATTTCTGCTGACCAACGGTCTTGGCCTTAATGGGCTTGCCCTTGTTGGTAAGGCAAATACAGCCTTGGTATATGGCAGAAAGCTCGTCCTCTCGTTGTTCCTTAACCATACTGATAACGTAGTTAAGACTATTTTCATCAATTATCTCGCTAAGGTTAGCAAGAGGCTGCAGCTGTTCAATAGCCTTGGCCGCCATTTCAACGTTCATTTTATCTGCACCCTGAACCTTGATGCTGTCACCACGATTAATAATCTTAACCGCAAACTCTCTTTCAAGCCTGTCCGTGTTTGCATCAAGGGTGCCAAACAGCTTAAGCAAAAAGTCAATATCAAGCTGGTCTAAATCTTTTTCAAACATAAAAATCTCTTTTCGTTAATTAAAGGCTAATCTTAAACTTAAGGCTAATATCAAGAGCCTTAACGGAGTGTGTCAAAGCACCTATCGAAATAAGGTCAACACCGGACTCGGCAACCTCTCTAAGGTCACGCTCACCCATATTGCCGCTTGCTTCGGTAACGGCTCTTCCGGCAATAAACTCAACTGCTTCCTTCATCTGAGCACAGCTCATATTATCAAGCATAATGATGTCTGCTCCTGCAGAAAGAGCCTCTGCAACTTGCTCCATACTTTCGGTTTCAACCTCAATCTTAAGGGTGTGTGGCGCATAAGCCTTTGCCGATTTAACGGCTTTGGTAATGCTGCCTGCTGCGGCAATATGATTGTCCTTTATAAGAACACCGTCGGAAAGACCGTAACGGTGGTTAACTGCACCGCCTACACGAACAGCATATTTATCCAAAGCACGAAGTCCGGGCATAGTCTTTCTGGTATCGGTAATGCGTGTGGAAGTACCCTTAACGGCTTCGCAAGCGATGCGGGTTGCCGTAGCAATGCCGCTGGCACGTTGCATAAGGTTAAGGGCGGTACGCTCGCCCATAAGAATAGTACGTGCGTTACCCTTAACGGTAGCTATGGTGTCACCCTTCTTAACGTAGTCGCCTTCGTTGACCAAAAAAGTAAGCTCTACACCGCCGCCGCAAAGCTCAAATGAACGCTTTGCAATATCAAGACCGCAAATAACGCCGTCAGCCTTAGCCTTAAAAGCACCTTCCGCTATGGCGTTTTCGGGAACGGTGGATATAGTGGTAATATCACCGCCGGGCATATCCTCTTCAAGACTGGTAATTATTATTTTATCAAAATTCATAACTTTCTCCTTTTAACCGATAATGTAGTGAGCGCCAACGCTTTCCTTGCGTTCATAAGCGGAGCTTATTATGCAAAGGGCGTTTTGAAGCATATTGTATACCTTGTAGTGGTAGGTTGATGCAAGGAAGGTGTAGTCAAGCTGTTCTTCCAAATCCTTAAGAATTGCAATTCCTTTAAGCATACCGTCAAAGCTGCGTTCGGGGCCTGCATATTCGGTCATAGTATTCTTTATTATTTTCTCTATTTGAGAGAAAAATTCGTTTGTGTGCATAACCTGCCCCAAGCTTTCGGTTGGATAGCTTACAGCCTTTGTGTCCAAAGGACGGAAGTTTTCGTTTATATACCTTGCGCTTCTTCTGCCAAAAACAAGACATTCAAGCATAGAGTTGGAGGCAAGCCTGTTTGCACCGTGGATGCCCGTTTCAGCACATTCGCCGCAACAGAAAAGCCCTTCGATATTGGTTCTGCCGTTTATATCTGTCTTAACGCCGCCCATATGGTAATGCTGTGCGGGACGAACGGGAATAAAGTCCTTGGTAAGCTGTATGCCCTGCTCGGTGCACTGCTTGAATATGGTGGGGAAACGCTCCCTGAAAAACTCGGTAGTCATAGCAGAGGTGTCAAGGAAAACACGGTCACCGCCATTGGTCTTAAGCTCTTTTATAATCTCTCTCGTAACTATATCACGGGGCGCAAGGTCTGCAAGCTCGTGCTTACCCTGCATAAAGGCTGTGCCTCGGTAGTTACGCAGTATTGCACCTTCTCCTCTAACTGCCTCGGATATAAGAAAAAGTCTGGCGGGATTATCGTCGGGAATAAGTGTTGTAGGGTGGAACTGAACCATTTCCATATGGTTAAGCTTAGCACCTACTCTGTAAGCCGCCGCAATGCCGTCACCTACGGCGCCGATGGGGTTTGTGGTGTAACGGTAAAGCTGACCGATACCGCCCGTAGCAACCACAAGATTTCGTGTTTTTATAACTCTATACTCCTGACCTACAACTGCAAGCACACCGCAAACGCCCTTGTCGTCCGTAAGGATGTCTACCATATAGCTTTCCATAAAAATGTGCAGGTTTTCTTTAGCTTGAGCAATACGGCCAAGCTGCTTTGTGGTTTCCTTGCCTGTGGCATCACCGCCGCAATGAACAATACGGCGCATATGATGCCCGCCCTCGCGGGTGATAAGGAGATCGCCGTCGGAGTTAACGTCAAAGGGGATTTTCATATCTATAAGAGTCCTTATGTTTTCAGGTCCCTCTTCAACAAGCACCTTAACTGCGGATTCATCGCAAAGACCTGCTCCTGCTGCGAGGGTATCCTGAATATGGCTTATAAATTGGTCCTCTTTGCTTATAACAGCGGCAATACCGCCCTGAGCGTAGTAGGAGTTGCTTTCGTTTATGTTTGCCTTGGTAAGCACAGCTACCTGAAACTCTGCGTTAAGGTTAAGGGCACAGTAAAGCCCTGCAACACCGCTACCGACAACCACCACGTCAAAATCATATTGGTTGCAGTCTTTTGCTGTATCGTTATATAAATACTTTCTCATTTTTTCATTTATCCTTTAAATGTTTAACATTCTTTCTATGGGCTTTAAGGCATCGTTGCGAAGCTTTTCGTCGATAAAAACCTCGCCCGTTTCATTTTCAAGACAGTCAAGCAGCATAGGAAGATTTATCTTTTTCATCATATCGCAGTATAGCTGTTTAGTGTCGGGGATATAAAAACGTTTATTCGGCATAAGAGAACGCATACGTTCCGTAACGCCAAGCTCCGTACAAATAATAAACTCGCTTTTTTCACTGTTTTGACAGTAGGTGATTATCTGTGCCGTACTGCCAAGAAAATCAGCCAAAGCGCAAACCTCGCCGTTACATTCGGGGTGTACCAAAACGTCAGCATCGGGATGCAAAGCCTTTTCTTTAAGTACGCTTTCCGCACTTAGCTTGTCGTGTATCTTACAGCAACCGCCCTCGTGGAATATAAAACGCTTATCGGGTGCCTTGGATGCAACGTAAGCGCCAAGGTTTTTGTCGGGTACAAATATAATGCTGTCAGCTTTAATGCTTTCTATCACCTTAACGGCGTTGGAGGAGGTGCAGCAAATATCACACTCTGCCTTGGTTTCGGCGTTGGAGTTAATGTAGCAAACAACAACACTTCCCGGGTTTTCCGCCTTAAGCTTTCTTACGTCCTCGGCAGTTATTGTATCTGCCATATAACAACCGGCATCGGGCGCAGGCAAAAGCACCCTCTTGTCGGGGCAAAGAAGCGCAGCGCTCTCACCCATAAAGCTAACGCCGCAAAACACCAAAATATCGGCATCGGTGTTTTTGCTTTTCCTTGCCAGCTCCAAGGAGTCGCCTACTATATCAGCCACCTCCTGTATCTCCATCGGCTGATAGTAGTGGGCAAGTATAACGGCATTTTTTTGTTTTTTCAGCTCTTTTATTCTTTCAACTATATCCATAAATTAAAGAATCTCCTCAAGGTTGTAGGGCGTACCCTGATATACAAAATAGTTAAGCCAATTTGCAAACAGCAAATGTGCGTGAGCACGCCAGGTGTTAAGGGGCGTAGTGTTAACGTCGTCGTTTGTAAAGTAGTTAACGGGAATATCCGGGTTAATACCCTTGTCCAAATCTCTAAAATATTCGTTTTTAAGCGTTTCTGCATCATACTCGCTGTGACCGAAAACAAAAATGCTTCTGCCGTTTTTAGAAGCCGCAAGGTATGCGCCTGCTTCATCAGACTCCGCCAGCAGAATAAGCTGACTGCATCTTTCAATCTCGGCACTGTCCACGCCGGAGTAGCGGGAGTGAGGTGCATAAAAACACTCATCAAACCCACGAACCAAAGGGTGTGAGGGGTGAAGCGTTTTGTGGGAATACACACCGGAAAGCTTTTTGGGAAGCAGATGCTTGTCAATGCCGTAGTTGTAATGAAGCCCCGCAAAAGCGCCCCAACAGATATAAAGGGTGGAGTAAACGTTGTGCTTTGTCCATTCCATTATCTCACAAAGCTCGTCCCAATAATCAACCTTCTCAAAGTCCATAGCCTCAAGGGGCGCACCCGTAATAATAAAGCCGTCAAACTTGCTGTCCTTTATCTTATCAAAGGTGGTGTAAAACGCCCTTAGATGTGCAGCGGGGGTATTCTTAGCCGCATAAGTGGAGGTAGTAAGAAGTGTGATATCTATTTGCAAAGGGGTGTTGGAAAGAAGCCTTAAAAGCTGTGTTTCCGTCACTATTTTTGTAGGCATAAGATTAAGAATAGCTATACGCAAAGGGCGTATATCCTGAGCCTCGGCACGGCTGCGGTCCATAATAAAGATGTTTTCTTTTTCCAGTGTTTCCGCCGCAGGCAAGTATTGCGGTATTTTAATGGGCATAGTCCGCTCCCCCTTTTTGATACTGTTTTGTCAATTATATATTATAGCATTTTTGTAAAAATATAGCAATAGATTTTGAAAAAATATAAATATATGGTAGTATTTTTTAAAAGGCTGTGCTATAATGTAAAAGAAGTAATATGGGGTAGGAGTACTATGGATACAAAAATCTATAAAATGGATAGCAAAAATCCCTCTTATAACGATGTTTTGCAATGTGCCTTGACCGTAAAGCAAGGCGGCATAGTGGTCGTACCAACCGAAACGGTTTACGGTATAGCGGCAAACGCCTTTGATGCGTCGGCTGTCGAAAAGCTATACGCAGCCAAAAAACGTCCTCCCATAAAGCCCATAAGCCTTTGCGTGGGCAGTTTGGAACAAGCTGAGGAGGTTGCAGCTTTTAACGAAACTGCAAGAATACTGTTTAACGCTTTTATGCCCGGCCCTTTAACCATAGTGTTGCCTAAAAAAAGCGTAGTGCCCGATATAGTTACCGCAGGCGGTGATACCGTAGGCATCAGAGTACCCGACCATAAGATTGTAAGCTTGTTTTCCTCCCTTTGCGGCGTACCTCTTGCTCTTACTTCGGCCAACCTTTCCGGAGAGGCTTCTCCCAAGGACGGTACAGACGTCATAGAAAAGCTTTCGGGAAGGGTCGATGTGATAATAGACGGCGGGAAGGTGGATATAGGTACTGAATCTACAATTATAAGCCTTGTGGATAAGCCCTTTATAATAAGGCAAGGGGCACTCACGGCAGCGGATATCGGCAAATACGTGGAAATTTAGGCGAGGTGTTTTATGTATCTTTTGGGGCTTTGCGGCAGAAGCGGAAGCGGAAAAAGCACCGTTTGTCGTTTTTTAAGTGAAAAAGGCGTGCATTGCATAGATGCCGACAAGGTTTGTCATAGCGTTTACGATACTAACACAGCCTGCGTAAGGGAGCTTTGTGACAGCTTTGGAGAGGGAATACAGGAAGGCGGCAAGGTAAACAGAGCCGCTTTGGCAAGGGTAGCTTTCTCTATGGAGGGCGGTGTAGCCTTGCTCAATTCCATTTCCCACAAATACATAACGGCGGCTATCTTGGAAGAAACAAACAGCGCCTTTAAAAACGGTAAACGCTTTGTGGTGCTTGATGCACCTACGCTTTTTGAATCGGGTTTGGACAAGCGTTGCGATGGGATTATATCTGTGATTGCAGATGACACAATGCTTATAGAAAGGCTTAAACAGCGTGACGGGATTGATACGGATATGCTGAAAAAACGCCTAAAGTCGCAAAAAAACAATCGTTTTTTGATAGAAAACAGCACAAGCCTTATAGCTAACGACGGCAACCTTAAGCACCTTAGAGCTAACACCTACAAGGCTATGCTGGTCGTGCAGCTCAAGCTTGGTATTATAAAGGCTTCAAAGGAGGTAAAGCGTTATGCGGTCGTTAGGTGTTAAAGCGGCGGTGCTCCTTATGCTTATCGGGGCAACGTTTCTTTCGGCTTGCGGTATTGCCGATGAGGTTAAATATCCAATAAATCACAAGGAGCTTATAATCGAATACGGTGATAAATACGAAATCCCTTACGAGCTTTTGGCGGCTGTGATAAGAACGGAAAGCAGCTTTGACGAAAACGCAGTATCGCCCGTTGGGGCTATGGGGCTTATGCAGCTTATGCCGACAACGGCGGAGGAAATTGCCACACGCCTTGGCGAGGATTACAGCGCCGTGGATATAACCGACCCCGAAACCAATATAGCCTACGGCAGCTTTTATCTTAAATACCTGTACCGTAACTTAGGCGAGAATTGGGACACTGCTTGTGCTGCCTATAATGCGGGTATTGGCAGGGTAAGCGGTTGGCTTAAGGACAAGGCTTATTCCGAAGATGGCTCAACACTGAAAAATATACCTATTGAAGAAACCCGCAACTACGTAAAACGCATTAATGAATACAAAATAAAATATAAAGAATTGCATTTTAGTGAGGAAGAAAGCTATGAGTAATTTAAGAGAAACCCTTATGTATACACCAAAAAATGCATACAAGGCCAAGGATGCCGATTTTGAAACAGCAAGCGCCTTTTGCGAAGGCTATAAGAACTTTCTTAACAAAGCAAAAACGGAGAGGGAAGCTGTTTCCTTTGCGGTTTTTGAAGCGGAAAAGTTAGGTTACGTACCTTTTGATAAGAAAAACAGCTACAAAGCAGGTGACAAGATATATTATGTAAACCGTGCTAAGAGCATAGCTCTTGCTGTTATAGGCAAGGAAGGTCTTGAAAAAGGCGCTAACATAGTTGTTGCACACGTGGACTCGCCCCGTCTTGACATTAAACAGCGTCCCCTTTACGAGGATAGCGGAATAGCTTACTTCAAAACTCATTACTACGGCGGTATAAAAAAATATCAGTGGACAGCGCTTCCTCTTGCTCTCCACGGGGTTATAATAAAAAAAGACGGCACTAAGATAGACGTTTGCATAGGCGAGAGCGAAGACGAGCCTGTGTTTTATATCAGCGACCTTATGCCCCATATAGGCGGCAGACAGGCGGAAAAGCCTTTAGGCTCTGCTATAACGGGCGAAGGGCTTAATCTTATGGTAGGTTCTGTTCCTCTTGATGATGAAAAGGATGCTCTTAAGCTTGCAGTGCTTTCTGCATTATATGAAAAATACGGCGTAACAGAGGCAGACCTTATAACGGCGGAGCTTACTGCCGTACCTGCAGATAAAGCAAGGGACGTGGGCTTTGACCGTGGGCTTATTTGCTCCTACGGCCACGATGACCGTGTTTGCGCTTATCCCTCTATGCAGGCTTTGTTTGAATGCGGTGTGCCTGAACGCACCTGTATATGCATTTTTGCAGACAAAGAGGAGGTAGGAAGCCACGGCGTAACAGGTATTTCCTCTGCGGCTTATACTAATTTCTTCGGTAATCTTTGCTCTGTATTCGGCGCAGACCTTTCCGATTTTTATGCAAACAGCGTTTGCCTTTCCGCAGACGTTGGCGGTGCATACGACCCCTGCTACGGAGACGCCTACGACCCTAAGAACTCTGCCTACGTTAACAAGGGCGTGGTTCTTACCAAGTATACAGGCTCACGTGGCAAGTCCGGCACCTCCGATGCCTCTGCAGAGCTTGTTGCAAGGATGGTTGCGTTGTTTGACAAAGAGGGCGTTGCGTGGCAAACGGGTGAATACGGCAAGGTGGACGAAGGCGGCGCAGGCACCGTTGCCAAGGATATTGCAAGGCTTAATATAGAGGTAGTGGACGTGGGGGTTCCTTTGTTCTCTATGCACTCTCCCTATGAGCTTGCATCCAAAGCAGATATATACGCTATGTATAAGGCGGCTAAAGCGTTTTATACACTTTAATAAACCAAAGGAAGGTTAAAGCTATGGAAATACGCCCTCTTACAGGCTCACAAATAGTGATAGAAACACTTATAGAACAGGGCGTAACCGATGTATTTGGTTATCCCGGCGGTCAGGTGCTTAGCATTTATGATGAGCTTTATAAGGCAAAGGACAGGATAAACCATATCCTTACCGCACACGAGCAGGGTGCGGCACACGCCGCAGACGGCTACTCAAGGGTAACGGGTAAGGTAGGCGTTGTTATCGCTACATCAGGCCCCGGCGCTACTAATCTGGTAACGGGTATAGCTACGGCTATGCTGGACTCTATACCAATGGTTGCCATAACGGGTAACGTTCCCACTACTCAGATAGGCACGGATAGCTTTCAGGAGATAAACATAACGGGCGTAACTATGCCTATAACCAAGCATAACTATTTTGTAACTGACGTAAGGGAACTGGCTGATACCCTTAGAGAGGCGTTTAAGATAGCCAAATCGGGCAGACCCGGCCCGGTTCTTGTTGATATTCCCAAAGACGTTCAGCTTGCCACCGCAGCCTTTGAAAAGGGAGAGGTAGTGGAACCGTATCCTAAAGAACACGCCGAGGAGTGTCTTATACATAAGGCAATACAGCTTGTTAACGGAGCAAAAAAGCCCTATATTTATATAGGCGGCGGCGCGGCAGGTACAGGTGTCGGCAAGGATATAATAGCCCTTGCAGAGAAAATCGATGCCTTTATAGGCTGTTCATTTATGGGGCTTTCCGCAGTTTCCCATCTTGAAAACCGTTTCCTTGGTATGCAGGGGATGCACGGAAGCTACGCCTCGGTCAAGGTAAGCGATGAAGCAGACCTTATTATCGGTATAGGCGTACGCTTTAGCGATAGGTCTGTCAGGGAAAGAACAGATGGCAGCAGACCAAAGATAATACAGCTTGACGCCGACCTTGCAGAGATAAATAAAAACGTAAGGGTGGACGTAGGCCTTGTAGGGGACATAGCCTATTCCTTAAACCGTATCCTTGAGGGGTGCAAAAAGCAAGTTCACAAAACTTGGCATAAAACGGTACAGGGCTACGTAGAAGAAGGCAAGGCAGCGGAAACGGCTACCGGTGAATTTACCCCCAAGGCAATATTTGACGTTATAAACACCCATAAGGACGAAAACACCGTTATAGTGACCGACGTAGGTCAGCACCAAATGTGGACAGCGCAGTATATAAAGCTGGCTAAGGAAAGGCGTTTTGCCTCCAGCGGCGGTCTTGGTACAATGGGTTACGGTCTTGGTGCGGCAATAGGCGCAAGAATAGGCAGCGGCGACAAAACCGTGCTTATAACAGGGGACGGCAGCTTTGGTATGAACCTTACGGAGCTTGCAACGGCTGTAAGCTACGGCGTTCCCGTGGTAATAGTGTTGTTTAACAATAACGCTTTAGGTATGGTTAAACAGTGGCAAACAGCGTACTACGGCGGCAGACATTCCGAAAGCATACTTAACCGCAAAACAGACTTTGTTAAGTTGGCGGAAGCCTTTGGCGCATCTGCTTGCCGAGTTAATACCGCACAAGCGTTTGAAGAAGCCTTTGTAAAGGCAATAAACAGCAACGGGGTGTATCTTATAGAGGCTGTAATAGACAGCAATGCTTTGGTGCTTCCTATAAGTGAAAAAGATAAAAAAGAGGTATAATATGCGTAGTGTAATTGCAGTTTACGTTGAAAATAAATACGGTGTTTTGGCAAGGGTAACAGGGCTATTTATGCGCCGCGGCTTTAATATTGACTCTCTTGCTGTTGGCGAGACCGAGGACCCAAGCTTCTCCCGTATAACCATAACCTTAAACGGTGACGATTATGCGAGGGAGCAGCTTATAAACCAGCTCTACAAGCTACATAACGTAAAGCGTGTAAAGCTTTTGGATGGTGGCAACTCCGTGGAGCGTGAGCTGCTTCTCATAAAGGTGAAAAACACTCCCGAAAACCGCAACGAGATAATGGCGGCATCAGAGGTGTACCGTGGCAAGGTTGTGGACTACACTACGGAATATATGTGTATAGAGGTAACGGGCGAACCGCCTAAGATAAAGGCGTTTATCGACGTAATGAAACCCCTGGGGATAGTTGAGATATGCCGTACCGGCGTTATCTCCCTTGAACGCGGCGGGGATATACTTGAAAAATAAAAGAAGACCCCTTGCTTGGGGCTAAAACCAAGCAAGGGGCCTTTTGATATTGTAAGACTATTCGTTTACTTGCAGTTCTTCGCTGCGCAACACAATCTCCCAGTAGCATTCAGGCGGGGTATCGTAGCGCGTGTGTATCGATAGGCTCTTTGATAACGGTTCCGTCAGCCCACTCAATTTCCACAAAAACGAAGTTTATGCTGGGGTCTTCAAAAAGGACGGATGTTTCAGAGTTTTCAGTTTTTTCACCAATGGTAAAGGACTTAAGCCAGTTTATGATTTCTACCATATTTTCTTCTTCTACCTCGGCACCGATACCGTTACCGTAATACGCATAGAAGGTGATACGGGTAATGTCTTGGGTGTTGTTAAAAACGTATCAGGTGCCTACAGGGTCAGGTGTAATTTGTTTTCCGTCGTAGGTTATTACAAGGCTGTCTATATCGAAGTTAGCCAAAAAAGTCTTATGTACTGCAGGTATGCCAACGTTGTCGTGATAAGGAGTGCTCAGCTCAAAGCACGCGGTATTCATATCCAAATACCCTATGCGGTCTTTAATCTCAAAGCTTTGCATTTTTGCCCCGTTGGGGAAAAGTCCTCTGGATATACAAAGGCTGACTACGTTTTCGGGAGAGGCGTTTGCTTTGAATTCGTACCGCCTGTAAATGATTTTCCCGTCCGTTAGTTGGGGAACGAAGACGACGGTATTGGCGATGTCCTCTCCTGTAAACACAACGTCTTTTTGAACGTCCTCAAGGTACAAATCACCATCGTCCTTACTGTCATACATTATACGGTAACAAACAACCTCGCCCTTATCGTTTGTGAAGTGAATACCTCTGTTGCTTAAACCTTCATTTATGTAAGTTTTTATGTAAACAGGGGTGTCAGGGCTTAGTTCCTCAAGCTCAAATAAGCTTTCAGCATCGTAATAGCTGAAGTCCCCATCGTCAAAGCTGTAATTCGGGTTAAGGCTTATAAATTTAAAGTCTGTTATAGGTTTGTTTACCCAAATTTTTATAAGCTCCAAAACTTGTTCCTTGTCGGTGTAATCGGGCGTAACGTCAGCTTCTTCGTCAGAAACGTATTCTACCGAAATATTAAACTTCGTGGCGTCGGAAATATTGCTTTCTTCGTTGCTTTCTGCTTTGCTGTCTTCTTCGCTTTCTTCGCTGCTTTCCGCACTTTCGGCAGAGCTCTCTGCGGAAACATCGCTACTGTCATCGGAGGAAGGTGTGTCGGTAGCCGCATCGGGAGTACACGCTGCGAAAATAAACAGACCTATGCATATTACCGCCGTAACGGTTATTGCCCATACGGAAGCTTTGTATTTCATAACTCTTTTTATCCTTTCTTTAACGTTCACTTCGCCAAAAGACAAGGGAGCAAACACCCTGCTTGACTTATGGCTTACAGAAAGCAAAGCTAAGGAATACGCCTTTTTGTCGCCTTTTTCCATATCCTTAACGGTTTTTTCGTCACAAGCGTACTCAATATCCTTGCTTAGAAGAATGTAGGCAACCCAAATAAGTGGGTTGAACCAATAGAGGCATAGCGCTATAAAAGCCAAAGGCTTTAAAATATGGTCAAGTCTTTTTATGTGGGACTTTTCGTGGGCTATAATATACCGCCAGTCGACTTTGTTTACAGAGGCGGGAATGTATATAATGGGTTTGAAGATACCGAAAACAAATGGAGAGCAGTTTTTGTCAAGAACACGTATTGTACTGTCGTAAACAACGGCGTTTCTTACCTTGTATCTTAGTACAAGGTTGCTTATGAGCATATAGCCAAGCATAAGTGCCATTCCAATTGCCCAAGCTATTGAAAGAACGTAAGGTACGTCCACACTCTTGTCGGTTACAGGTGCCGTAACGTTTTCTTCCTTAGGCGCATCGTAAGTAGGAGTGTTTACTGCACCGCTGTTATCAGTAACGGCGTCGTTTACAGGCGGTTTTATAGGGGTATGCGGTACGTATTCAGGGATAACGTTCTCTGTACCATTATCATCGGCAGGAGTTTCGGCTACAGGAGCATCAACCACAGGTGCTTCGTCCTTAGGAGCTTCAACTACGGGAGCCTCTTCCGTATTTTCCACGGTGTTAAAAAGGGTAGGGACGTCAAAAGGCATTTCCCAAAAACTAATGGGTATAAGCAGGCGTATAAATACAAGGGTTAAAAACGCACAGCGAATAAAGGAAGGGCCTTTTTTCAAAAGAGGACGCAACACCAAAGCCATAAGAATGGCAATTGAGCTAACTACCGAAAAGTTGCACAGGTGTATAAACAACTCTTTCATAAAGACTATTCCTCGCTTTCTTCGTTTATTATCCTCATTATGTCGTCAATTTGCTTTTGACTAAGCTTTTGCTTTTTGGAAAAGGTAGCAAGAAACGCAGGTAAAGAGCTTTCAAAACGGTTTGCAAGAAGCTCGTCAAACTCAGCAAGCCTTACATCCTCTTTTGTTACTAAGGTAGATACAATAGTGTCCTCGTGCTTTACCACGCCTCTTTCCGCAAGACGCTTTATAACCGTGTAGGTAGCGCCTTTTACCCAGCCAAGCTGCTCCTTACAAAGCTTAACAAGGGCAGTGCTGTTTATGGGCTCGTTTTCCCAAAGAACGCATAAAAACTTATATTCACTTTCAAATACCTTTGGAGTACTCATAACTATCACCTCTTGTAAAAATGGAATAACCGGTTGTTCCTACAGCCGAAGTATAACACGTTATTCCAAGTTTGTCAATAGTTTTTTACAAAAAATCTAAAATGTAAAACAAAAGTTGTATCAATATAAAAACAAACGAGGCAGAAAAGCCTCGTTTGTTTCAAAGTTATATAAACATATATTTTTGCGTTCTGAGCAATCAGCACCGAGGCAACCCATAGCTTAAAAAAAGAGTGCAGATGGATAGAACTGAACTGAAGCTGTACTAAGTACTGCGAAGTGAAGTTCTAACCAAGCAAAAATATAAAATAAAGAAAAACAAACGAGGCAGAAAAGCCTCGTTTGTTTCAAAGTTATATAAATATATATTTTTGCGTTCTGTGCCTTTTTTTAAGCTATTACTTGGAAAGACGAGCGATTTCTTCGTCAAGACAAGCATAAAGCTCAGCAGGAATAGTATCGCCAAACTTAGCGTAGAATTCCTTAACGTTTTCGAAGTCCTTAAGCCAGTAGTCCTTCTCAACGGTAAGAATGCTCTTGAGCTCGTCAAGGTTGAAGGGTCTGCCTTCGCAGATCTCATAATCAAGACCTTCAAGGTTGATGTCTTCAGCGTTGGGGATGTAACCGATTTCGGTTTCAACTGCGCCAACTTCGCCGTCACAACGCTTAAGAATCCACTCAAGAACTCTAAAGTTGTCACCAAAGCCGGGCCACATAAACTTACCGTCGTCAGTAAGTCTAAACCAGTTAACGTTGAATATCTTGGGCTGGTTGGTAATCTTCTTGCCCATATCAAGCCAATGCTGGAAGTACTTGCCCATATTGTAACCGCAGAAGGGCCACATTGCGAAAGGATCGCGTCTTACAACGCCAACTGCACCTGCAGCTGCAGCGGTAGTTTCGGAAGCCATAATAGAGCCAACGAAGGTACCGTGGATCCAGTCGAAGGACTGATATACGAGGGGAGCGGTCTTAGCACGTCTGCCGCCGAAGATAATAGCGGAGAGAGGAACGCCTGCAGGATTGTCAAACTCCTTGGAGATGCAAGGACAATTCTTTGCAGGAGCGGTGA
>JAZSLS010000027.1:0-13120 GCA_045535465.1 Eubacteriales bacterium
GTGCTCACCCTCAAGCGGCTCCGCTAGTATACTACACTTTTTCTACTTTGTCAATACCTTTTTTCAACTTTTTTTACTTTTTTTCATTTTTATTTTTTGGCGCTCATTCTTAGCTCCGAAAATGCCGAGCCGACGAGCAACAAAAACAAATGAAAAAAACAAAAACCTTAAGATACGACAAATGAGTTAAAGGCTGTAGCTTTCAACGTTCACGCTGCGGCGCTTGCCGCAACGGAAGCAAGTATATCACACAATATGCGCTTTGTCAATACCCTTTTTTGCTTTTTTTGAAAAAGTTTTTCTTAAGTATTTTGCCCATTTCTTTTAATATAATGTAGATAAATATAACCCTTTTTGTTTACCGTGATATTACAAATTCACCACAGATAAATAATACTTACATATTTCTTCCGGCGACTCTTTTTTTCCACCCGTAATCCACCACATTATCGTTTCCACAAAGGTTGCCGCCAAATGGTTTACCCAAAACTTATAGGGAATTTCCGACGATACCCTATTTTTAAAGGCTGTTGGGTTGTTTTCTATAAGCTTGACCAGGCCATCTTTAAAGTATTTAAGGAATAGCTCGTTGTTTGGACTGTCCAGCAAGCTGAGTATACCGTTATCGTTGTTTTGCAGGTGCTTAAACAAGTGAAGATACACTGATGACTCGTCACATTGGAAAATATGACGATGACCGTCTGAAGTGATATCCATAGAATCAAATATATGACAAAACAGCTCTTCGTTTAATTCTTTAATCAAAAAATCTTTTGACGGAAAGTGAGCGTAGAAGGTTGCTCGTCCTACGTCTGCTTTTTCTATTATCTCCGCCACAGTTATGTGTTCTGCATCTTTTTTCCTTAACAGCTCGGCAAAAGCTTTGAAAATACTTTCTCTGGTTTTTCTTTGTCTTCTATCCATAAGTTTTCCTCATACATTTTTCTTCAAAAGTTCAGTATCGAACACAGACACAAAATAATATATTGTAAATAGCGGCAATTTACTTTATTGTATTATCGAACTAAGTGTTCGGTAATATACACATTGTACGCTTGTTTTAAAACAATGTCAATAGGAGTTTGGTATGAAAACTGACAAAAACATTCTGATAGCTTTTATTCTTAATCTTTTCTTTTCGATTTTTGAGTTTGCAGGGGCGATATTGACCGGCAGCGTTGCTATTTTATCCGACGCTTTTCACGATTTGGGAGATGCTTTGAGCATAGGTCTTTCGTACATTTTTGAAAAGCTTAGCCAAAAGAAACCGGACGAGCGACACACCTACGGCTACGTGCGTTATTCGGTATTTGGAGGTGTTGTTACAACCCTGATTTTGCTTGTCGGTTCTTTGGTAGTAATATATAATGCGGTAAGAAGGATTACTAAACCTACGGATATTAACTTTGATTTTATGATTGTTATAGCATTGGTAGGTATTGCGGTGAATTTATGTGCCGCCTTGATTACACGAAAAGGAAAATCAATTAATCAAAAGGCTGTTAACATTCATATGCTGGAGGATGTTTTAGGGTGGGCGGTTGTTTTTGTGGGCGCAGTGGTTATGCGTTTCACCGGCTTTACACTGCTTGACCCTTTGATGTCAATCGGCGTTGCCGTATTTATATTTTATAAAGCGTTTATCAACTTAAAGGCTGCCTTTGACACTTTTTTGGAGAAAACGCCCTGCGGGATATCCGTTGCAAAGGTTGAAGAACGGATTTTGAGCATTGACGGAGTTGTTAACGTGCATCACATACATTTATGGAGCTTGGACGGAACAGAAGGCTACGCCACTATGCATATCGTTACAGACGGAGACAACCATACTATTAAGGAAGAAGCCAGACAGGCTCTTTTGGAATTGGGTGTGATACACGCTACCCTTGAAGTGGAAAAAAGAGGCGAGAACACTTGTGCAAAAAAATGTAAAGAAGCTACGGGAAAACAAAAAACGCACAACCATTAAAGGCTGTGCATAAATCAACAAGCGGCATTTTAACCTTTTATCTTATGACAACGCAAACGGCTTGGATGCTTTGCTTCATCCAAGCCGTTTATATTTATTACTTACTTTTGTTTTATAAACAGCTTCATACTGCTGTAATCGGCGGCTGTAATTACACCGTCGCCGCTGAAATCTGCAGCGGCAACCATAAGACCGTCCTTTTCCGTACTGTTAACCATAGACATTCGAAGATTGATACAGTCAGCCGTACTGATAATACCATCATTATTGGTGTCGCCCTTAAGCACTACGGTTACGGTACAGCTTTTAACCAAAGAGCCCGCTTTTGCGGTAATGGTTACCGTACCCGCTTTCTTTATCTTCAAACTTGCACCGTCGGTTGTAAGCACGCTTGTGTCACTAACAGTCCACTCCACGTTTTTGTCAGCGGTAACCCCGCCGCCAACGGATGCCGTAAGGATAGCCGTGCCGTCTGCCGCCACCCACAGCTTTTCGGCAGAAAGCGTGAGAGAGGTGGGAGCTGTCAAGGAAAGCTTTTCTTCGCTTTCCGCTTCTTTTTCCAAGTCGTAGTGAATGGGAATGTGGTTACGGATAGCTCTGCCGTTGTCGTTTTGAGGATACGCTATCACAGCACCGCTTGTATCAATACTGCCGTCAGCGCCGAAAGCAAACACCTGCTCGGAATCGCCGCCCAAATAGAAATCTGCCGTTTCTACAGCTTTATCCGTAAAGGTAACGTTTTCCTGACCGTAATACACGCCGGCAAAGACCATAGAGGGCTTTGTTACGGTAAATAGGTTTGCAACGTAGGAAGAACGAGAATGGTGGTTGCAATCAAGGAAGGTAATGCCTGAGTCTACTATTGTTTTATGCTTTGAAAGCATATAGTCAACTGCGGTTTTACCCGACGTAGATGCACCCGTATAGGTAGTGCCCGTATCGTTGGGATAGGTATCACCCGTGAATAAGAGCTTATTTCCGCCGTATTCGAATACGTACCAAGAAGAGCTGCAGTTAACCCACGCCGTACTGTTTGTTTTTAATGCTGCAACCTTGCTCCAGTCCTTTGAAGTAAGCATTGTAAGCTTAAGGTCGGTGGCTGTTGAAGAGATTGTACCGCTGTCGCCAAGATAAATTGCGGTGCTTTTTTCAAAGGCAGAACGAACAACGTTTATATCAGGGCTGTTTTTCTTCACCTCGGTAAGCATTTTATCAAGCCCTGACAGGTAACTGCTGTAGCCGTCGGCATCCGTACCCGCAGGGTCGGTAGTGGTATACATATTAGTTATGCGGATAAAGGGGGTTGCAGACGCAAAATAACGCAAGGCATAAATGTGGTCGGAATGCCAATGGGTGATAAGACTTATTACGTCGATTTTGCATTTTTCAGAGAGAAGGAGTCTATGGTAGTCTGCCTTGGAAAGCATACCGCTTTCAAGTCCCTCTTTCAAAAATTCTTCTCTTAAAGAAAGAAGATACTTAGTCGACGCATCGTTTTTATATCCGCCGTCTACCATAGCAACAGTACCGTTGCAATCCAATACAAAACCGTCATTTTTAGTAATGGAGGTGTGGACCTGAACCAACCTATTGGTGTGCAGACGAAGCTTTGCATCCTTATCCGCATACTGATTTGCATTTACAATACTGTTTATATCGTCAAGAACGGTAACTGCGCAAATTGTGGTTTTTGCGCCCCAAGGTCCTGTGTAGGTAACGCTTATATCGGTTGTACCTGCTTTTACACCCGTTACCTTACCCGCCTTTACCGTAGCAATTTCGGGGTTTGAGGAAACAAAGCTTATGCTTTCAACCTCGCCCGAGGAAGAAAGGCTGTTATTTATCTCTGCTGTTGTACCCGTAAGCAGATACAGCTCGGTATCACAGTCCAAATTTGCAGTACTTTTTATTGTCTGCACTGCGTTTGCTCCTGCGGCCTTATAGAATGAAGCTTTTATTACATTGCCGTAAACGAAAACCTTTTGCCCTTCCACCGTAAAGCCTAGGTAAGGTCTAAAGGTAAAGCTGTCGTCAAATTCTTCCTCGTTTATACCGCTAAGCTGTGCTGTTACGGTGTTGCCTATAAGAGTGCCACTGCAAAGAATAGCCCCTTCGGTCTTCTCGTTAACGGCTTCGTCCTCTACGCTTTCGCTCTTTACCGCAATAACGCCGTATTCGGGTTTAAACGACGATATGGATTTGTAATACGTATCGGCAAGGTTAAGGTTAAAGCTAAGCTCAAGAGCGGGTGTATCTATTGCCTTTACACTAAGCGTGCCGATTGCCGAAGCTCTGCCCTGTAAAGCGTAGTCGATTTTATCAAGAGTAGGATAAGGATAACCTGCAGACCATACGCCGCTGCCTGCTGCTGAAAGCTTTGACAAAACGGCAGGAAGTGCCATAGAGCTTACAGCAGTACCGCCGTTAAAGGTAGTGTTTACACTCTGAAGCGCAAAACAACTTGACGCAAACTGATAAACGAACAAACCGCTGCCATCGGAATTCATAAGAGTGCTGGTGGTGTTTGCGATACCTCTGCCACCGGTTACGGCGCCCAAGTTTATGCAACGCTTTACTTTAACGTACTTATTATCGCTTACGGTACCTTCGCAATAGGCTTCACCCACTATGCCTGCCACGGAGGTGCTGTTGTTAGTGGAAGTCACCTTACCTGTGTTGTAGCAATCATATATCTCGGTATCTCTGCCGTCACTTGCGCCACCGCCTCTGCCCGAAATACCGCCAACGTAGGTAGTACCCGTTACGTTGCCCACGTTGCCGCACTGGTTTACGTTAACACTTTTGCTTACACCGACAATACCGCCTGTATAGGAGGCGCCTGTTACCGCACCGTCGTTAAAGCAGTAAAATATTTTACCGTTAGCAAGGCCGTCGGAGGTATTATTGCCCCCCGAAATACCGCCTGTATAGTTTGCGGTAGAGCTTACCGCACCGTGATTTACGCAGGAATATATTTCCGTAGCTCTGCCACAGCCTACTATACCCCCTGCGTAGCTGCCTGTACCACCCTTTACGGTACCTGTGTTAACACAATACTCCACGTAGTTATGGGCACGATCGTTAAGATACTTAGTGCCGCCTACTATACCGCCTGCACAGTTGGTGCTTACGGTTATAGTGCCGCTGTTTTGGCACCTTACCAGCTGAGCTCTGCAAGTGCCTGAAACAATGTAACCTACTACACCGCCTGCATAGGTAGTTGCTGTTACGTTAGATTTATTAATACAATTGTAAACGTTAAAATTAGGCACTGTGCCTTCACTCGTTATATCCACCTCTACGGAAAGGGAGGAACCGTTTACAGGATTGCCGCCTATAAAGCCGCCAACACCGCTTGCACCCTTTACGTTAAGATAAGAGGTGCAGTTTACAACATCTGCTCCTACCTTTGCTTGACCCACAAAACCGCCTACAAGGTTTGCGCCGCTTACGTAGCCCTTGGCTAAAGTAAGGTTTTCGATAGTGCCGTATCTCATAGAGCCGATAAAGCCCACGCAGTTTTTATCGGTATGTACTATGTAAAGACCGTATATGGTATGACCGTCACCGTCAAAATGGCCTTCAAAACGGCGAGTGCTTTCGTCACCGTAGCCGGGAGGCGCCCAAGTGTGAGCCGATGCTCCCTCGTTTGTAGGCTTAACCGTATCTGACCAGCTTTGCCATTCCGTACCGTTAGGGTCGTTATAGTATATATCGTTAGTCAGCTTATAAAAAGCGGCATCCGCAGCCTTGGTTTTTACCGTTGCAGACGTATCGTTATTTGCATAGTAGCTTACGGTACCGTCGGTTGCGGCAACCTGCTTACGAAAATAGGCAAGCTCGCCGGGAGTGCCGATGAGGAAGGGATTTTCTTCCGTTCCCGCACCCTTAAGATAAGTTGCATAACCGCTCCATTTGTAATAACCGCTGTCTGCCGCCGTTGCTTTTTCGGGAGTAAAAGAAACAAGCCCCGCTAAAATTGTGAAAGCAAGAAAAAACGCCACAGTTTTATATGCATACTTTTTATACATAGCAGTTGCCTCCGCATTCTTTGTATTCTTTCGCCATTGTACCACAACTCGCCTAAGATTTCAAGATGGACTGTTGATTTTTTGTAAAATGTGTATAAAACACAGTCTACGCCATTTATACAGATTGTTAGCAGCTTAAAAAAGGTTGACAAACGTGACAAAGTGGAGCATAATATAGTAAATACGATGCTTGGAGGCAAGGTATGCTTAAGGTTGGTGACAAAGCACCCGATTTTAGTTTACCTGATAAAGACGGTAAAACTGTTTCTTTGTCGGATTTCTTGGGGAAAAAGGTAGTTTTGTATTTTTATCCCAAAGACAACACGCCCGGTTGCACCCGTCAGGCCTGTGCATTTGCGGGTAGCTATCTTGCTTTTAAGGCTAAGGGCGTTGAGGTTATCGGCATTAGCCGTGACAGCGTTTCTTCTCACTTAAAGTTTGCCGAAAAGCACAGCCTTCCCTTTATTTTGCTTTCCGATACGGAGCTTGAGGCTATACAGGCTTATGGCGTGTGGCAGGAGAAAAAGCTTTACGGCAAAACGAGTATGGGCGTGGTTAGAAGCACTTTTATTGTTGATGAGCAGGGATTTATACAAAAGGTTATGCCAAAGGTAAAGCCCGATACAAACGCCGACGAGATTTTGGCAGAGCTGTAGTTTTTAGAAAGGATGAAGTTATATGGATATGCTTAAGATAAGCGGTCTTTACAAAAGCTTTGGCAGTAAAGCCGTTTTGAAGGGTATGGATATGTGCGTACCCGAACACAGTGTTTTTGGCTTTATAGGCAAAAACGGTTCCGGTAAAACCACCACTATGAAGACCATACTGGGGTTTATGAAAGCCGATGCAGGTGAGGTGTACGTTGCAGGCGAAAAGGTGGTTTTCGGTCAGACGGCAACTAACAAATATATAGGTTATCTGCCCGACGTACCCGTTTTTTATCCCTTTATGACCGCAAGGGAATATCTTACTTTTTGCGGCGAGATAACCAATATGGAAAAAACAGCCATTGAAGACAGGTGCGATGAGCTTTTAAAGCTTGTAGGGCTTTACGAAGAAAAGGGCCGCATAAAGGGCTTTTCCAGAGGTATGAAGCAAAGACTGGGTATTGCGCAGGCTTTGTTCTCCCGCCCAAAGCTTCTTATATGCGATGAACCTACCTCCGCCCTTGACCCTGTAGGCAGGAAGGAAATACTTGATATTTTGCTTTCAGTAAAGGATGAAACCACGGTTTTGTTCTCCACACACGTGCTTTCCGACGTAGAAAAGATATGTACCGACATTGCTTTTTTGGACAACGGTGTCATAACCGTTCACGGCAAGCTGGAGGAGGTAAAGGCTGCTTTCCGCAGTGAAGAATACATTGTAGAAACCGAAAAAGCGGAGGATGCTATGGCCTTACTCAATGCATTTGAGGGCTTTAAGCAGATATCCCCTACACAGATAGTTATTGACGGTAAGCAGTACGACGTTTATAAGGTAATGAGCTTTATTGCCGATAACAAAATTCCTCTGTTTAAGATGGAGCGTTACGAGAAGTCGCTGGAAAGCTTATTTATGGAGGTGGTAAATAAATGAGTTCACTTATATGCTTTACAAAAAAGGAGTTTAAAAGCTATTTACGCTCCACAAAGACCTTTGTACTTTTAGCATTGTTTATAGTTTTCGGTGTTCTTAATCCCTTGTTCGCCAAGCTTATTCCATTTCTTATGGATATACTTAACGAAGCTATGAGCAGTATGGGGATGGACTTGCCCGCAGGAATGTTTATAGCCAGTGATATTGATTCCTGGATGCAATTTTACGAAAACGCTTATCTTTATATGATGATTTTCTTCATAATGATGGGTAACATTTTCACCAAGGAATATGACAGCACTCTTATTCTTATACTTACCAAGGGTTTTGAAAGATATAAGGTGCTTACTTCAAAGGCTTTAACTCTTTGCACCTTATGGACTGTTTATTACCTTGTGTATCTGGGCTCTACCGCACTTTCCACTTATCTGATATTTGATGTAAGACTTGCCCAAAGCATTGGTATTTCTACCTTTTATTTGTGGTTGGCAGGAATTTGGATGTGTGCTCTCGTAGTATTCTTCTCCACTGTGGCAAAATCAATGGGTGTGGTTATTGCCGGAACTTTAGGCATCACCTTCCTTCTTGACCTGTTTGCAATAGTACCCAAAATTGCTAAATTCCTCCCCACCTCGTTAATGAACGGCTCTGCCCTGGTAAACGGCTCTAAGACGGCAGATGACTACATTTGGGCTTTGGTTGTACTGCTTGTAAGCGGTGCGGCTGCAATTGCGGTAAGCGTTCCGTTATTTAATAAAAAACAGATATAAAGCAAAAAACTTGCGTTTCGGATGAAACGCAAGTTTTTTTAATTATTATGATTTAAGTGTCTTTGCAAGAGATATAACGTCGCTGGTAGAAACGTTACGGTCGCCATCATAGTCTGCAGCTTCCATAAAGGGTGCAGCTATTGTGGCAATATTCTTAAGATGCGCCTTAAGGCTGATATAATCCGCTGTGTCAACACCGCCATTGTTATCTATGTCACCTTTGGTAAGGGGATTGTAGGTTTCGTCAACGCCGCTTACAAATATATCAACGTTTTGGAGCATCACCGCAAGCTGTACTCTGGTAGTGTTGTCGGTGGGGTCAAGGTTAGTACCGTTACCGTGAATAAGACCCTTGCCTACTGCCCATTCCATTGCAACCTTGCAGTTTTCGGATATCTCTGCCGTGTCGGTAAAGGCATCCATAGAACCGCTTTCAAGAACCTTGTCATTCTTCTTTACACGGTCTGCAAGACGGTAGAAGTACAGTATTGCCATCTCACGGGTGAGAGGTGCGGAATAATCAAAGCTAGGAGTTTCGTAGGTGCGTACTATGTTATTTTCTACGCACCAAAGAACGGACTTGTAGTACCATTTATCGCTTGTTACGTTATCGTAAGGCATCACTGCATCAGCAGAAGGCTCGGGAGAGCCCGCAAGCTTATGAGCAACGGTGCATATCATAGCAGTGGTAGCTGTGGAATTGGGATCAAAAGCAGAACTGCTCATACCGTTCATAAGACCTGCGCTATAGCAGTACAAAACGGGGTCATACATCCAAGAGGTCATCTTTATATCCGTAAAGGGTATCAACGCAGGAGTTACGTACATAAAGGTCCAAGGGCTTTTATCGGGGAACACGGTCTGTACCGCAATTTTAAGATACTTGCCGTTTTGCATTTTGGACGCAGGAATAGTAACGGAAACGGTCTGAGTAATATAAGTAGTGCTGTCGTAAAGGATGGTTGCATTGGCAGACTCGTTTGCGTTGCCGGGATCCGGCTCACCGTCAAGCTGAATTATCTTGTATCTGTAGCCGGAGGCGCCCTGAACGTCAGCCCAAGTAGCAGTATAATCTGCATCGGCATATCTTACGTCGGAGCTTGTTATTGTGGTAACGCGGCTGGTATCCAATGCGCCTATGCGCTGAACATCCTCGTCAAGATAGATGTAGCCCATAAAGTCACCGTACTGGGTGTAACCGTATCTCTTGTTAACTATCTTAGTAACGGACATTACCTCACCGGTAGGTACGTTAACAAGAGTGTTATAGGTAGAAGAAGCCACGTCCCTTAAATGCTTAGTGCCAAGCATTTTGTACTCGCCGGTTTCGTAAGTAACCTCAGGCTCTACCGATGCGCTGCCTGCATAGCTAAGGAGACAGAACCAGTCCAGCTTAAGCTTGCCCGTTGCAAGGTGAGACTGGGTAACCCAACAGTTGCCGTTGCCGCTGAGAGTACCGCGGGCGCTGGTAGGATAGCTATCGTACACGTGGAACTTATTAGAGCTGTAATCATAGCCGACAAGGGCTATAAAGTGGCCGGGAACGTGACCAACCGCAACACCGCCGCCGGCAAGGTGACTTTTAAGCTTGGAGCTGGAGGAACCGGACCAATAACCGCCACCGCCGCTGCCGCAGTCCACGGTGAAGCCGTATGTAGCACCATACTTAGCCTGAACCTTGGGGTAAACAACGGTACGGTAGGTACCTTCACCACCCGTTACGTTGTAACCGCCTATATCGTGGAACCACTTAGCGGTATCCGTAACGCTCATTCGCTTACCTGTAAGGTAACCAACGGCGTTAACCAAGGCAAAGATGCCGCAGCCCGTATTATAAAGGTTGCCGCCGCCGTAGTAATAGCTTTTCCACTTAGCGTCCTTTTGAAGCACCAAGCCCAAAGGTGTTACCGCAGAAGCCTTAGGTGCAACGAACACAAAAGCGGAAAGCATAAAGCTGAAAACAATAAGTAAACACGTAATTCTTTTTAAAGTTTTCAAAGTATGCTCCTTTCAAAATATACATAAAATTTATAATTTCATTATATCATTTTGCATATTTTTTGTCAAGACGTTGACCACACCGTTCAAACAAATAGGCATAAACAACAAAGCGTATAAGTTTGTTTTGTGCATTGTGTAAGCAATTACAGACCAAAAGCTGATTGACCTTGCCCGTTTTTTGTGCTATTATTGTATATAGAAAACAATAAAAAAAGGAGTGCCTGTATGATAGTAAAGATAGGTGACGGAGTGCTGTTTGCGGAGATAGAAACCAAGGGTGCGGAGCTTATGCGTGTTTACAATGCAGACGGAAAGGACTTTTTGTGGAACGGCGACGCACGTTTTTGGGCAAGGAGAGCGCCGGTGCTTTTTCCCATTTGCGGCGGTATGAAGAACGACAGCTACACCTTGGGCGGTAAGACTTACACTATGCCAAAGCACGGCTTTTGCAGAGATGCGGAGTTTACCTTGGAGAGCCACAGTGAAAACGAAGCCGTTTTTTACATTGAGAAAACCGAAGAAAGATACGCTTGCTTTCCCTTTGATTTTCGTTTTTATATAAAATACAAAATCGTAGACGGTACTCTTGAGGTTTATTACGTTGTTGACAACCTTGATAAGGACACTATGTACTTTTCCGTCGGCTCTCACGAGGCTTACGCCTGCCCCGAAGGGATAGAAGAATATCATATTGAATTTGAGAAAGAAGAAAAGCTTACAAGTCTTGTTATAGAGGATAACCTTATAAGACCGAGTACGGTTGTTATAAGCGAGGGCACTAAGGTGCTGCCCCTTAAATACGACTATTTTAAGGTTGATGCCCTTTGTTTTAGAAACCTTAAATCCAAAAAACTATGGCTTGTGGGCGGCGGAAGGCGCATAGAGATAAGCTTTGACGATTTTGAGTTTGTGTTGTTTTGGACTAAAATGGGTGCGCCCTTTATTTGTGTGGAGCTTAATTGCGGTACCGACGATTTTGAAGGCACAGACGGCAGAATTGAAACTAAGGAAGGTATTATCACTCTTGAAAGCGGAAGACGTTTTCAAAGGCTGCATAGTATGAAATTCCGGAAAGAACAAAAAAAGGTTGACAAAAAGCTTTTTGTTTGATATACCATTTATATAAAGCTGTTTTTCCTTTACTTTTTTCGTCCGAAATACTTTGCGGAGGTTTTGTTATGAAGCCGGGAAAATTTAGTTTAAAGTTACTTTGCGTCTTTATTGCTTTTGTGCTTGTTACGGGGGTCTCTCCCTCTGCCGTAAAAGCGGCTGTTAACCCTGTCCTTTTAGGTGAATCTGTAAGCGCAAAGGACGCTTACAGCGAAAAAATTGCGCCCCTTGCCTTTTCGGATAGTGTGGATTTTGACGCTTTGGCAGAGTATCTTGAAGAGCAGCTTTCGTCTTTTTCAAGCAATATAAGCCTAAGCAAATTTAAAATCCCCAAAACAAACGATAACGTTACCGCACTGGGTAATCTTATATATTGTCAGATACCTACTACTTTTCACGTTGGAGCGTTCAGATACGGCTCTAACTACTTTTCAAGCAATATTGACTTTATTCTTCCCGAGTATCAGTACGACGCTGACACTTACGCCTCTATGATGACGGAGATTGATGAAAGTGCTGCGAATATGATAGCCGATATAAAAGGCTCGTCTTTAGACGACGTTCAAAAGGCATTGCTTGTTCACGACAGGATAGCAACCTTAAACGAGTACACCCTTATCGAGGACACGGCTGACCCTTTTTACGAAGCCTCTCACAATATGTACGGTGCAATGGTTTTAGGAAAATCCGTATGTGAAGGCTATGCCGCTGCATACACCTACGTTTTGGATATGCTTAACATCCCTTCCTTTATGTGCGTATCTCTTGCACTTAACCACGCTTGGAACATAGTTTATATAGACGGAGTTCCTTACCACGTGGACATAACTTGGGATGACCCTTCTTGGAATCAAACGGACTGGAACGTTGCAGGGAACGTTACTCATAGTTATTTTTTGGTATCTACCGATTATATGAGGGCAAACGGGCACAACTCAACGGACTACGAAAGCACCCCAACGGATACACGCTACGAAGGCTATTTTTGGCAGACGTCCGAAGCCTCCTTTCAGCTTTTGGGCGATACGGTTTATTATATGGACACCGAAGGCAAGCTTAGCACCTACGAGGGTGAGCTTATTTTGAGTGTGGATGAAAGATGGTGGGCAAGCTCAAGCTCCTATTGGGGACAAAAGTTTTCGTGTCTTGCCACCGATGGTACGTTTTTGTTATACTCCACACCTGAGGCCATATATGCTTACTCCCCCGAAAAGAACAGGTCCTACAAAGCATATGAGCCCGATTTGTCTAAGGGTGACTATTTTTACGTTTACGGTATGGAATACGAAAACGGCAAGCTGATACTTGACATAAACAACTCGCCCAACTTTATTAACACTGAAATAGAAAGAGTAACGGTAGAATTTAACTTTACCGTACCCGTTATTACCGGCGACGTCGACGACGACGGAGCTCTTTCCGCTAACGACTACATTTTAATTCGTATGCACTGCAATCTTAAAGCTGAATTGAGCGAAGATATGGCAAAAAATGCTGACCTTAACGAAGACGGTATTATCAGCGTAGCGGATTATATAACAGTAATGATGTTACTTAAGCAGTAATGGGATGTAAAAACAGTCCCGACCGCAGAAATACATTTTTTACCTTCTTTAGTTGGAACTCGGCTTAATGCCGAGTTCCTTCTGTTTATATTTTTA
>JAZSLS010000102.1:0-23748 GCA_045535465.1 Eubacteriales bacterium
CAAACATTTTTGCGAACCCCATTTTTATCCGGCATGACTACCTGTGTGATCGCCGCACCCAACGTCGAAATCTCAACCAATAATCCTTTCTGATTTTCCATACAATACCGAATACCGTTCCCATCCCGACCATCTGCGCTCATCCATAATCTCATAATCCTACGCTCCTATTTTAAATATTGCATCACTTCCGATAAAGGCACGCCCGCTGTTACCATAGAAAACGGCAATATAAAAATAAACACCGCCGAGGACGGAATACAGTCTGACGGTGAGCTTACCATTAAAAACGGTAATATTAATATAACCACTACAGGTGCTGTTGTAAACGATAACGGAAACCAAATGATGCCCGGTGGCGACAACCGTCCCACCAGACCGGGTAGCGGAACACGTCCCACACGTCCCGGTGGTGAAATGATTTCTCCCACAGGAACAAACGAAACTGCCGCAACGGCAAACAGTGCCAGCAGTAAGGGCATTAAATCCGTAGGCGTGCTTACAATTGAAAACGGTAACATAAAAGTAACCGCCACCGAGGATGCGCTCCACAGCGACAGCGACCTTGTTATTGAAAACGGCAACGTAACCGTAAGCGCTGACGACGATGCTATCCACGCCGAAGCTGCGCTGACTATAATGAAGGGTAATATTACCGTAAGCAAGTGCTACGAGGGCCTTGAAGGCAAAACCGTAACAATTGAAGACGGAGTTATTAATATAACCTCCGACGACGACGGCATCAACTCCGCCGACGGTGACTCCGTGGGCAATCGCCCCGGTAACGCAAACGCCGACAACGCCATAACCATAAACGGCGGCAAGATATATATTAAGGGTGCGGGCGACTGTGTTGACTCCAACGGTGCTTTTACCGTTAACGGCGGTGTGCTTTGCGTAGAAAACAACTCCCGTGGGGGCAACAACGCCCTTGACGCCGACGGCACAAGACTTATAAACGGCGGCGTTGTAGTGGCTTTAGGCAACGCAGATATGCTGGAAAGCCCTGCCCAAAGCAGCAAACAGCCCACAGCGGTAATTTACGCCACTGTTAGCGCAGGCAATACCGTAGCTATTACCGATGCGGAGGGCAAGGTTATACTTTGCTACTCCTCCACGGTTTCCGCAAGTGTAATTACCATATCTGCGCCCGAGCTTGTTGTGGACGAAGAATACACCCTTTATACGGGCGTTACTCCCACAGGTGACAAAACCGTTGGCGGCTTGTACTACGGCAGCGATATTTCCTTTACAGGCGGGAACGCAGTAAAAACCTTTACTCAATCAAGCACCGTAACAACGGCAAGATAAAAAAACAATAGCAAAAAAATTCGGGGACGTACGTACGTTCCCGAATTTTTGCATCTTATTATTTTTTCCCTTAGTCGCAGTTTTCGCAGTTGTGCCAAACGTTTTGTATATCTTCGTTGTCTTCCATAACGTCAAGCATCTTGCGGAACTTGGTAAGCTGTTCCTCGTCGGAAAGGCTTACGTAGTTTTGAGGAACCTTTTCCGCCTCTGCAGACAGGTAGCGGTAGCCCATTTTTTCAAGAGCTTCTGCCACTGCGCCTACCTGAGCAGGGTCGGTATAAACCTCAAAAACCTCGCCCTCGCTCGAAAGGTCGTCAGCACCGCACTCAAGCACGTCCTCAAAAAGCTTTTCCTCGTCTATGTCCTCAGCCTCGATAACGATAACGCCCTTGTTATCAAACATAAAGGAAACGCAACCGCTTGTACCCATATTGCCGCCAAACTTGTCAAAATAGTGACGAACGTCTGCGCTGGTACGGTTACGGTTATCGGTAAGAGTTTCAACTATAACCGCAACGCCGCCTATGCCGTAGCCTTCGTAAACTATTTCATCGTAGGAAGCGCCGTCGCCGCCGGCAGCCTTCTTTATAATACGCTCAATATTGTCGTTAGGCACGTTGTTTGCCTTTGCCTTTATAATAAGGTCACGCAGACGGCTGTTGCTGGTAGGCTCGGGCCCGCCCTCTTTAACCGCTACTGCTATTTCCTTACCTATTTTTGTAAACACCTTTGCCTTTTGAGCATCGGTCTTTTCTTTTTTATGCTTAATGTTGTTCCATTTAGAATGTCCGGACATAATACTACTCCCTATTATATTTCTTCTGTACGTTTCATACCCAAAAGGTCAAGACACTTGCCAAGAACGTGGTTGGTCGCTTTGGTAAGAGCAAGACGAAAAGCCCTTGCTTCGCCCTCTGCCTTGAGTATTATACGGTTGTGATAGAAAACGTTGTATGCTGCGCAAACGTCCAACGCAAAGCGGGCGATAACGCAAGGCTCATAGTCTGCAAGAGACTGAAGCACCTTTGCAGGGAACGCCGCCAGCGTGGAAATTAAAGCCGACTCGTCCTTTTCGGGCAGGTACGCACTGTAATCGTCGCCGCTTTCCTCCGCCTTGCGCAAAACGCTGGCCGTACGAGCGTAGGTGTACTGAACGTAGGGGCCTGTGTTGCCTTCAAAGCTAAGCGCCTCTTCCCAAACAAAGTTGGAGTCCTTTATTCTGTTATTGGCAAGGGCGTTAAACACTATTGCGCCTACGCCTACTGCCTCCGCAACGGCACGCTTGCCTTCAAGAGAGCCGTTCTTTTCGTCTATTATCTTCTCCACCTTGGCAATAGCCTCGGCAAAAAGGTCATCCAGCAGGATAACGTTGCCCGTACGTGATGCAAGCTTTTCGCCGTTTACGCTCATAGTGCCGTAGGGGATATGCACCATATCCTCAGACCACTTATACCCCATAAGCTCCAGCACCTTAAAGTACTGAGCAAAGTGAAGTGACTGACCGGCAGAGGTAACGTAAAGACATTTGTAAAAGTCATAATTCTTCTTACGCCATATAGCCGCCGCAATATCACGGGTGGCGTAAAGTGTAGAGCCGTCCTTTTTAAGAATAATAGCGGGAGGCATATTATACTCGTCAAGACGCACTATGCTTGCGCCGTCATCCACCACAAGAAGCCCCTTCTCACGTAGCTCCTCCACAACAGCGTCCATCTTATCGTTATAAAAGCTTTCGCCGTTGTAGCTGTCAAAGCTAACGCCAAGCAGCTCATAGGTCTTCATATATTCTCTAAGGCTTATATCCTTAAAGCCGCGCCATATAGCAAGATACTCCTCGTTGCCCTTTTCCATTTCGGTAAAAGCGGCACGTGCCTCATCGTTAAGAGAGGGGTCCTTTTCCGCCTCCGCAGAGAAACGAACGTAGATATCCACAAGCTCGCTTATACCGCGCTCATCAACCCTTTCGGGGCTGCTCCACTTTTTAAAAGCAACTATAAGCTTACCAAACTGAGTGCCCCAGTCACCAAGATGGTTGATGCCCACGGTGGTAAAACCGCAAAAGTCGTGCAAATTCTTAAGAAAACCGCCTATTGCAGTAGTGCCGAGATGGCCAACGTGAAAACGCTTTGCGATATTGGGGGAAGAAAAGTCAAGGCAAACAACCTTGCCTGCGCCCACGTCGGAAGCGCCAAAGCTTTTGGTAGAGTTAATGCGCTTAAGTGTGTCGGTATAATAGGAGGGGGAAAGGAAAAAGTTAAGATAACCGCCCACAGCGTTTATCTCCTTAACGCCGTCTATACCATCAACAGCCGCCTTAAGCTCGGAAGCGATAACAGGCGGAGCCTTACGAAGAACACGGCTGAAACGGAAGCAGGGCATAGCAAGGTCACCGTTCTTGGAGTCAGCAGGTATTTCCATAGCGGAAAGCACATCGTCCACGGAAACGGCGCCGTCCAGCGCCTTGCTTACGGCAAGAGCTATTGCATTTTTAATATTTTCCATAAATACCTCTTAAAATTACAAATAGTGCGGCGGCTTGCTTGCCACCGCACCACGCAATACGGAAATATAAACTGTTAACGCTTGCTGAACTGAGAAGCTCTTCTTGCAGCTTTGAGACCGTACTTCTTTCTTTCCTTCATTCTGGGGTCACGAGTGAGGAAGCCTGCCTTCTTGAGAAGGGGCTTATACTCTTCGCTTGCCTGAAGGAGAGCACGGGAAACGCCGTGTCTGATAGCGCCTGCCTGACCGGAAACGCCACCGCCGCAAACGGAAACTATCATATCAAACTTACCTTCGGTACCGGTAACGCCAAAGGGCTGGCGAACAACGAGCTTAAGGGTATCAAGACCGAAGTAGTCATCTATATCTCTCTTATTAATGGTGATAACACCGCTGCCGGGGATAAGACGAACACGTGCAACAGAAGACTTTCTTCTGCCGGTGCCGTAGAAATAAGGTTTCTTAGGTGTATACATATCTTACTACCTCCTGTATTACTTAACCTCAACAGCGATGGGCTGTTGAGCCTGCTGCTTATGCTCAGCGTTCCTGTAAACGAGAAGACGGGTAAGGCTTGCGCTACCTATCTTGTTCTTGGGAAGCATACCCTTAACTGCAAGAGTAACTGCAAGTTCGGGCTTGGTCTGCATAAGAGTGCCGTACTTGGTAGCCTTAAGGCCGCCAACGTAACCGCTGTGACGGTAGTAAAACTTTTGCTCAAGCTTCTTACCTGTAAGAACTGCTTGGGATGCGTTGATAACAACAACACAGTCGCCGCAGTCAACGTGAGGAGTATATTCGGGCTTGTGCTTGCCGTTAAGAATGGTAGCTGCAAGAACTGCAACCTTACCAAGAGGCTTGCCTGCTGCATCTATAATATACCAGCTGCGCTTTATATCCTCTTTTTTTGCCATAAATGTGGACATAAGAGATTTCCTCCATTACATAAAAAGTTTAATTTTGATTTCCTTGCCAATTATAGCACAAAAAACGTGTTTGTCAATAGCTAATTTTAAATTTTTTTAAAAAATGTGCTTTTTCCTGCGTTTTTCTTTAATTTCTTAGCAAAACGAAAGATGCAGTTTCACTTTTTTTGAAGCTTTTAGTACACACGCAGCATTTAGGGCTTGAAAAATTTCTCGCTTAGGTATATAATATATTGATAGAATACAATGGAGTTACAGCGTTTATGAGAAGGTTTAAGGACATACAAAGCATACTAAGCTACGTACGCCGTGCAGTTGACGATTTTGATATGATAAGGCAAGGTGAGACCGTTGCCGTAGGCGTAAGCGGCGGCAAGGACAGCCTTACCCTGCTTTGTGCTATGGTGGCTTTGTCCCGTTTTCATCCCGCACGCTTTTCGGTAAAGGCGCTTTGCATTGACGCAGGCTTTGAAGGGGCTGATTTTTCACCCGTTATAAGACTGTGCGAGGAGCTGGAGGTACCGCTTAATATAGTAAAAACCGAAATAAAGCAGGTGGTTTTTGACCTGCGTAAGGAAAAATGCCCTTGCTCTCTTTGCGCTCGTATGCGCCGCGGCGCTTTGCACACGGCGGCAAAGGAAATGGGCTGCACCACTATTGCTTTGGGGCACCATTTTGACGACGCCATAGAAACCTTTTTTATGAACCTTGTAAACGAAGGGCGCATTGGCTGCTTTAAAGCAAAAACCTTTCTTGACAGACAAGAGGTTACCGTTATACGTCCCCTTATTTACCTGCCCGAAAAGCTGGTAACGGGCTTTATACGCAGGGAAGGCATTGAGGTTTGCGGCAAGGTATGCCCCGAGGACGGAAACACGGAAAGGGAACGCATAAAGGCGCTTATAGCCTCCCTCTCCGAAAACGACAAGGGGTTAAAGGACAGGCTTTTTGGTGCAATTTCACGTCACGGCCTGCTTTGAGTTTATATTGGATTAATTTTAGGATGTTATCATCCGACTATAATCAGTGGTAAGAGGTGTATCCCTATAAAATTTTTAAACTGCATTATATATTTGGCTTTGGTGGGGCTTGCCTCCACCGTTATAGGTATGTGCCTGCCCCGAAAAAGCTTTAACCACAAGGCTTTTCCTTACCGTTCCTATGCTTGGGAAAACGGCGGCAGGATATACGAACGCCTTGGGGTTAAAAAATGGAAAACCAAGGTACCGGACGTTAGCCGTATTATTAAAAAAATGACCTCTAAAACAGTATCCGGCCATCCCGATAAGGAGCAGATGGAAAGGCTTGTGGCGGAAACCTGCGTAGCAGAGACCGTACACACGGCGCTTATGGTTTTTGGCTGGGGCTGTGTTTTTGTGTGGCAAGGCGTAGGCGGTGTTTCTGTCAGCGTTTTGTATGCTTTGGGCAACGTTCCTTTTATTATTATACAAAGATATAACCGCCCCAGGTTTGCCGCTCTTGCGGCTTCTCTTGAGGCAAAGAAAAACGCCTAAATTAATTGCGGAGGTAGACTATGAACCTGCCAAACAAGCTAACAATGTTAAGGATGGCTATGATACCCTTTTTTATAGCCTGTTTTTATCTGCCCTTTGATTTTAATATTTTTATAGCGGCAGGGGTTTTTGCCCTTGCTTACGCTACCGATGCTTTGGACGGTTACCTTGCCCGCAAAAACAAGCAGGTAACGGACTTTGGCAAGCTTATGGACCCTATTGCCGACAAGCTTCTTTCGGCAGCGGCGCTTATTATGCTTTGCTATATGAAAATGATACACCCTATTGCGGTTATCGTTATTTTGTCCCGTGAGTTTTTTATAAGCGGGCTAAGGCTGGTTTGCGCCGACAAGGGCGTGGTTGTTGCCGCCTCCAAATGGGGCAAGCTTAAGACCATTTCTCAGGCAGTGTGCATTATGGCCGTTATGCTGCTTTATCCCTTGGACTCCACCCCTCTTAAGATTAGCGCAGACGTGTTGGTGTGGATATCCGTTGCCCTTGCCCTTGTTTCGGGAGTGGACTACGTTATTAAAAACCGCTCCTGCATAAGCAGCAAGTAATTATAACTACCGATAAGAAAAGATGTGTTTGCTTTGACTAAAAAACAGATAAAAAACGAAGTTTTTACAATACCTAATATACTTAGTATGGTGCGCATTGCGCTTATTCCCTTGTACGCCTTTATGTATCTATCTGCCGAAAGCACAAAGGATTTTCATATTGCCGCCGCAATAATGGCTGTGTCTATGATAACCGACTTTCTTGACGGCATTATAGCAAGAAGATGCAATATGATAAGCACGCTGGGCAAGATACTTGACCCCGTTGCCGATAAGCTTACTCAGCTCACGGTGCTTATCTGCCTTGCCACCCGTTTCATTCCCCTTTTCTGGGTTTTGGGCGTTTTTGTAGCTAAGGAGCTGTTTATGCTTGCTATGGGAATTTTCATCTTAAGCAAGGGACGTATGCTTAGCGGAGCTTTAATGGCAGGTAAGGTTTGTACGGCAGTGCTTTTTGCAAGTATGATAATACTTATGGTTATGCCGGAAATGTCTAACGACGGCGCTATTATCATAGCGGTGCTTGATATTGTGGCTATGTTTATGTCCTTTTGGTTTTATCTTTCTACGTATATGGGCGGAAAACACGGTGTAAGCATTGTCAGCATTGGAAAGGAAGAAGAATAATGAAAGTGTTGTTTTTACCCTGTAACACGGGTGAAGGTCACAACGCAGCAGCAAAAGCCATAGCTACTGCCTTGCGGGCGCGCGGTGACAACTGCGAAATTATTGATGCGCTGTCCTTCCTTTCTCCCGCTACCTCCGATTTTGTGGCCAATTGGCACGTCCGTATATACAGGCGTACGCCCTTTTTGTTTAACGCAGGCTACAGAATGATGGAAAAGGGTCAGGATGGCAGCGACGACGTGCATATTCTTACCCGTTTGCTTATGCGCGGCACAAAAAAGCTGACGGAAACGGTTAAAAACGGCGGCTACGATGTGGTTGTGTGTACCCATCCCTTTTCGGCGTATATGTATACCTTGGCAGAAAGAGAAGGAAGCCTTAAGCCAAAAACCGCCTTTGTCGCAACCGATTACACCTGCGCTCCTCCTGTGGATAAAACAAAAATGGATACCTATTTTATCCCTCACGAAAGCCTTAAAAGCTGTTTTGTAAACTGCTATATCCCCGAACACAAGCTTTGCCCCTCGGGGATACCCGTAAGAAACCAATTTTACGAAAAGGTGGAAAAGGAAGAAGCAAAGAAGCTGCTTGGCATACCCGAGGACAAGCGCAACGTGCTTGTTGCCTGCGGCAGTATGGGCTGCGGCCCTTTAAAGGATTTAACGGTGGAGCTTTCCAAAAAGCTTCCCTCCGACGCTTACCTTACGGTAATATGCGGCAACAACCAAAAGCTTAAGAAAAGACTGGATAGCCTTAAGCTGCCCCAAAACGTGCGTGTGCTTGGCTTTACCAACAATATATCTCTTTATATGGATAGCGCAGAGTTTATTATTACCAAGGCAGGCGGTCTTACCTGTACCGAGGCTTTGGCTAAAAAGCTTCCTATGCTTTTAGTTGGAGTAATTGGCGGTTGTGAAAAATACAACAGGCGCTTCTTCAACGACGGCGGTATGTCCATTGAGCCTAAAAGGCACGTGGCAGACTATGCAGTAAAGCTGTATAAAACTCCGGCAAAGCTTGCCTCTATGTCCTCCGCTATGAAAAAAACGGCGCCCGGTAACTCTACGGACATTATATGCGACTTTTTACATAGGGAGGATAATGATGTACAGCTATAAAGACCTTAGGCTTTCCAACATAAAAAGCGACAGGTTTAAGCATTTGCTTCTGCTTCTCTATTGGCCCCTTTACGGCTTTATGTTTTTCGCCGTAGAGCGTCTTATAAAGTTCGAAAGCTACCATTCTATGCACTGTGCGCTGGATGACGTGGTTCCGTTTTTCGAGTGGTTTTTGTTCCCCTACCTGTTTTGGTTTATCTTTTTGATAGGTATGCTGTTTTACACTCTGTTGTGGGACATACATAGCTTTAAAAAGTATATGTGGTTTATTATAATTACGTATACGGTTACTATTATTATATATCTTGTTTTTCCCAACCAGCAGGACCTTAGAGCTTATGATATAACAAGAAGCAACGCACTTATTGACTTTATTCATTGGTACTATGATTTTGATACCAACACCAACGTGTGCCCTTCTCTTCACGTTATAGGCTCCGTTGCGGTGTTTTACGCATCCTGGAACGCCCCTCACTTTAAAAAATGGTCTATACGCATAGTTATGTTTATTATCACTGTGCTTATAAGTATATCCACCGTGTTTTTAAAGCAGCACTCGGTGCTGGATATCCCCCCTGCTATACTTATCTCTGTGTTGGCGGCTCCCCTTGCAAGCTACTTAGCTAAAAAATGGTAAAAGCCGTATATTTTAAAAAAATGCAAAAAAACTATTGACAATACGTATGTAAGTGTGTATGATATCTACACGGAGGGTTTAATAAATTACACCGCACGAGCGGTTGTAAGTTTTCCGTTATTAACCAAAGTAGAAAATTATGAAAAATTTTTCAGTACTTATCCTCGCACTCGTTTTGGTATGCGTTCTCGTTGCTTGCGGCGGCGATGCCTCCCATAGCAAGGACGATTCCTCCAAGGTTGACTCCTCCGTTGATTCTACTTCCGATGCTTCTACCGACGCTTCTGCTGATGCTTCTGCTGATACTTCTGTAGAAACAGAGCCCTCCGAAGAACCCTTCGAGGAGCCCTCTGAAGACGTTGTAGCTTCTTCCAAAAAGGGCGTTATAAACGGCAATGTTTATATCAACGAATGGGCTGCCCTTACCGTTACCCTGCCCGAAGGCTGGAGCTTTCAGGGTGATGCTGATTTAGCAAGGATTTCACGAATTGATACCGAAAAGCTTGCCGAAAACGTTTTTGATGCAACACTTGATGAGTTTGGTGCCGTTTATTGTATGGAGGCTTACACCAATGCCGACGATGGCACCGACGTGCTTATACGCATCGAAAAGGCTGCGGGCGAGCTTGCCGACCTTAACGAAGCGGAATATATACCGTTTTTTGCTGAAGGCGTTGTGGATATTTATCCTGCGTACGACTACGACACCGACTGTTCAACCACTCAAATCGGCGGTTTTCAATATACAGTATTCAATTCCGGTGTTTCGGGCGAGCTTGTTGCTTATTTGCAACGCAACTATACCCGCAAGATAGACGGATACTTTTTCACCGTTACAACATCCGCTGACTTTGAGCTGGGCAGTGAGCCTCTTGACAGCTTATTTACTATGCTTTCCTAAGCGGCATTAAGTACAAACAAAACGGCTAGAACCGTATAATAAAAAAGGAGAAAATTATGAAAAAGTTTTTAGCACTTATCCTCGCACTGGTTATGGTATGCGCTCTCGTTGCTTGTGGCGGCAGCGATACCTCCGATAGCAAGGACGATTCCTCCAAGTTTGACTCCTCTGCAGAAGTTTCCGACAACGCTTCCGTTGATTCTACTGCCGACGCTTCTACCGACGCTTCTGCTGATACTTCTGTAGAAACAGAGCCCTCCGAAGAACCCTCTGAAGAACCCTCTGAAGAGCCCTCCGAAGAAACCACCGAGGAGCCCTCTGCCGACGTTGTAGCTTCTTCCAAGAAGGGCGTTATAAACGGCAATGTTTATACCAACGAATTTACAGGTCTTACCGTTACCCTTACCGAAGGCTGGAGCTTTAGTGACGATGCTGCTATAGCAGCCATTACGGAAGCCTCTGCTGAAGACGTTGCAGACGACGTTTTTGATGCAAAGCTTGACGAGCTTGGCTCTCTTTACTGTATGCGTGCTGCCACCGTTGACTCCGGTGACATCTTGATGGCAGGCTATGAAAAGGCTCCCGACCAAAACACCGAGCTTTCTGCAATCGATTACGCAAAAGAGATGGCTAAATTGTTTCAAAGTATTGGCTACACCGTAGACGAAGAAATTCTTTCCTTGCCCGTTGGCGCTGAGGAATATATAGGCATTTGCGCTACCTCTTCTGTTTTGGACACTACCATTGAACAGATTGTTCTTGTTCGTAAGATAGACAATTATTTCTTCTTTATCATTCTCACCGGCAACAGCGATACTACATTTGACATTTATTCTATGCTTTCTTAATCGAAGCAGACAGATAACTATATTTCATCAATGAAGGGACTTGGCAAAAACCAAGCCCCTTTGTTTTGCAAAAAAACAAGGTAAAGCCGTGAAAAGACTTTACCTTATTAATATTATGTGTTAAAATGTAAACACTAAGCTTCAAGAACAGCCTTGGTATCTCTTGCAATAACAAGCTCTTCATTGGTGGGGATAACAAAAACGCGAACCTTGGAGCCGTCTGCAGAGATATCGCAGGGTGCGGGAAGATTGCGTGCGTTGGCGTTCTTTTCCTCGTCAACCTTAATGCCGAGATAGTCAAGGTCCTTAAGTGCGTCAACACGAACAGCCTTGTCGTTTTCGCCGATACCTGCGGTAAACACGATAGCGTCAACACCGTTCATAGCAGCGGTGTAGGAGCCAATGAACTTCTTAATGCCGTAAGCCAAAATGTCGTAAGCAAGACGAGCATCGTCGTTGCCTGCATCCATAGCGGCGTGAACGTCACGAAGGTCGCTGGAAACACCGGAAACGCCAAGAAGACCGCACTTCTTGTTCATCCAGTTGCCCATATCCTCTACCTTAATGCCTTCCTTTTCCATAACAAAAGGAACGATAGCCGCATCAATTGCGCCGCAACGAGAGCCCATTATGATACCGTCAAGAGGAGTAAAGCCCATACTGGTATCAATAACCTTGCCGCCCTTAACTGCACTTATGGAAGAGCCGTTGCCGAGATGGCAGGTGATTATCTTAGTTTCCTCTACGGGCTTGTCAAGATACTTTGCACATTCCTGCGCAACGTAACGGTGAGAAGTACCGTGAGCGCCGTAACGCTTAATATTGTGCTTTCTTGCAACCTTAATGTCAATAGGATAGGTGCAAGCGTAGTCGGGCATAGTGGAGTGGAAGGAAGTATCAATAACCAAAACCATAGGAGTGTCGGGCATAACCGCCTTGCAGCCTGCAATACCCTGAAGGTGAGGCTTGGTGTGAAGAGGAGCAAGGTCAATACAACGTTCAAGAATAGCAATGGTTTCATCGGTAACAAGAGTGGGCTTGGTAAGCCAAGGACCGCCCTGTACCACACGGTGACCGATAGCGGAAATATCGCTAACGCTCTTGATAACGCCGTATTCAGCATCCAAAAGGGCATCTATCATAGCCTTGGTTGCTTCGTTATGAGTGGGCATAGCCACCTCTGCCTTATAAACGTTGCCGTTTACAAGATTGTCGTGCTTAATTGCGCCGTCAATGCCTATTCTTTCACAAAGACCCTTTGCAAGCACCTGCTCCTTATCCATATCAAAAAGCTGATACTTAAGGGAAGAGCTGCCTGCGTTTACAACTAATATAAACATACCGTTCTCCTTAAAAAAATAAAAATTTAATTCATACCTATATATTATACTACCAAAATTCACTAATTGCAATAGAAAAGGTGCAAGATTATGGAAAAACAATTTAGCGTTATGGCTGTTATTTGCGAATACAACCCTTTTCACTTCGGGCACAAGCATCAAATAGATATAATGAAGGAAAACAGCAAGCTTTGCGTGGGCATTATGAGCGGCGCTACCGTTCAGCGTGGCAGCCTTGCCGTGGCAGACAAATACAACCGTGCTGCCGCTGCCGTTAAAGCGGGGCTTGATTTGGTTGTGGAGCTGCCTTTTCCCTACTCTTCCGCCTCTGCGGAGGATTTTGCCGCTGCAGGTGTGCATATTGCAGCCGCCATAGGGGCCGACTCCTTGTGCTTTGGCGTGGAGGAAAACCCCGCCGTTTTTAAAAAAATGGCAGCTACTGCCGACGCCGACCTTATTAAAAAACGTGCTTTGACGTATATAAAAGCGGAAAAAAGCCTATCCTATCCAAGAGCGGTATCTTTAGCGGCAGAGGAAATTTTGGGCAAAGAGGGCGGAGAGGCTTTAACAAAGCCCAACAACATTTTAGGCTTTGAATACGTTTCCGCCATAAAAAAAGGCGGTTATGGCATTACTCCCTTCCCCATACAAAGAAACGCTGCTTTCCCCTCCTCAAGCAGTATAAGGAGCGCCGAAAGCTTTGAGGGTAAAATACCCTACGCCGATTATTTTGCAGAACCGAGACGTGACCTTAAATATATGGAACGCTGGATACTGATGATGCTGCGCCACCACGAATGGGGCGAGCTGTACTGCGTGGATGCACCCTTTACGGCAGTGATAAAAAAAGCCGCAAGAGAAGCCACGTCGTTGGAGGAATTTTACGCCCTGGCAACAGGCAAGGTTTACACCGCCGCAAGAGTGCGCCGTGCCGTCCTTGCTATATGGTTTAACGTGCTTACCGAGGAGGTTAAGGCGAGACCCGATTACACCTTGCTGCTTGCCGCTAACGATAAGGGCACGGCTTATCTTAAAAAAATAAAGAAAACCGAGGGCATTACCATCATAACAAAACCCGCCTCGTACAAAAAAACACCCTTTAAAGAGGCGTTTGAAAAAGGGCTTTACGTTAACGATTTAGCCGCAGGTGCAGTGGCAAAATTGCCGAAATATAGTTCATCTTTGTGCAAAACGCCTAATATACAAGGTGTCAAAGAGGGATAAATGGTCAAAAAAACTCTTGACTTTCCTCTTTTTAGGTGATAAAATGACACCCGTAGGCAAAAACTAGAATTTAATTTTAAGGAGACTATTAAAATGAAAAAGACTATCGCTCTTATCCTTTGCGTACTTTTCGCACTTACCGCATTTGCAGCTTGTGGCGGCGACACCGAAGATGCTTCCAAGGCTCCCTCTACTGACGCTTCCGTAGAAGCTTCTGCTTCCACCGACGCTACCGCTGATGCTACTGCTGACGCTTCCGTAGAAGATTCTGCTACCACCGACGCTACTGCTGACGCTACCGCAGACGCAACTGCTGACGCTACCGCAGACGCTTCCGTTGAGTCTGTAGAATCCGTTGAATCTGTTGACGAAACCACCGCTGAATAACTTTTAAACAAGCTAAAGAGAATGGCTGTCCGTACGGACAGCCATTTTATTTTATATTTCCGTTTGTGTTAGGCGTAAGTACGGCGCAGCCCGTTACGTATCGGGCGGCCGATGACCGCCCTACTTTTGATACCACTACGTTGGGTTTTGGTAAATGTAATTTATATGCTCCTCGTAATCTTTTTGATTTCGTATAACGTGGTCAAAAAATGACTTTTGCCAAATTGTATGCCCTATGCGCCTTGTAACGTATCCCTTTAATTGATTAACTACCCGTGACATTGTAGGGGCGGTCATCGGCCGCCCGTCCTCATCGGCACAAACCATAAGCATCAAATGTATATGGTCCGGCATTATCACGTATTTATCTACACGCATAGCAGGATATATTGCAGGTATATTATTAATAGCTTCCTCTGCAATTTTTCCACAAGCAGACAATTTTACATCCTCGGGATTGTAAACATTCTTGTTATCCTCGCTCCAAAAATAATTTCGCCTTTCTAAAGTGCATATTGTCAAAAAATACGTACCGCAGGAGCTGTAATCGTAACACTCCAATCGATTCTTTTTTCTTTTTGGGCTTTTGTTGTCCATCACCGTCATCCTATTTTCAGCCCGTTACGCATCGGGCGGCCGATGACCGCCCCTACATTGTAACCTTTTAACACGATTTCGCCACTCATTGGTAGTTTTAAATCGTGTTTCCATATAACGAAAAGCGCAACGGGTATATTGTAGGGGAGCGCATTGCGCTCCCGTTTGCGTTAGGCGTAAGTACGGCGCAGCCCGTTACGTATCGGGCTTGCTTTGCGTTTAATTTTTATAGTCGCAAAGGCCCTTTAACGGGCATTTGTCACACGCAGGCGCTCTTGCCGTGCAAACGTCCCTGCCGAAAAGCACCAAACGGTGACACAAATCGCTTTGCTTATCCTTGGGCACAACAGCATCAAGCTCCCTCTCCGTAACAAGAGGGTCTTTTTTTGTTGTAAGCCCCAAACGATGGGTTATACGCATACAATGGGTATCCGCAACTATACCGCCCAAGCCGTAAAGGTCGCCCCTTATAAGGTTTGCCACCTTTCTGCCCACGCCGTTTAAACGAAGCAGCTTGTCCATTTCCTTAGGTACCTCGCCGCCGTATTCCTCTGCAAGCATACGTGCAGCCAGACGCAAATTCTTTGCCTTGCTGTTATAAAGCCCCACGGAGCGGATTATCTGCTCCAGCTCACCTTCGGGCGATGCCGCCAAAAGTTCAGGAGTGGGATACTTTTCAAACAAAGGCACCGACACAATGTTAACTCTTGCGTCGGTACACTGGGCGGAAAGCACCGCCATTACCAAAAGCCTGTAGGGGTCACCGCCGTGGTCAAGGGAACACAAGGCTTCGGGGTAAAGCTTTTCCAAGGCAGAAACCAAAGCTGCCGCTTTTTTCTTTTTATCCATAATTTTGCTCATCAAATATAAAATTAACGTCCCCGGAAAGGAGCGCCATAACGCCCTTATATATTATCTCTGCCCTTTCGTCAAAGTTAGCCTTCATACGAGATGCGTAGTCCCCCTCTGCCACAAAGGTCTGCACACGAAGCAAGGTTTTCTCGTTATCAACAATAGAAGCGTCCAGCATATAGCCGTTATCCACAGGCTCCAAGGTGCAGCTTATACGGTTACCTGTACGCTTAAGGGCAAGCAGCCTTTGAGCGGAGCGAAGAGCCTTTTCACGGATGCTGGCAAAAACAGTACCCTGCACCTCCTCCACAACGCTTATGCCTACGGGAGATATAACGTAAAGCTTTTCGCCATCCGTTTCAACCTCCTTAACCTGTCCGGCATCCAAAAGGTCGGAAAAGCAAAGGGAAAAGTCAAAAAAGTTAACGAAGGCATCCTGCACCACTACCTCGCCTATGGTGGTAATATCCAAAGGCTCGCCTATGTTTTTAAGCAGGTAAAGCATAAACACTTTTATCTCAAATTTATTTGTAAGTTCCACAGATAATGCCCCCAATTTTACTTTATGTTTTATTATATAACAAAAAAAGTGCCTTTTCAATAGGAATAATGGTTGAAAAATTTTGCCGTGTATTGTATAATACAGATAAATATATCTATACGGAGGATGATAATATGGCGTATTCTTTTCCCGGCGGCGTAAACGTTAAAGCAAAGGGCTCTGCCCTGCACACCGCATCCAAGCCCTATGCCGAACCGCCTCAGGTTGCCATACCTCTTTATGACAGCGCTCCCACCGTCAGCGTAGGTGACTTTGTGGATATAGGCACTTGTATTGCTAAGGGCGCCGTGCCTTGTCACGCCAGCGTTTCCGGCACGGTTACGGCTATTGAAGACAGAGAAGGCACTACCTACGTAATAATAAAAAACGATATGCGCCACACCCTTGCTCCAAAGCTGCAGGGTGTTACCGCACCGCTTTCCTCGCTTACGGCTGAGGATATTATCCAAATGATAGACACGGCGGGGATAGTTGATGCAAAGAACGGTGAAGCCGTAGCGCACACTCTCAGAAACGCCCTTGGCAAAGTAAAGCGTGTTGTTATAAACTGCACCGACAGCGAACCGTGGCAGACCTCCTCCTACCGCTGTGTAAGCGAACAGCACGAGGCTCTTATCAAGGGCATAAAGCTGCTTATATATACCCTGGGTGCCCGCAAGGCGGATATTGCCATTGAGGAAAACAAGGGGCTGGTTACCGAAAAATTGGAGTCCGTCATAGAGGACAAGCATCTTATCGATATTAAGCTTTGCACCTCAAAGCATCCTATAAGCATATCAAACAGGCTTATTTTTGCCTTGTACGGCAAGCGCGTGCCTGCGGGCAAAAGCCCTGCCGACGCAGGCTTTGCCGTTTTTACGCCCGAAACTGCGGTGCAGGTGTATCGCACCCTTTCTACCGGTATACCTATGATACACAAGCGTGTTTCCGTAGGCGGTGAAGGAATTCTGGCTCCCGAAAATCTGATAGTTCCCATAGGGACGGAGATAAAGGATATAGCCAAGCTTTGCGGCGGCACAAAAAAGCGTGTTAAGCGCATAATAAAAGGCGGCCCCTTAACAGGTAAGGTTGCCGATACGGACGGCGTGGTGGATAAATATACCGATTCCGTTATTTTCCTTACCGCAGGTAAGAAAAAGCCCTCGCCCTGCATACGCTGCGGCGCTTGCGTAAATGCTTGCCCCGTTGGTCTTACTCCTTCCCTTTTGGCAGCATACGGAGAAAAGGGGCTTTACGGTGAAAGCGTGGCACTGGGTGCTAACCACTGTATAGGCTGTGGGTGCTGTGCCTACGTTTGCCCTGCAGCTATCCCGATAGTTTACTACATCAACAAAGCAAAGGAGGAGGAAAAGGATGAAAAATAGTGCACCGTTTATAAAAGACGGCTCTAAAAGCTCGGTTGTTATGCGTGACGTGCTGGTTGCGCTTACCCCCATACTTGTTTGGGCTGTTTACATCTTTGGTATGCGTGCTCTCAGCATTTGCGTTCTTTCCGTTGCCTCCACCGTGCTTACCGAGCTTGTTTTTTGCCTGATAAGTAAGAAAAAACGCAGCATAGGCGACCTTTCTGCGGTAGTTACGGGGCTTTTGCTTGCCTTTTGTCTTCCTGTTGCCGCCCCCCTTTGGATGCCTGTACTGGGCGGTGTGTTTGCTATTGCGGTAGTAAAAATGCCCTTTGGCGGTTTAGGCAAAAACTTTTTAAACCCCGCCTTGGCGGCTAAAGCTTTTTTGCTTATATCCTTTCCCTCCGTCTTTAAAGACTTTGTTTCACCCGCTACGGCAAGAGGTCTTTCTCCCTTTGCCATAAGCGTAAAGGCAAAGCTTGCGCCCTCTATACTTGCGGCGGTAGAGGACGGCGTTGACAGCAACACTATGGTCGATATGTTTTACGGCAATATGGCAGGCTGTATAGGCGAGGTAAGCAAGCTTTGTATAATAATGGGCCTTATTTACCTGCTTATACGCAAGGTCGTAAGCTGGCAGATACCCGTGGCATATCTTGCCACCTTCTTTCTTTTGGTGTTTGCCTTCCCCAGAGGTATGGACGAGGCGGCAAATTTTGCCACCGCCAGCCTGCTTTGCGGAAGCGTGGCTTTTGCTTCGGTATTTATAGCCACCGACCCTGTTACCTCTCCCATAAGCTCTACGGGCAAGCTTATATTCGGCGTGCTGTGCGGTGGGCTTACAGTGTTTTTCCGTTACTTTGGCAGCACGGACGAGGGTGCGGTTTTTGCCATTCTTATAGCCAACACCTTTGTTTACTATATAGATAAGTTTACCTGCCCCAAAAAAAGCGGAGGTGTAAGCAATGGATGAAACTAAAAAAACCAACGGCATAGTAAGTCTTGCTATTGCCCTTATAATCGCTTTGCTTCTTTCCCTTGCGGCGGGTCTTGCGGTAAACGACAGAATACAAGATCAAGAGGACGCACGCATACAAAGCCTGCTTAATGCCGCCGTGGACGGTAATGCAGGGTACGAGGACGTAAGCGCTCTGCACGGTATAAGCGGAAGCAGTCTTTACCTTGTTAAAAGCGGCACAGGCGGCGAGGACAGCTACGTTGTAATTACCACGGCTAAAAGCCGAGGTTGCAGTGCCGAGGTGGTTTGCACCTTTACCGTAGACGGGCTTATCAGCTCCGTAGAGCTTGTTAAAACCGAAGGCGGAGTGCCCAACGCTAAGGACTTAATTGAAAAAAGCGGTATGCTTTCTGCCTTTGGCGGTATCTCCTACGATAGCGAGCTTACCGAGATAAAGGCGGCAGAGGGCGCAGGCTCCTGTAACGAAGCTCTTATCCTTGCCGTTAATCAGTCGTGTGACGTTATGAAAAGCGTGCTTTATACAGAGGAGGTGTCTGAATGAGAAACCGTAGCATCATAAGCGTAGCTGCTGACAGCCTTTTGTATAAAAACCCCTTGCTTTACGGCCTGTTAGGGCTTTGCACCGCTGTTTTTGCAAGCGCAACCCTTAAGGGTGCTTTGATAATGGGGCTTTGCACGGCGCTTTGCCTTATTTTATCTTCTCTTACAATCTCTGCCTTGCGCTCTTTTACGGATGACAATTTCCGCCCCTTTACCGTTATACTTATAGTAAGCGGCTATGCGGCGGCTATTACCCTTTTTGTCAAAGGCTTTTTTCCCCAAAGCTATGAAATTGTTGGCGTTTATCTGCCACTTATAGCCTTTAGCGGTCTGTGCTACAGCCACGGCATAAACTACGCCGATAAAAACGGCATAGTTTCCACCCTTGTGGACGGTGTCTTTACCGCCATAGGCTACTCTGCAGCTATGCTTATTGTCGCTTTTGTGAGAGAATTTTTAGGCAGAGGCGAGCTTTTTGGCAAAAAGCTTATAGGAAACGGCTTGTATTTTATTGCCACCCCTGCAGGCGGTTTTATTTGCCTTGGTATGCTTGCCGCCTTTATTAGCTTTGTATCACGTAAAAGGAGGGATAAAAATGACGATTAATGAGCTTCTTTCCCTCTGCTTTGCCGCCATTTTTGCCGAAAACGTGGTATTTGTACGCCTTTATGGGGCAGATGCCCTTACCCGCAAAAAGGATAATCTTGGCGCAGTTGCCTTGGCTATGATACCCGTAACGGCTCTTTCCGTTGGGATTGCCTCTGTTTTGTCTAAGGCTTTGCCCATCTCCTTGGAGATAGTGACTTTTGCTTTGTTAGCCGCCGTATTTGCAAAGCTTGCGGAGCTTTTATGCGGTATACTTATGAAAGAAAAAGTAAATATTTTCCCTATGCTTGCCCTTAACGCATCCCTGCTTGGCATTATGCTTACGGGCACAAGCTACGATTTTAGCCGAGCTTTGGTTTACGGTGCCGCTGCCGCTGTTGGCTTTGATTTGGCGCTGTTTATCTACAACGGCGTGGAAAAACGCCTTCGCCTTGCGTCACCAAACGGCTCCTTTGCGGGTGCGCCTCTTACCCTTATTGCCATAGGACTTGTGGCTATGGCGTTTACGGGCTTTGGCGAGATTGAGTTAGGCGACGCTCTTTCACTCCCCTTTAAGGGTGCCTAAGAGGTGCGGTCTATGGCAAAAAGCTTGCGCAATACCGAATTTGACGCTGTTTTTACCGACGTAAGCGGCGAAGGCTTTGGCGTTTGCCGTGCTCCCGACGGACGTGCCGTGTTTGTTTCAGGCGCTTTGACGGAGGAAGAAGCGAGGGTAAAGATAATTAAAGAATACAAAAGCTACCTTATAGGCAGAGTTGAGGAGTTTTATAAAACCTCGCCTCACCGTATAGAAAAGGACTGCGCTGCATATCCCCGCTGCGGCGGCTGCGCTTTTCGTCACCTGGACTATGCTGAGGAGCTTGTAATAAAAAGACGTGCCGTGGAAAGCGCCTTTTCCCGCAATGCGGGTATGAAGGAGATTAAGGTTCACAAGCCCTTAAGCGGCACTCCCTACGGCTACCGCAATAAGCTGCTGCTACCCGTCAGCGAAAAGGACGGCAAGCTTTTTTGCGGTTTTTTTGCCCATCACAGCCACGTTGTTGTCCCTTGCGATAACTGCAAGCTGCACACCGAGGATTTTGGGCTTATTTGCGACGCCTTGCTAAAAGCGCTTCAAGACAACCGTGCCTACGACGAGCAGACCGGCAAGGGGCTTATCCGCCACCTTTATCTCCGACGTACAAGAGCAGGTGACTTTGGCGTGTGCGTAATAATAAACGGAGACCGCCTTAAGGATGCCGAGCTTATTGCCGACGGTCTGATGGCGTCATTCCCGCAAATTAAAAGCTTTTACGTTAACATAAACAAAGAAAAGGGTAACACTGTTTGCGGCAGAGAGTGGCGGCTTATTAAAGGCGACGCTACCCTTACGGATACCATTTGCGGCAAACGCTTTAATTTGTCTCCCGCATCGTTTTTTCAAGTAAACGGCGAGATGACGGACGTGCTTTACAATACCGCTGCCCAACTTGCAGATATCAAGGAGGGCGACACTGTTTTTGACCTGTACTGCGGCGCCGGTACGGTGGGGCTTTGTCTTTGCCCCGATACCGCCTTGCTTTGCGGAGTGGAGATAGTGCCCGAGGCAATAGAAAACGCCAAGGTAAACGCTGCGCTTAACGGAAGAAGCGAGGCCAACACACGCTTTTTCTGCGGAGATGCGGCAGAGGGCTTTAGCAAGTGCGAAGCAGCTTTTGGTAAAACGCCCGACGTGGTGTTGGTAGACCCGCCCCGCTCAGGCCTTAGCGAGGAGCTTATAGAAGCTCTGTCTGACGTTTCTCCTAAAAAGATTGTATACATCTCCTGCAACCCACAAACCCTTGCCCGTGATATGGCAAGATTTGCGGAAAAAGGTTATTTTACGAATGAAGTTTATACGGTGGATATGTTTCCGAGGACTACGCACGTTGAAAGTGTGGTGTGTCTCACACACACTTTCAACAACTAAGTTTGTCCTTGCGGGCAAGTGAAGTTGCCTTCGGCAGTGAAGTTCACTGCGTGAGCGAAGTGGGGCAAACTTAACTTCACTTTGCAAGTGAAACGAGCAAAACTTCACTACGAACGAAGTGAGTAACTTCACTTTTGCAAAGCAAAAACTTCACTTATTATCAGGGACAAATGTTACTTTTGAGCAAGACTCGAAAGTTCAATTTACAGCAGTACGGTATAACATATCGAAAAGAAAGGAGTTGCTATGTACGACATTCAAAGCAGATGGAAGCTTGAAGGCAATGTTTTAAGATATTACGGCTTGAGAAATCAGCCCAATATGTTCAAAAATACTGTTAAGCTTACCAAAAAGCAAAAAGCAATCGTTGAAAAACTGCCCTGTAAGTTGACAGATGAAGAAATTAACATGCTGAAAAATCTTGTAGGTACACAGATTGTGAAATCTGAAAGCAAAAGAGCAATTCCTTCAAGCTTTGGTGATGCAAGATTTTGCAAAACCTGTATAGCAAATGATTTTATGATTCCGGGCATTGAATTCGATGCAGAGGGCAGGTGTCCAATCTGTCAATCTGCAGAAAAGACAAAAAATCTGAAAAGCATCGTTCCGATTATGAATACGTTCCCGAGATCAAAGAAGTCACGCTTTGACGTTGCGGTGTTTTACACGGGTGGCAAGGATTCTACCTACTTACTGTACTATTTGTCCAAAGTTTTAAAGCTTCGTGTGTTAGCACTCACTTGGGAAATTCCCTATATGTCCGAATGTGCAAAGAAAAGCATTGAAAATGCCAAACAATCGCTTGATTCGGTAGAATTCATCAGCAGAAAAGTATCAAATGAAGATTTGAGAAAAATATACAACAAGCTATACGCCTTGAGCGAAAACACCTGTGCTTGTCCGTCTTTGGCGTATGTGTTGTTCTATCCTGAGCTTGTTATCAATAAAGTGCCATATTTCGTTGCGGGTAACGAGCCCGCACAGTTACTTGGCTTATATTTCAATCATATGGCACCTCAAATTGCTTACACGTTTCCGCAAAACAAAGTGCTGAATTTCTTCTTGAACATCGGTAGAATTTTAACGCTTCACCCACCTTTAAAAAAAGGGCAATTCCATACCCTTACCACAATGAAACAGCTCGCATACGGTGATAGCAAGATTAAGAATTTGGCAGGATATTCCAACCAACTTGTCTATAACATCTGCGAAGCAATCAAAGAAGTTCCAAATATCCTGAGTCCTTTAAAAAGAGCGATCCGCTCATCCTCTTGGGCAGGAAATATTCCCGCATTTGTACAAGTGGATTTTGATGAGATCTGCGGCGGCATCTATGAATGGAGAAAAATAAAGGATACCATCATTCGCGAGTGCGGTTGGGTTGCTCCCGAAGAAAGTGACAAAGGCTTACATACAAGCTGCAGAATTGAAAAATGCAAGGAGCATTCGCAATTTGCAAGGTTTTACCGTATGCGAAGCACGATGATTCCGTTCAGCGCACTGGAAATCGCAATTGCGAGCCGAAGCAACCATGTCTCCAGAGAGGACGCTTTGGCAGAACTGAAAGCCTCGCTTGGTTTCTCACTGGATGAAATCCCCGAATGCGCGATTATGCGGGAGCACACAGAGCCATGAACGCAGTAGTTTTCTATTCAAACACAGGACACAGCAAAGCCATTGCGGCATACCTTGCCAATCAATTGGAATATCCGCTTACGGATATGGAAACCACCTGCGCAAAACAGTATCAGAATCTCGTTCTCGTGTTCCCGGTGCACTGTCAAAACATTCCCGGTGTGGTAAAAACTTTTTTGAAGAATGTATCCGTTGACAATCTGACACTTGTTGCTGCGTACGGAAAAATGTGCTGCGGGAATGTGTTATATGACATTCAAAAAAACTATCAAAAGAACATCGTTGCAGGAGCATATATCCCGACAAAGCACTCCTACATAGATAACGACAATGTTTTCTGTGATTTTGATCAATTAAAGCCCCTCGTTGAAAAAATCAAAGCGCCTTCCTGCATACAACTTCCCAAGCTGTACAAAAATCCTTTGGCGGATCTCTTTCCCAAACAGAGAAGCCAGCTTGGACTCACAATACAAAGAAACGCAGATTGCAATGGCTGTAACCTTTGCACCGAGCGTTGCTCTTTTGGGGCAATAAAAACGGGCGAAACAAACCGAAAGTGCATCCGATGCCTCCGGTGCGTTGCATCCTGCCCGCGCCAGGCCTTAAAAATCCAGGTGGGCTTGCCATTAAAACTATATTTGAGAAAGAAAAAATCAAACAAGGTTATCCTTTATGTTTGAATGAAAGGAGTTCTTCATGCGTTTGACGGAAAAATACATCCTTGACTACACGAAAGATTTTGTTTTTGATTTCACCACACACATAGCACTGCGCGTTTTGGATGTGGATAT